>NZ_JANFQH010000009.1:0-45618 GCF_024436295.1 Megasphaera sp. SC8-1 | reverse complement strand
GAGGCGGGAGACTTCTTGCAGAATCAGGTTAAAGTATCGACCGGTATGGTACTGACGAAATTAATCGTTATAGCCGTATTGGGAGCTGTCATGATTCCCTATTGGAATCTGGCAAATGTAGGTGCATTTCCTAATATGAATGATTTTGGTGCTGTTAATGCCGTATATGCCAGTTTCTTTAAGAAAACGCTGCCTGCCCGGTCTTGTGTGGAAATCGGCAAACTCCCCATGAATGGCGATGTAGAGGTAGAAGTAGTTGCTTACTGCAAGTAAATCATGCTCTGCGCTTAGATAAATGCCCACCCTTCTTCCCTGGAAAAGGAACAATGGTTCCTTTTTCAGGGATTTTTTTGGCGCCGAATAGGCATGATTAAACCCCCAGTTCAACTGGGGGTAAGTAAAATTTCTTAAAGTAAAAAAAGAACCTCTCATGATACAATGTAGATGGTCTGGCAACCACTACATTATTCAGAAGAGAGGTTCATGTCAATGAATGACGTAAAAAGTTTATCACATAGCAAATGGCGATGCAAGTATCATATTGTATTTGCGCCTAAGTACCGTAGACAAATTATTTATGGACAAATAAAAGAAGATATAGGAAAGATATTAAGGTCACTTTAGTGGCTATTCCACCGCATCTTAGCGTATCTCAATTCATGGGATATTTAAAGAGTAAAAGTAGCCTGATGATTTTTGACCGCCATGCAAACCTGAAATATAAATATGGGAATCGACATTTTTGGCGCCGAGGTTATTATGTGGATACAGTGGGAAAATATGAAGGAGCTATTAAGGAGTATATTCGCAATCAATTACAAGAAGATATTGAAATGGATACATTAGATTTCAAGGAATACGTAGACCCGTTTACGGGTAGCAGGAAAAAGTAGGCCAAAAAAAGCCCCCGAGTAGGGGGCAGCCTGTAATAAAAGTGTGATTGCCAGACTTTTATTCGGTGCACTCTTTAGAGTGCTACCACGGGAGTTAGGCCCTTATAGGGCCTGAGCAAACCACCAGTTTTACTGGTGGTTATGATTCTTCTGTCGGAAAGAGATGTGCGGCAAGGGAATCTGCGCTAAGATGACGGCGGCGAAGACGAGGACGCAGCCTGTCAGTTCTTTGGCCGTCATGACTTCTCCCAGGATGAGCCAGCCTGCCAGGGCGGCAAAGACCGATTCCAGGCTCATGATGAGGGTCGCCGTTGTCGGTTCGGTATATTTCTGGCCGACGATCTGCAAGGTGTAGGCGACGCCGCTGGATAGGCCGCCAGCGTAGAGTAGGGGCCATTTGGCAGCCCACAGGGCAGACCAGTCGGGCTGCTCGAAGAGGACTGTCAGCGTACCGGAAAAGAGAAAGGCCGTGGCGAACTGGACCCAGGACAGCTTGACGCTGTTGGCCTTTTTTAAGAGAAAGTGGTCGATGACCAGGATGTGCAGGGCAAAGAAGACGGCACAGCAGAGGACCAGAAAGTCGCCGAAAGAGACTTGGAAATCGTCATTGATACATAAGAGGTAAAAGCCGACAATGGCTAGGGCGACGCAGGCTATGATGATCCGTGGGACCTTACGGCCCATGAAGCGGCCCAGGAGGGGGACGAGGATGATGTACAAAGCCGTAATGAAACCGGCTTTCCCGGCTGTCGTCATGGAGATACCGACCTGCTGCAGCGTGTCGGCAGCGCCCAGGACCAGACCGCACCAGGCCCCGCCTATGAGGGTGATGCGGTCCGGCTTCAACTGGTGCAAAATCGGCGGATACGTCCCATCTGCCCTTTTATCGGTAAACAGCAGGATTACGGGAATCAGGACGACGATGGCGATGACATCGCGGGCGGCGCTGAAAGTAAAAGGGCCGATATAGTCCATGCCGACGCTCTGAGCGACAAAGGCCGCCCCCCAGATGAGGGCTGTAATGAGCAGCAGTATCGTGCCCTTTGCTTGTGACTGATACATGAGATAAACCTTCCTTTATTGTGGATTCGTCAAAGTGACAATAATATAATTGTACCATAAAACAAAAGCTTTTTTAGACGTTCTACCTCCAGATTTTGTAATATTTTTCACAAAATGTCGTTGCAGTTGTCGCAGGAAAGTTTTATACTATATGTAAGGTTATCTCATACTACTATTGCAAAGTCATGAAGGAGGAGACTTTAGAATGTACAAACTTTCACAAATTCCGGAAGAGTATAAGAAAAAATTGATTACGGCCGAACAGGCGGCAGCCCTCGTCAAAGATGGCGACCGCGTTTCTTATGGCCTCGGCTGCGCTGCTCCGTATGATATCGATATCGAAATCGGTAAACGGGCCAAAGACCTGCACGGCGTTGAAATCGTCGCTACGACCGTCGTCAAAGACGAACCGTATGCAGCATATCTGAATAGTGACTCGAACGAACAGATCCGTTTCGCAACGGCTCATATGAACGGGTTTGAACGCAAAATGTCCAAAGATGGCCGCTGCTGGTTCATTCCTATTCTCTTCAACGAATTGCCGAAGTATTGGGAAAACATCGATAAACTCATCATCCAGGTTCATCCTATGGACCAGTGGGGCAACTTCAATCTCGGGCCTCAGGCTTCGGACCTTCGCGGCTTGATTCGTGCAGCTAAGACGATCATCCTCGAAGTCAACCAGAACATGCCGAAAGCCCTGGGCTATGAAACGGAACTGAACCTCTGCGACGTTGACTATGTCGTCGAAGGTTCGAATCATCCTATGCCGCAGATCCCCAACCGGGCAGGTACGCCGGTCGACGACAAAATCGCCGATTACATCATCCCCATGATTGAAGACGGCAGTACGCTTCAGCTCGGTATCGGCGGTATCCCGTCGGCTGTCGGCCGCAAACTGGCTGAATCGGATGTCAAAGATTTGAGCGGTCATACGGAAATGCTCGTCGATTCCTATGTCGACCTCTATGAAGCCGGCAAGATTACGGGCAATAAGAACCGCGATAAGGGCAAAATTATTTATGCTTTTGCCGGCGGTACACAGCGCCTCTATGATTTCATCAACGACAACCAGATCGTCTTCAATGCGCCGGTAAGCTACGTCAACAACGTCGGCGTCGTTGCCAGCATCGATAAATTCATCTCCATCAACGGCTGCATCGACCTCGACCTCTATGGCCAGGTCAACGCTGAAACGGCTGGCTATCAGCAGATTAGCGGTACCGGCGGCCAGCTCGACTTCGCCCAGGGCGCTTTCGCATCCAACGGCGGCAAGAGCTTCATCTGCGTCCATTCGACGCGTAAATTCAAGGACGGCCATGTCGAATCCCTGATCAAACCGACCCTCCCGGCTGGTACGGTCATCACGACGCCGCGTTCGGCTGTCCACTACATCGTCACCGAATACGGTACAGCCCTGCTGAAAGGCAAATCGACGTGGGAACGCGCCGAAGCCTTGATCAACATCGCTCATCCGGACTTCCGTGAAGAACTCATCAAAGATGCAGAAAAGATGGGTATCTGGACCAAGACCAGCAAGATTTCCATGTAAATAATAGGTTGTAGTCCGTAGGGGCTTGCACGTGGCAAGCCCGCCCTACAACGCAAAAAGAGGCTGTCTTCATGCGACAGCCTCTTTTTCTATGCTCCAGCTAAACTGGTGATTTTTTCCAGCATATTTTGGTAAATCTTAATTTTGCTTTCCAGTTCCGGACCGCTGCAAGGCTGGCAGTATGACGCCTTTGTCATGCTGTCGAAGTAGTCCAGGACCATCTTATCCAACTCTTTGTCGACGATGATGTAGAACGGGTCGGCCTGGCTGTTCATGGCCAGGGTATTCTTTTTGAAGAAGCTCATGCGGTAGTTGGAATAAAAGGACAGGTTGGCTTCTTTGTAGGACAGGAAGGCCGGCGACAAGTGCATAGTCCCCAAGGTGATGCCCTGGCTCTGGGTCAGCGTCCGGGCGATGACCTTCAAATGTTCAATCCGTTCGCTTGGTGTCAAGGTATACTGGACGTCGGTCAGGTCGATGTGGCCCGTTTCCAGATATCGCATGAAGGACGGCGTCGGCACGATGAGCGATACACGGGCTTTGGCGATGATTTCTTCCCAGGTAATGCGTAGCCGTTCGATATTGCCGGCTCGGTCAGCCGGCGATTCGGCGATGAGCCGGTCGAATACTTCCTGCGGCAGGAGGTATTCGATGCCGTTGGTCAGGAAAAAGCAGAACCGCGACGTTTCATAGAAGGATGTGCGATAGCCGTAGTCGTCGTTCCAGGGACTCTGGATATGCGTGAGGAGTTTCGGCGTATGGTGGACGCCAAAGCGCTCGTAAATGTCGTGAACGACGGCTGGATCATCGATATAGGAACACATCATCATCCCCCGGTGGCTTTGAAGCGAATACTGGATGACGAACTGGTCCTTGAGGATGATGAGGTTGGCGTCGCTCAGGGCAGAGAAGTCGTAAAAAGTGAATTCTGCATCCATGAAGCGATTGAGGACGGCGTAGAGTCGGGTCACGTATTTAGGATGGCGGCGCAGTTTTTCCTTGTCCAGACCGATGCGGATGCGCAGGCGTTTATAGTGGGACGGCACGTCGAGGTAAGACCAAAAGCCATCGTCATAGAAATCAAAGAATTCTCCATAAATGACTAATTCTTCCTTGCCCGTCAGGGTAGGGATTTTTTTTCGGAATAAATCTTTTAAGAAGTGGGCGGCTTTCTGATGGCTCGTGACGATGCGGACAGGCCAGGATTTCTTGCTTTTTTCAGTGCGTCCGCTTTGGAGCGACGTGCGGTAGGCCCGGCTTAGATAGTCGCTGATGGCGAAGGCCAGGTCTTCTGTCGTGTCGGGAAAAGAAAAATAGCGGCAGCAATCTTCGCGGCGATCGAGTTTTTCAATCGTTTCAGCAAAGAGTGCAGCCGCATCTTCATTGACGCGTTCTATAGCCCGTGACGATGGCAGCTTGGCTCCGTTGATCCACTTACTGATATAGGATACATCGTAACCGATGCGTTCTGCCAAGGTCACAGATTTTGTTTTCGTGAATTTCATGAATTTCTTCAATGCAATCGGGTAGGTTTCTACGATCATGTATCATTCCCCCTCTATATGGCAGCTTTTTTATTCACTCCTCCAGAAATAAGGGTGTTTTTATTATTGTAACACAGAATTTATCGATAAAAAATAAGGCGAATAAGGCGAATTCATGAAAATTTCAAGTTTTCCTGTTTTTTTCAACCTGTCTGGAGACTATACTAAGGCCATGCTTGAGGACATCAAGCGAAGAAAGAATCTAAGCATCATGATCCTAGGAGGTGGACGGACGTGAGACCCTTTGTTTTTCCTTTTTCGCAGCACATCGGTGCCCCATCGGTCCCGGTGGTCCAGCCTGGAGACAGGGTACAGCGTGGCCAATGCATCGCTGAGGCTGGGGAAGGATTAGGAAGCCCGATATATACGAGTGTATCCGGGATGGTCCTGGAAGTGACGGGGAATGCCGTCATCGTTCGAGCTGACGACGTCCAGCCGAAAGACTACGTGCCCCTTACGGCACAAGCGCCGTTGGAGTGTATCCGTCAGGCCGGAATCGTCGGCTTGGGCGGCGCCGGATTCCCGACGTATCAGAAACTGGCCGTTCCTTTTTCTCATGGCGGTGTCGTCATTGCCAATGCTTCAGAGTGTGAACCCATCCTGAACCATAATATCGACGCCTTGGAAAAAGATTGCCGTCCGATGATACGCGGCTTGCAGCTGGCTATGGACCTCGTCCATGCCGATAAAGGTGTCATCGCCATCAAAGCCATCCACGGTGACGCCGTCCGGGCTTTACATCAAGCTATTGCTGATGATGACCGCCTGGCCCTTCATTTTTTGCCCAATATCTATCCTGTTGGGGAAGAACGGGCCGTCGTCCGGGAAGTCCTAGGGACGCTCCTCGATGCCGGCAGCCTGCCGTCGAAAGCCGGAGCCGTCATCATCAATGTGGAAACGCTCCAGCGCATGGCCGAAGCCGTCGATGCTAAGAAACCGCTCATCGACAAAGACTTGACCGTAGCGGGCAAGTTGAATGGCCCGGAAGTCCAGATTTTCCATGATATGCCCTTGGGCATGGCTGTCAGCGATGTCTTGGAACGGGCCGGCGGCTTGGGAAAGGAATATGGCGAGCTCATCATGGGAGGCCCGTTCATGGGCAAGCGGACGACGCTGGATGCGCCTATCGTCAAGACGACAGGCGGCATCATTGCGGCAGAAACGTTTTTGCCAGGACCTGAAAAAATAGGGCTTCTCGTCTGTGCCTGCGGCGCCGATGAAAAACGGCTACGGGAAATGGCAGCGTCCATGGGTTCTGCCGTCGCCGGCGTCGCCTTCTGCAAACAGGCTCACGAAGTCAAGCCAGGCGTCCGCAAATGCGATAATCCCGGCCATTGCCCGGGACAAGTCCAACGGGTCATGACCTTGAATAAAGAAGGGGCCCAGGCCCTGCTCATCAGCAACTGCACGGACTGTACCAATACGGTCATGGCCTGTGCGCCACAGCTCCATTTGCCGGTCTACCATTGTACCGATGGTGCCCTGCGGGCTGTCCACCATAAATTAATCCGCCGCATCAAGGCATAATTCATACTACACAGGGGGAGTGATTGTATGTCTATTACTAAAGATACCTTACAGAAACACCTTACGGATCCTGCCGTTTTCTGCTGCCGCCGGGCCAAGGGGACGGTCATCGGAGCCGATGACCTGGAAGACCCGACGCTCTTCGACGACATGGTCGATGCCGGCCTGCTCACGCTCAGCGATGACGGCCTGACCATCGAAGAAGTCCTGGGCAGCACGCTCTTGCAGGATGTCGAAGCCTTGACGCCGATTACCAAAGAGGTCCTGGATAAAGTCAATGCCAAGTCCGTACCGGTTGCACCTGTTGAAGAACCGGCTAAGTCAGCCGCTCCGGCCGCACCGGCTGCTCCATCCGGTACGATCCACTTGAAAATAGATAAACTTGAAGGCCTGAGCCTGGATATCCCGGCCGGTACCATCCTGGGTGCCGCTGGCCCGCTGCCGGCAGCTCCGGCTGAAGGGAAGGGCGAAAAGAAGGTCATCCGCAAGCTGATCAAGAAACACATCAAGATCACCGATGTCGAAATCAGCGACAAGACGGCCATCGAAAATGGGAAAATCTTCATCGACGGCTCTATCGTCGATAAGGCCGTCAAAGAAGACCCGCTCTGCGTCAGCATGAGCCTGGATGTCATTTATCCCGACAAACGCCATGTCTACACCGACACCATCATGGACGTCGCGCCTATTGCGACGAAAGTCGAAGGCGAACTCGGTGAAGGCGTCACCAAGGTCGCCGATGGCGTCGTATTCATGCTCACCGGCGTCGACGAAGACGGTGTCCAGATTCATGAATTCGGTTCCTCCGAAGGCTTCCTCGATGAAAAGATGTATTTCGGCCATCCTGGCTGTGCCGATGAAGGGGACATCATCATCCGCTGCCATGCCGTCATCAAACGGCTTACCGGCATGACCCGTCCGGGACCTTTTGCCGCTCATAAATGCGAAGACTACATCATTCAGGCCGTCCGCAACGAATTGAAGAAATACGACGGTGAAGTCGTCCGTGAAGAAGTTTGCGAAGACCTGCGCCGGAAAGGCAATCCCCGCGTCGTCTTGGTCAAGGAAATCATGGGCCAAGGGGCTATGCATGATAATGTTCTCTGCCCGAATGAACCGTGCGGCGTCATGGGCGGTCAGAAAAACGTCGACCTCGGCAACGTGCCCATCGTCTTGACGCCGAACCAGGTCCGCGACGGTTCCATCCACGCTTTGACCTGCATTGGACCGGCTACGAAAGAAATGACCCGCCACTATATCCGCGAACCCTTGGTCGAAGGCCTGGCTAAGGATGATGAACTGGACCTCATCGGCGTCGTCTTCGTCGGGTCCCCTCAGGTCAATGACGAAAAGCTCTGGGTTTCGGACCGCTTGGGTTCGCTTTTGGAAAGCCTGGACATCGACGGCTGCATCATTACGACGGAAGGTTTTGGCAACAACCACATCGACTTCATCCAGCATATCGGCCAGGCTGGCAAGCGGGGTATCCCCGTCGTGGGCGTTTCCTTCTGCGCCTACCAGGGCCAGCTCGTCGTTGGCAATCCCTATGCCGATGCCATGGTCGAAGAAAATATGGACCAAGGCGGTTTTGAAAACGACGTCGCCGGCTGCTCGTGCGTCACGAAAGAAGTGGCAGCCCGGGCTATCCAGATGCTCAAGAATAAGATGGCCGGCGTCCCCATTGCGGCAGCACCGAAAAAATGGGATAACGCCGTTATAAACGCTAACAATAAACTCCTCGGTCTCCCGGAAACAGTTCTCCTCGATAAAGGGACGCTCCATTGATGGCAAAACTCGACTATCAGATCAACCCGGTACTCATGGAAGGGACGGTTACCAAGACCGCTGCTGACGACGTGGTGCTCAACCTGCGGGGGAGACTAGGCGTGATCCACGCAGCACCGTCTTTGTTCCTTCATCAGCCTCGGGAAGGCCGGAAATTCCGATTCTATTTTAGTTATATGCAGATCGTAAAGGCCCCGCTCGATTACGATTATGCGCCGCTCCAGACAGACCGGGAATTCACACCGGTCTTGGCCGGCGGCGTCCTTAGCGAAGTCAATGATACGGCCATCAAAGCCGATTGCCTCGGCGGCCTGGCCACCATTGCCGTGCCGCGGCGCTGGGTCTTTACGGATGTGGCCCTGGAAAAAGGGCAGTATACTGAATTTTACATCAGCCCTATGGCGGCTGTTGATGAACTATAGGAGGGGTAGTTATGAATTTGACGACTGTAGAAGGGATGCGTTCGGAAATCTTCGTTCCCGTTACACCGAAACCGGTATTTACCGAATTAAAGAAACCACTGAGCGAATGTAAAGTCGCCTTCATCACAGCTGGCGGCATCCATAAAAAAGACCAGACGCCGTTCAATACATCCGGGGATTTCACCTATCGCGTCATCCCCTTCGATACGCCATCGTCGAACCTGATGGTCACCCACGGCGGCTTCGATAACTCCGATATCAATAAGGACGTCAACGCCATGTTCCCCATCGACCGCTTGCACGAACTGGTGGCAGAAGGCTTCATCGGCTCCCTGCCGGAAGAAACATATACCTTTATGGGTGGCGGCGGCAACGTCGAAAAATTCCGCAACGAAACGGGCCCGGAAATCGCCAAGAAGCTCAAAGCCCAGGGCGTCGACGTCGTCCTTTGTACGGGCGGCTGCGGGACCTGCCACCGTTCGGCAACCATCGTCACCCGCTGCTGCGAAGCCGAAGGCATGAGCTGCTGCGTCATCGCCGCCTTGCCGCCTATTGCCCGTCAGCAAGGCGCTCCGCGCATTACAGCGCCGCACGTACCTATCGGATCCAACGCCGGCGAACCGAACAATATCCCCATGCAGACGGCCATCCTCAAGGAATCCCTGGAATGGGTCCGCGATTGCCCGAGTTATAATGGTCTGAAAGTTCTTCCCTATGAATATCGCCATAATGTGTAATAAAAATATAAGAGTGGAAGGGGGGATTCGATGTGGCATGCTAATCAGGAACGCTTGATGGAAAAATTGCGGGGCGACGAAAAAATCCTGGTCATCGATTCGCATACCATGGGAGAACCGACGCGCATCGTCGTCAATGGATTTCCTCACGCGCCAGGTCAGACGATGATGGAAAAGAAGCAGTACATCGCCAAGCACTACGATACGTACCGCAAGGCCATCTTGCTGGAGCCCCGGGGCCATACGAATATGTTCGGCGCCATCCTCATGACGCCGGTCCATGAGGAAGCCGACGTCGGCGTCGTCTTCATGGACAGCGGTGGCTACCTGAACATGTGCGGCCACGGCTCCATCGGCGTCGCGACGGTACTGGTCAATGAACAGATGATACCTGTCCACGAACCGTATACGGATATCTGCCTCGATGCGCCGTCAGGTCTCATCAAAGCCCATGTTAAAGTCGAAGCTGGCCGGGCCGTAGAAGTGACCATTACCAACGTGCCCTGCTTCTTATATCGGACAGGTGTCACCGTTCCCGTCGATGGCTTAGGCCATGTCGCCCTGGACATCGCCTTCGGCGGCAGCTTCTTCGCCCTCGTCGACGCCGATGCCTTGGGGATGCGCTTAGCGCCGGACAATATCCGGACCATCATCGATACGGGAATGAACATCCTCCATTCTGTCAATGCTCAGGAAGTCGTAGCCCATCCGGAACTGGACATCCACAGCGTCGACTTAGTCGAATTTTATGGCAAGGCCGACCGGCCCGAAGCGACCATGAAGAATGCCGTCGTCTTCGGCAACTACCAAATCGACCGCAGCCCCTGCGGGACCGGTACCAGCGCAAAAGTGGCGTCGCTGTACTTGCGGGGAAAATTGAAGAAAGATGAACTTTTCGTTTATGAGAGTATCATGGGGACCTTGTTCAAAGCCCGCATCGTAGAGGATGCCAAAGTCTGCGGCATGGCCGCTGCCATCCCGCAGATTACGGGCAGTGCCTACATCACCGGCATCAACTGCCTGGTCCTCGATGAGACGGACCCGTTCCGTCATGGCTTCCAGATCCAAGCCTGAATATACAGTTCCGGTCATACGACCTGAATGATAGATTCTAGTCATACAAGTGAAGAGGGGTGCCTGATTATGATGATGATGAACAGTAAGGTAAAAAAAGCGATCTTAGCCGGCCTGAGTGCCGTTGCATCCATATCGGTCTTAGCGGGCTGCGTCGGGGGAAGCGGCAGCAGCGATAAGGCCAGCCTGAAAGGGAAAGAATTGAAAGTAGCGACTGGGATCTACGCGCCCTTCGCTTTCAAAGATGAAAACAGCAAGCTCGTCGGCTTCGACTTGGACCTGCTCGATGCCATGTCCAAGAAACTGGGCTTTACTTATAAAGTGACGCCGACGGAATACGATAACATGTTCATGGCCGTCGCCAATGGCGAATACGATATCGGCATGGGCCAGGTCTGCATTACCGAAGACCGCAAGAAAAAGATGGACTTCACCGAACCTTATGAAAATGCAGGCCTGCAGTTCGTCGTCCGCAAGGATGAAAACCTTACGTCTGTCGATCAGCTGAAAGGTAAGAAAATCGCCGTCGAAAAAGGGACAGCTTCTCATAAGTACGTAACGGAACACTGCAAGGACTCGGAAATCGTCGTCTTCCCGTCCATTTCGGCAGCCTTCATGGAGGTTGAACAGGGGAAGGCCGATGCCCTTATGCAGGATAAACCGAATGCCGTCTACTATTTGAAGAAACATCCCGAAAGCGGCCTGACCCTCTTAGGGGAAGAAACGGCGAAAATTCCCGATGGTTTCGCCCTGCCAAAGGACAGTCCGTATAAAGCCGAATTCGACAAAGCTTTGAAGGAATTGCAGGAAGACGGGACAATCAAGAAATTAGAAGATAAATGGCTGAACGTCTAAGGTCATCAGTCATACCGCAGTGGCCCGGCAAGAGTCGTACTTTTGCCGGACTTCTTGCTATAAGGGGTATTCCTTTAAGGAGGGAAGGCTATGTTTAACTGGGAACACTTGGACATCATCATCGGTGTCATTATGAAAGGTCTGTTCTGGACCGTCGTCATTTCCGTGACGAGTATCATCATCGGCTATTTCATCGGCTTGGCTACGGGTTTTTCCCGGGCCCGCAATATACGCATCCTCAAGAGCATCAGCGCCTTTTATGTCTGGATCATCCGCAGCACGCCAATCTTGGTCCAGGCTTTGTACATCTATTTCGTCATGCCGAAACTCTTTGGCCTCCATTTATCTCATGAAGCGGCAGGCATTCTCTGTGTTTCCCTTAATGCCGGGGCTTACATTTCAGAAATCGTCCGCGGCGCTATCCTGGAAGTGCCTAAAGGCCAGTGGGAAGCAGGGATGTCTTTGGGAATGACGAAATTCCAGATTGTCATGAAACTGATCCTGCCCATGGCTTTCCGGACTATGTTGCCGGCACTGGGCAACCAGTTCATCATTACCGTAAAGGATACGTCTATCCTGACCGTCATCGGTGTCGCCGAAATGACCTATCAAGCTGGTCAGTACGCGTCGTCGAACTTTGAATTCGTCGAAAGCTATACGGTCCTGGCCGTGTTCTACTTAGTCTTGATTTCGCTGCTGACAGTCGCTGTCAATATTTGCGAACAGAAGATGGGAGCTGATGTAAAATGATGAGAATTGAACATTTGAAGAAACAGTATGGTGATAACCTGGTCCTAAATGATATCAGCCTGTCCCTAGATGATGAAGTTACCTGTATCCTCGGACCCTCCGGTGCCGGGAAGAGCACTTTCTTGCGCTGTCTGAATCTGTTGGAATCGCCGACTGGAGGCGACATCAAATATAATGGCCAGAGCATCCTTCAGCCTGGCTACGACATCCGTAAGATGCGCGAAGAAGTGACCATGGTCTTCCCGCATTTCAACCTCTTTCCCCTGCGCAACGTCGTCGGCAACGTCATGCTGGCCCTGCAGAGCGTCAAACACATGAAAAAAGCCGACGCCCACGATATTGCCATGGAAATGCTCAAAAAAGTCGACATGGCCGACAAGGCCGAAAAGATGCCGGATATGCTCTCCGGCGGCCAGCAGCAGCGCGTCGCCATTGCCCGCGCCCTGGCCATGAACCCTAAGATGATTCTTTTCGATGAACCGACATCGGCCTTGGACCCGGAACTCGTCGGCGGCGTTCTCGATGTCATGCGCGACTTGGCCCACAATGGCATGTCTATGGTCATCGTGACCCATGAAATGGCTTTTGCCCGCGACGTGTCGGACCGCATCGTCTTCATGGCCGACAGCATTGTCCAGGAAGATACGACGCCGGCTGAATTCTTCAGCCATCCCAAGACGGAACGAGCCCGCAACTTCTTGAGCCGTTTCTTGTCGTAAAGGAGGGAGTACGATGGAAAAATTCATCATCACCATTAACCGTCAGTTTGGCAGTATGGGCCGGCCCATTGCCAAAGAAATGGCCGAAGCCCTGAACGTCGAGTTCTATGACCGGGACCTCATCGAAGCGGCGGCGAAAAAGATGAATATGTCCTTGTCCATTGCTAGCGATCTGGAAGAATCGGCCAAACCCAACCGCTTCTGGCGCATGTGCTTTCCCTTAGGGCACGACGAAACGCGGAAACAGGACGAGCTCTTCCAGGTAGAAAAGAAAATCATCTTGAACCTAGCCGATGCCAAGTCGTGCATCATCGTCGGCCGCTGTTCCGATTCTATCTTGAAATGTTCCAAGCACTTGCTGCGCATCTTTATCTATGCACCCTATAAAGAACGCCTCAAGAACTGCGTTGAACGGCTCAAGATGGACGAACGGACGGCCAAGGAAATGATGCGCAACGTCGACCGGGCCCGCGACGCCTACCAGGTTCGTTATGCCGGTTATCTGCCAGGCGACTTCCACCATACGGACCTGCTCATCAACAGCAGCTTTCTCGGCGTCGAAGCGACGGCCCAGTATTTGACCGAACTCGTACTCAAAAAATACGGCTCCCACCACATTGCGTAAGACTAGCCGAGCTCCCGCCAGGGACATCATCCTCGTTATTGACAAACAAAAAGGCCTATTGCATGATAGTAGTAACAATAAGCTGAATCAGTCAAAGGAGATATCTTATGGACGGGAGCAAAATTTGTTATATCTATTTCATTCTAAGTCAGGCCATCTGGGGCGTACTGCCGGCCTTCTGGCTGCTGTTGCGGCAGCTGCCGCCGCTGTACACGCTGGCCTCGCGCATTGTCTGGGCGTCGGTCTTCTGCTTTTTCCTCATCATACAGAAAAAGCTCCTGCCCGACCTGAAAGGGGTCCGGCAGGAGCGCTGGCAATGGCCGTATATTGCTGGGGCCTGTATCTTCATTACCCTGAACTGGGGGTCTTATATTTACGCGACGACACAGGGCTTCATTCTCCAGGCCAGCCTGGCCTATTTCATCAATCCTATCGTCCTCGTCTTTTTCGGCGGCCTTCTCTTCCATGAACGGCTGCGGCCTATCCAGAAACTGTCCGTCGTCGTCGCCGGAGCCGGCCTGGTCCTGGCCTTCTGTCTGTACGGTGTCGTTCCCTGGTTGTCGTTCCTCATCTGCCTGACCTGGGCGACGTACAGCATGTTGAAAAAGAAAGTCCGCCTGGACAGCCAGGTTTCGGTCTTCATCGAATCCTTTTCCATGGTACCCTTATCCCTGCTTTTCATCGCCTTTAGCGAAGGGCATGGCCTGGGTGCCATAGGAACCTTCCAGGGGTGGCAATGGCTGCTCCTGCCGGCGACGGGCGTCGTCACGGCCGTCCCGATGATGCTCTTTTCGGCCGGCGTCAAAGGTGTCCCCATAACGACGGGCGGCATGCTCATGTACCTCTCGCCGAGCATCACCTTGGTCATCGGCCTCTTGAGCGGTGAAACCATCACGCCGCCCTTGCGCCTGACCTTCTGCTTCGCCTGGGTAGCCGTCGCCCTCTACATGTACGGCCTTTACCAGACTATCAAAGGGCTTCGTGAAAGTGAATGCCATTAAGCACTCCCTGTTTCAAAATTACGCTGTAGGGGCTCGCACGTGGCGAGCCCGTTCCGGGATATGTGTGATTTCCAGACCAGTTTACAGTACAGCCTTTGTAGTTTACAGAGAAAACCTTTAAATTTAAAGCCATTCACTAACCACTAGCCACTAAACCCTAATCACTAAAAAGGCGCTGTCTTCCTGCGACAGCGCCTTTTTCTCACTTACTTTCAAAAAAGGCTTTATAGGCCAGGTAGCCGCTGTAGGCATCGGCTTTGGCGACGATTTCTAAAGGAGCGTGCATGCTGTGCATAGCTACACCGCAGTCGACGACGTCGCAGCCCCAGTCGGCCATGATGTAGGCGATAGTACCGCCGCCGCCTTGGTCGACTTTGCCCAGTTCTCCGACCTGCCAGGGAACTTCTTTTTCGTTGAAGATGCCACGGATTTTGGCCATGAATTCGGCGTTAGCGTCGTTGCTGCCTGCCTTGCCGCGGGCACCGGTGTATTTGCACAGGCAGATGCCGTAGCCGAGCTTGGCCGAGTTCTGTTCTTCATAGGCGTCGGCAAAGACCGGGTCGAAGGCGGCGCAGACGTCGGCCGACAGGACTTCGCTGTTGCGCAGGGTCCGGCGCAGCCAGATTTCTTGGTCATGGCCTTGGAGGGACAAGAGTTCGGCGATGAAATCTGGGAAGTACGACGACTGGACGCCGGTGTTGCCGACGGAACCGATTTCTTCTTTATCGGCAAAGAGGGCGACTTGCGTCTTTTCCCCTGGTTCGGCATCGAGGATGGCGGCTAGGTTGGCGTAAGAGCAGACGCGGTCGTCATGGCCGTGGGACATGATCATCGACCGGTCCAGGCCGACGTCGCGGCTCTTGACGGCCGGGATGATTTCCAGTTCAGCACTGGTAAAATCTTCTTCTTCAATGCCGTATTTGTCCTTTAACAAAGCCAGAATAGCCGGTTTTGTCTTTTCTCCTTCGCCATTCGTTCCGGCCAGGGGCATGAGCATTTCGCCGCTGATGGCTTCAGAGAGCTTTTTGGCAGCCTGGTCCTTCCCCAGATGGGGCAGCAAGTCGTTGATGAACAGGACGGGATCGTCCGGGTCTTCGCCGATGGAGACGTCGATGCGGCTGCCATCGGCTTTATAAACGACGCCGACTAGGGACAAGGGCAGGCAGACCCATTGATATTTCAACAAGCCGCCATAGTAATGGGTCTTGAAGTAGACGATTTTATTTTTTTCGACGACAGGCATAGCCTTGACGTCCAACCGCGGGCAGTCGATATGGGAGCCGACGATTTTCAGCCCTTTTTCGATGGGGTCGGAGCCGATGACGGCTAAGATGACTGATTTCCCTTTCTGGTTCCAATAGACCTTGTCGCCGGCTTTCACGCTGGTGAAGTCAGATAGCGGCCGGAATCCGGCGTTTTCAGCCTGGCGGATGATTTCCTTATTGGCCAGCCGTTCTGTCCGGGCTGTGTCCAAAAACTGGCGGTAGTGGATGCTGTAAGCTTCCATCTGGCCGCGCTGTTCCGGTGAGAAGCGGGCCCAGACGCTGTTTTCTGTATCAAATGCTTTCATGCATAAGCCTCCCTTTTAAGATGGATGAATTATGAACTTGCATCTTTATTATAACGCACTTATCGGGGCTGTACCAGCTCTTGTAAAAGACTAGTAAAGCAGTTGTATTTTCTCATGTTATGTGGTATTATTAGCCATATTTTATAAATAATAATTCATACATGGAGGGTTTGCCATGATCGATAAAATGATTATCAAAGACTTAGTGAAACAGGCTGTGCCTGATATTTGTGCCATGCGCCGTCATATTCATGAAAATCCGGAATTGTCCGGTGAAGAAGTGGAAACGGCGGCCTTTATGGCAGCCAAATTGCGGTCTTTCGGCATTGATGTACAAGAGCATGTCGCCGGTACGACGGCTGTCCTGGGGACGCTCAAAGGCGGAAAGCCGGGACCGGTCATCGCCTTGCGGGCCGATATGGACGCCCTGCCTATGACGGAAGAAACGGGCCTGCCCTTTGCGTCCAATTTCCCCGGCAAGATGCACGCCTGCGGCCATGACGGCCACATGAGCATCCTCCTCGGTGCCGCTAAGGTTCTGAGCCAGGTGAAAGACGATATTCCCGGTACGGTCGTCTTCATCTGCCAGCCAGCCGAAGAAAAATCGCCTGTCGGCGGCGCCAAGGGGCTGGTTGCGTCCGGCGTCCTCGACGGCGTCGATGCCGTTTACGGCCTCCACGTCTGGCCGGCCCTGCCCAGCGGCAAAATCGGCGTCCTGCCCGGCCCGATGATGGCTGCTTCGGATCATATCCGCATCGTCCTCAATGGTAAGGCCAGCCATGCCGCCATGCCGCATAAAGGCGTCGACACCATCGTCGCTGCAGCCCAGTTCCTGACAGCGGCCCAGACCATCATCAGCCGCCGTGTCAATCCCCTTTATCCGGCCGTCCTGACCTTTGGCAAGATCACTGGCGGCACGCGCTATAATGTCGTTGCCGATACCGTCGAAATCGAAGGGACCTGCCGGACGTACCACGCCGAAGCCCAGGATGCTGTCGAAGCCCATCTGCAGGATACGCTGAAGGGAATCGATGCCATGTACGGGACGGTCAGCCGCCTCGATTATGAACGGGGTTATGCCGCTGTCCGCAACACGCCCCAGCAGGCCGCTTTTGTCGCCGGTGTGGCTAAGGACTGCTTTGGCCCGGGCATCTTGGCAGACGTCGACGAACCGGCCATGACGGCCGAAGACTTTTCCGGATATCTGCAGAAATTCGACGGTGCCTTCTTCTGGCTCGGTGCGACCAAGCCTGGTGATACGGTCTATCCTTTGCACAATACTCATTTTGCCGTCGATGAAGCTTGCCTGCCTGTAGGCGTCGAACTGATGGTTTCCTTAGTTCTGGCCAAAATGAAAGAAAAAGCATAATTATTTTTGAAAAAGTGCAACTTAAAAAAGGAATCTGCCCCCTTCATCTCGAATATATAATATTAACTGAGATTCCATAGGAGGCGATTGTTTTATGAAAGAATACACAAGTGATAAAATTCGCAACGTTGCTGTACTTTCGCATGATGGCGCCGGCAAAACGGCTGTTGTTGAATCATTACTGCTTGCCTGCGGTGCTGTCGATGCCGTTGGCGTCGGTAAAGACAACAAGCATATTATGGACTATGAACCGGAAGAAATTAAGAGAAACGTCACCATCCAGCTTGGCATTGCGCCTTGCGAATGGGAAGGCTATAAGCTGAATTTCCTCGATACGCCGGGGTACTCCGAATTCTGCGGCGAAGTCCGCGCCGCCCTGCGTGCCAGCGACGGCATCCTGCTCGTCGTTTCGGCTGAATCGGGCGTCGAAATGGATACGGAACGGGCCTGGGACTACGGCGTTGAATTGAAATTGCCGCGCATGGTTTATGTCAACAAGATGGATGCGGAACATGCCGATTTCTTCGGCTGCCTGGAAAAACTGCGTTCGGTCTTCGGCAAATCCATCATGCCCCTTCAGATCCCTATCGGCGAAGGCAAGGATTTCCGGGGCATCATCGACGTCTGCAAGATGGTAGCCTGGGAATGGAACAATGGCGAATGCTCGGAAATCAAGGTTCCGCCGGAATATATGGCCAAAGCCCGCGAAGTCCGCGAAATGTGCATGGAAGCCGCTGCCGAAGGCGATGATGAATTGCTGGAAAAATACCTCAACGGCGATGAACTGACTATCGAAGAACTGCGCAAAGGCCTGCGCCAGGGCATGCTTACGGGCCGTGTCTGCCCGCTCATGTGCGGCAGTGCCATCAACCATATCGGTACGGCCGAACTCCTGCGCCGTATCATCACCTACATGCCCGACGCTTCGCAGAAAGTCATGATGGGCACGGATAAGAAGACGGGCGAACCGGTCCTGGTCTATCCCAACAAGCCGTTCACGGCTTTCGTCTTCAAGACCCTTGTCGATCCCTTTGCCGGCAAATTGAGCTATGTCCGCATTTTCTCGGGCGAACTCAAAGAAGGAGATAAATTGTATAATATGTCCCAGGGCAAAGAAGAAAAGATGGGCAAAGTCTTGACCCTGGTCGGCAAGGAACAGATCCCCGTTCCGGCTGCCATTGCCGGGGACATCGTCGTCCTGCCGAAATTACCGAGTGCCCGGACCGGCGATACCTTTGCCGCTCCCGATTTCCCCGTCATTTATGACCCCATCCGCTTCCCGAACCCACTGCACACGGTAGCCCTGGTCCCGGAAAAGAAGGGCGAAGAAGAAAAATTGATGAACGCTCTCCTGAAGGTCAGCGAAGAAGATCCGACGTGCCAAGTAGAAAAGAGTACGGAAGGCAAACAGCTCCTCGTCCGTTGCATGGGCGACGTCCACCTCGATCATATCCTGACTAAGATTGAACGGAAATACGGTGTCAAAGCGAAACAGGAAGACGTCTACATCCCGTATCGTGAAACCATCAAGAGCAAGGCGACAGCTGAAGGTAAACATAAGAAACAGAGCGGCGGTCACGGTCAGTTCGGCCATGTCTTCTTGGATATCGAACCGCTGACGACGGGCGAACCCTTTGAATTCGTCGATAAGATTTTTGGCGGTGCCGTGCCGAAACAGTACATCCCGGCTGTTGAAAAAGGCGTCCGCGAAACCTTGGAAAAAGGCCTCATCGCCGGCTTCCCCATGATCAACGTCAAAGTCACGTTGACCGATGGCTCTTATCACCCCGTCGACTCGTCGGAAATGGCCTTCAAAGTCGCTGCCGCCCAGGCCCTCAAGAAAGCCGTACCGGAAGCTAAACCGATCCTCTTGGAACCGATTTACAACGTCGACGTCGTCATCCCGGAAGATTACATGGGTGATGTCATGGGCGACTTCAGCAGCCGCCGTGGCCGCATCCTCGGTATGGAACATCATCGCAACCGCAAAGGCATCATCGTCGTTAAAGCCCAGGTCCCTCTGGCAGAAATGAAAGATTACGTCACCGTCCTGCGCTCCATGACCCAGGGCAAAGGCACGTTCAACATGGAATTTTTCGACTATGAAGAAGTACCGAAGAAAATCATGGATGAAATCATCGAAAAAAGACAAAGTGAATAAGACTAGTGGCTAGCAGTTCGTGGCTCGTGGCTAGTTAAGGGCCGTCCCTTTGGACGGCTCTTTTTTCTAGCCATGAACCACGAACCACGAGACCCTACAGGCATATGCTCAAACAGCATACACGTGTTTACCCAAACGCCTTGCCAGGGCGCTTCTGGCGTCGTATAATAAGGATATAAGTAAACGTAAAACGTCGTACTAAAAACAAATCAGACGAAAGGGTGATTTTTATGTCCCAATGGACAGATATGTACAAACAGAAACTGATGACGCCGGAAGAAGCAGTGAAAGTCGTTAAATCCGGGGATTGGGTCGATTACGGTATGGGCACGACTCAGCCGATTCTCCTCGACCAGGCCCTGGCAGCCCGACGGGATGAACTGCAAGATGTCAAGGTCCGCATGTGTCTTTCCGTAGCGCCGCGGCAAATCATCGAACAGGACCCGGAACGCAAGGCCTTTACGGCTATGAACTGGCATATGAGCGGCTATGACCGGAAAAAATGCGCCCTCGGCCAGATGAATTTCATCCCCATGTGCTACCGCAACAAGCCGTCCATGTACCGCGACCTCCTTGACGTCGACGTGGCCTTGATTACCGTCGGCCCCATGGATAAACACGGCTTCTTCAATTTCGGCCTGGCCGTCTCGGCAACGGAAGCTATCACCAAGAAGGCCAAGAAGGTCATCGTCGAAGTCAATGAAGCCATGCCCCGTGTTCTCGGCGGCCGCGGCGAATGTATCCATATCAGCGATATCGACGGAATCGTCGAATACGGCAACCATCCCTTGGCGACGATTCCCTTTACGACAGGTGATGACATCGACGCCAAGATTGCCAAGACCATTGTTCAGCAGATTCCCGACGGGGCGACACTGCAGCTCGGCATCGGCAGCCTGCCCAACACGATCGGTGCCCTCTTGGCCGAATCGGACCTGAAAGACCTAGGCGTCCATACGGAAATGCTCGTCGATGCCTTTTACCTCATGTATCAGCACGGCCAGCTCACGAACCGTCGCAAGGCCTTTTGCCGTGATAAGGTAAGCTGGGCCTTTGCCCTGGGGACGCAGGACCTCTATGACTGGATGGACGACAATCCTTTCCTGGCAGCCTATCCGGTAGACGTCATCAATGATCCTTTCGTCATTTCCCAGATGGATAATTTCATTTCTATCAATAACTGCATCGACATCGACCTCTTTGGCCAGGTATCGTCTGAATCGGCCGGGACCCATCAAATCAGCGGCAGTGGCGGTCAGCTCGACTTCACCGACGGCGCTTATCGGTCCCGCGGCGGCAAGAGCATCATCGCCTTGCGGTCGACGTTCCACAACAAGAAGACCGGCCGCGACGAATCGCGCATCATCCCGACGCTGGCAGCGGGCACGACGGTTACGGACCCGCGCTCCCAGGTCAACTGGGTCGCTACGGAATATGGCATCGTCAACCTCATGGGTGCCTCGACCTGGGAACGGGCTGAACGCCTCATCAGCATCGCCCATCCGGATTTCCGGGAAGACCTGATCAAAGAAGCCGAAAAAATGAAAATCTGGAGATATAGCAATAAACGGTAGGGGATACGCCATTATTCTGGCAAGTGTCTCTCCAGGATACTTGTTCGTCGTAGGTCGTTCATCGTAGGTCGAAATTTCAAAAGCCATTACGATGAACGACGAACGATGAACTGCAAACTACAAACTCTGAACTCTAAACCATGAACTAATTTTTACCCTCTAGAGAAAACTGGAAATATTTGTTATAATATAATCGTATGCGCCCATTTGTTCATTTTACGGGCTGCCATATGACGATAACGATTCGGACTGCGGGTCCTTTGCTGGCCGGCAGTTATTTTCAGTTTGTATATGAGGTGAAATTTGTGGACGAACAACAAGTAGATAAAATTGTGCCGGTTTGTCTGGAAAGTGAAATGCAGACGTCGTACATCGACTATGCCATGAGTGTCATCATCACTCGTGCCCTGCCAGATGTACGCGATGGGCTGAAGCCGGTTCACCGGCGTATTCTCTATGCTATGCACGAAGCAGGCATGACGCCGAACAAGCCCTATAAAAAATCGGCTCGTATTGTCGGCGAAGTTTTAGGTAAGTATCACCCCCATGGTGACAGCTCCGTCTATGATGCGACCGTCCGCCTGGCTCAGGATTTCTCAACGCGCTATCCCTTGGTCGATGGCCACGGCAACTTCGGTTCTGTTGACGGCGACTCGGCCGCTGCCATGCGTTATACCGAAGTCCGTATGGCTAAGATTACCGGCGAAATGCTGGAAGATATCGACAAGGAAACGGTCGATTTCATGCCCAACTACGATGGCTCCCTGCAGGAACCGACGGTCCTGCCGTCGAAGATCCCGAACCTCCTGGTCAACGGTTCGGCTGGGATTGCTGTCGGCATGGCCACAAACATTCCGCCTCATAATTTAGGCGAAGTCATCGACGGCTGCGTCCTGCTCATCGACAACCCCGAAGCCAGCCTGGAAGAAATCATGACTAAAATCAAAGGGCCTGATTTCCCGACGGGCGCTAAGATCATGGGCCGCGACGGCATCATCAAAGCCTATTCGACCGGCCGGGGCAGCATCAAGATGCGGTCCTGTGCGACTATCGAACCGATGAACAAGGGGAAACACCGCATTGTCGTGACGGAAATCCCGTATCAGGTCAATAAAGCGCGCGTCATCGAGTCCATTGCCGACTTGTCCCGCAATAAGGAAATCGACGGCATTACGGCCCTGCGCGATGAATCGGACCGCAAGGGCATGCGCATCGTCGTCGAACTGCGGGCCGATGTCAACCCGGATATCGTCCTGAACAAGCTGTACAAGCACACGCAGCTCCAGGAAACGTTCGGCGTCATCATGCTGGCCCTCGTCGACGGCCATCCGCGCGTCTTGACGCTCAAACAGATTCTGAACTACTATCTTGACCATCAGAAAGACGTCATCACCCGCCGTAGCAAGTTCGAGCTCGATAAAGCCCTGGCACGGGCTCATATCTTGGAAGGCCTGCTCATTGCCCTGGACCACATCGACGAAGTCATCAAGACGATCCGCGAATCGGCTACGGACGATGCGGCAAAACAGTCTTTGATGAGCAAGTTCAATCTCAGCGAAAAACAGGCCCTGGCTATCCTCGACATGCGTCTGCGCCGTCTGACCGGCTTAGAACGCGAAAAGATCGAAGAAGAATATGCGGAACTGGAAAAACGCATTGCCTACTTGCGCAGCGTCCTGGCTGATGAACACAAAGTCATGGAAATCGTAAAGACGGAACTCCTCGATGCCAAGAAGAAATTCGGTGATGAACGGCGTACACAGATCGTAGCCGATTCGTCGGATTTCTCCATCGAAGATATGATCCCCAATGAACGCATGGTCCTCACGCTGACCCGTCGGGGTTACATGAAGCGCATCAACGCCAATGTATACCATACACAGAACAAAGGCGGCCGCGGCATCAAGGGCATGGGTACGAAAGATGAAGATGCTGTAAACCATCTGCTCTATACATCGGCATGGAATACGGTCCTGTTCTTCACCAACTTCGGGCGCGTCTATCGCTTGAAGGCCTATGAAATCCCGGAAGCCAACAGCCGTAATTCCAAGGGTATTGCCGCCATCAACATCCTGCCCTTGTCCAATGGCGAAAAAGTCAACGCCCTCATCGACCTCGATCAGGTCGACCCGTCGATGAACCTGTTCATGGTTACAGAAAAAGGCCTGGTCAAGAAGACGCTCCTCCAGGAATTTAAGAACGTCCGCCGTAATGGCCTCATCGCCATTTCCCTCATGGAAGGGGACCACTTGGCCAAGGTACGCCTGACCAACGGCGACCAGACGATTATCTTGGCGACTAAATTGGGCATGGCTATCTGCTTCAATGAAAATGACGTCCGTCCCATGGGCCGGAATACCCGCGGCGTCCGAGGCATTACCCTGGCCGAAGGCGATATGGTCATCGGTGCTGACGTCCTTGAACCGGACTGCCAGGTCCTGACCGTCAGTGAAGAAGGCTTCGGCAAGCGCAACAATATCGATGCCTATAAAGTCCAGCTCCGCGGCGGCAAAGGCATCAAGAACTTCAAGATTACGCCGAAGACCGGCGACATCGTCGGCGTCGAAGTTGTTCATGAAGGACAGGAACTGATGCTCATCACATCGAATGGTATCGTCATCCGCACGGACATCGAAAGCATCGGCATCAAGAAAGGCCGCAATACATCAGGCGTCAAGATTCAGAAACTGGAAGGCGACGATAAAGTAGCGGCACTCGATACCATTGCTATCGAAGGCAACGATGAAGACGAAAAAGAACAGACGAAATTGTTTAAATAAAAAAAGAGGCCTGCGGGCCTCTTTTTTTGCGCCAGTCGCAGTTTGCCGGCCGCAGTCCGCCTCGGACTCAGATGCGGCGTTCCGCCACGACAGACTCAAACGGACAACGACGCTTCGGGATGCCCTCAGCGCGTAGCGGGCCGGGCCTCTACGGATGCCGTTACACCGCGGCATCTCAAACTGACAACATTGCCTCGAGTAACCCTCGGCTCGTAAAAAAATGCCCCGACCGGGGCCATCGTAGGGGCCGACCCGGCTAGGGCGGCCCGCTGTGATATTTGATCATGGCCTATTCGGAATGATGGTGAGCTTTTACGAGCAACGAACCACGAACCACGGCTTTTTCCTCGGAATCAGATGCGGCGTACCGCCGCGGCAGACCCAAACTGACAACGACGCTTCGGGAAACCCTCAGCGCGTGGCGGGCCGCCTTCACAGGACGGCCCCTACGGATGCCGTTGCACAACGGCATCTCAAACTGACAACATCGCCTCGAGTAACCCTCGGCTCGTAAAAAAAGCCCCGATCGGGGCCAGCGTAGGGGCCGACCCGGCTAGGGCGGCCCGCTGTGATATTTGATCATGGCCTATTCGGAATGATGGTGAGCTTTTACGAGCCACGAGCCACGAACCACGAGCCACGGCTTTTTCCTCGGAATCAGATGCGGCGTACCGCCGCGGCAGACGCATGATTGTATTACGACCGAGTGTCATTCGTCATAAATTCCGACTATACCCACGATTCACAGCGGGACGCCTTGATCAGGACGTCCCCTACGATATCGCATACAGGCGATGGAAATGCCATTAAATTTCCCTGGCCTTTCGTTGTCAGAACGTCTATAATAGAAAGAGCAAAATGACAAAGGTGGTAATAATATGACTGAATCTGAAATCCGCGATGCCGTCCGGGAAGCTGCGAAATTAGCTAAGGCGTCGAATCCGTTGACACCGTCCATTACCAATACGGTGACGATTAATTTCGTCGCCAATGCCCAATTGGCTGTCGGCGGTTCAGCAGCGATGGTTTATTTACCCGATGAAGGCGTCAGCATGGCCAAAGCCGGCGCGGCTATGTATATCAACGTAGGGACTTTGTTCCCGATTTATGCGGAAACACTGCCGAAAACAGCAGCCGTACTCCATGAAGAAGGAAAACCTTGGGTCCTGGACCCCGTAGCCATTGGCATGGGCCAAATGCGGACGGACCTTTTGATGACCTTCAAGGACTATAAACCGTCTATCATCCGTGGCAATGCATCGGAAATCATTGCTTTGGCCGGCTTATGGGGCTTAGAAGGTGGTACGGACACGTCGGATGTGCGCGGCGTCGATTCGACCGATTCCGTCCGCTCCGCAGCTCATGCTGCCGCTGCGCTGGCTCAGTGGACAGGCGGTGCTGTCGCCGTTTCTGGAGAAGAAGATTTAATTACCGATGGCCGACAGATTGTCCTTTCCCAGGGCGGTTCAGAAATGATGCCCTGCATTACCGGGACGGGTTGCTCCCTGGGCGGTGTCATGGCCGTTTATGCTGCCGTAGCCGACCCTTTCATTGCCGCCATTACCGGGGCCGCTGTCTATAACCTGGCCGGGACGAAGGCCGCAGCCCATGCCAGTGGGACAGGCTCCTTCCAGACGGCCTTCATCGATGAACTCTATGTAGCCACGCCCGATGCGATTGCCCAGAACCCGTTGATTGTAGAGGAGGTATAATACAATGAACACATTAATTGCCGTAGCTATTGCGCCTTGTGGTACAGGCGATGAATTTGCCCCTTATGTTGCTGAAATCGTGCGGATCATCCGGGAATCGGGCTTGCCGAACCGGACCAATTCCATGTTCACTGAAATCGAAGGCGAATGGGACGACGTCATGGCTGTCGTTAAAAAAGCGACACAGTACCTGACCGACCAGGGCTTGCGGGCAGAAGTCGTCTTGAAAGCCGATATCCGGCCAGGATATACGAATATGATGAACAATAAGACCAAGGCCGTAGAAGATATATTGAAAAAATAACTTGACAATCTCGCTCCATCGTAGTATACTGACATAGTCAGTTGACGCATGGAGTGATACTCAAGAGGCTGAAGAGGACGGTTTGCTAAATCGTTAGAGGTCGTAAGGCCTGCGAGAGTTCGAATCTCTCTCACTCCGCCAGATTACTGGACAGAGAGCACCTAGGAAATTTTCCTAGGTGCTCTTTTTTGGCTACGCAGGGGCCTGTTTTTTTGGTACAATATTCGTGGAATCTTATTTTCACGAGGTGTCTGACATGGATATAAAGTATTATGATATTGGACTCAATTTATTTACCCGATCATTTCCTAAGCCGGAAAAAATCATTGCCGATGCGGCGGCAGATGGTATTTGTTGCATCTTGACCGGGTCGGAAGCCCGGGAGAACCGCTTAGTCGATCAGTTTGTCCGCAATCATACGGCTTTTGGCACGGCTGGTATCCATCCTCATGTGGCCGATGAAGCGACGGATGCAGATTTAGAAGAAATCCGGCGCATCGTCATGACGAATCCGAAAGTCGTCGCCGTCGGTGAAACAGGGCTCGATTACGATCGCATGTATTCTAAGAAAGAGAATCAGCTCCATTTTTTCAAGGCCCTCATTGCTATGGCCGAAGAATTGGACAAGCCTTTGTTCCTGCACGAAAGGGATGCAGCTGACGATTTCCTGGCTTGTTTTAAAGGGCATGAAGGAATTTGTCCGCAATCCGTCGTCCATTGTTATACTGGCGACAAGAAGACGCTGGCCAAAATGCTCGATTTGGGCTTTTATATTGGTATTACCGGCTGGATTTGCGATGAACGGCGAGCCGCTCCCTTGCGCGATGCCGTGTCTATCCTTCCTTTGGAACGGGTTCTCATCGAAACGGATGCGCCCTATTTGACGCCGCGGGGATTCCACTTGCCTCGGACGAATGTTCCTAACAACATTACTTATGTGGCCCGGACGTTGGCTGGATATATGGATGTATCTGTTGAAGAACTCATAGCCCATGCTAAGGAAAATACAGAAAAACTTTTCAAATTACCATAAAATTTCTTGACAAGTATAACGTTTGTTTTTATAATATATTTAAATTTAAAATTTATAAGTTTTAAATTATTTATGTTTAATTTAATATGTTTGGCAATGGCGCCTGGTCGTTTTCTACGGTCAGGCGTCTCTTTTTGCAAGGAGGGGAGTTTTATGAGTGAATTCAGACATATCCTTCAGCGCGGCAGCCTGGCAGCCATTTTGACTTGCAGTCCATTAGCCGCTTTGGCCGCAGATGCTGGAACGGGCCGGTATTCCTCGGTCGATACGATTTGGATTCTTCTCGGCGCTGCCCTGGTCTTCTTCATGCAGCCTGGTTTTGCCATGTTGGAAACGGGCTTGACGCGGGCTAAGAACGCTGGCAATATCGTCATGAAGAATTTCATGGACTTTGCGCTGGGGACTGTTTTCTTTTGGTTCCTCGGTTTTGGCCTTATGTTTGGTACCGATTTTCACGGTATCATCGGGATTCCAGATCCTTTTGTCCAGAACTTCCACGTCGCTGATGACGCCGGTTTCCCGGACATGGCTTTCCTCATTTTCCAGACTGTCTTCTGTGCGACATCGGCGACTATTGTTTCCGGCGCTATGGCAGAACGGACGAAGTTCTCTGTTTATTGTATTTATTCTGTCTTAATCAGTCTGCTCATTTATCCGATTTCCGGTCACTGGATCTGGGGCGGTGGCTGGCTCCAGGAATTAGGTTTTCATGATTTTGCCGGTTCCACTTGCGTTCACATGGTCGGCGGTGTCTGTGCTCTCGTCGGTGCCTGGATTTTGGGACCTCGTATTGGCAAATACAATAAAGATGGTAGTGTCAATGCTATTCCGGGTCACAGCCTGCCGTTGGCCTGCTTGGGCATGTTCATCCTCTGGTTCGGCTGGTTCGGGTTCAATGGCTGCTCAACCGTTTCCATGACCGGCGATGAAACGCTGGTATCGGCTTCGATGATTTTCGTTACGACCAACATGGCGGCTGCTGCTGGTGCTTGCACGGCTATGATTGTCACTTGGATCCACTATGGCAAACCGGATGTTTCCATGACCTTGAACGGCGGCTTGGCTGGTTTAGTCGCCATTACGGCTGGCTGCGATGCTGTCAGCGTTACCGGTGCCTTCATCATTGGCGTCATTTCCGGGGCTGTCATCATTTTCCTCATCGAATTCATCGACCAGAAATTGAAAATCGATGACCCTGTCGGTGCTGTTGCCGCTCACGGTGGCTGCGGTGCTTTAGGCACTATCCTGACGGGATTGTTCAGCGTCAAAGATGGCTTGCTCTATACGGGAGAAACCCACTTCTTCCTCATTCAGGTTCTCGGCGTCTGTGTCGTCGCCCTCTACGTCTTCGTCGCCATCAATATTGTCTTCCGCATCCTCAACGCCACCATGGGCTTGCGCGTTACGGCAGAAGAAGAAATCAACGGCTTGGACTTGGAAGAACACGGTATCGCTTCGGCTTATGCCGGCTTCATGATTACGCCCGATACGGTTACGCAGGCTATTGATGCAGGCAAGGCTCCGGCTGATGCTGTTGAAGTTCCTCTGGATAAACCGGAAGCGGCTCCGTCGGCCGTTACGGTTACGTCTATGCCGGCTGACGGCCATCATCTGTACAATGTCACGATCATTACCGATGAAAAACGCTTTGAACCGCTCAAAGCAGCTATGGAAGCTATCGGCATCACTGGCATGACTATTACCCGGGCCCTGGGTTTCGGCATTGAAAAAGGCCGTCCGGAAATGTATCGTGGCGCTAAAGTATCGGCTAAACTCCTTCCGAAAGTACGCGTCGAAATGGTCGTTTCCAAAATCTCGCCACGGAAGATCATCGATGTCGCCAAGAAAGTCCTGTACACCGGCAAATACGGCGACGGCAAAGTCTTCGTCTCGACCATTGACAATGCCGTCAAAATCCGTACCGGCGAAGAAGGCTACGAAGCCCTGCAGGATTATCCTATTAATAAGTAAGTATTCTATCGTAGTTCATCGCTCATCGCACGGGATTGATATTTTTAATTTCCTACGACAAATGATGAACGACCTACGACCAACATCAAAAGACGCTGTCTTCATGGGACAGCGCCTTTTTTTATGAGAAAATACTGAAATTTCCTATTTTTCAAGGGAATTTGGCCGATATTTTTATAATTCGAGGAGGAACTATGCGCAAAATCGTCAACTATCCCCACCTAACGCTTTCGGCGTTTGAGGTGGGAGCTTGTAAGTCGGAACTGCATAGGTACTAACGGCATCAAAAGATGTCTTCCTAAATCCGCCTACATCATCGGGTGGCTGACAACACCCGCTTTGCTAAGGAGTTTACTCCAAAGCAGTTGTTATTCTTTCGTAACGAGGATTGTTATCTCCGGAAATCCACATAGTTCCGAGGAGTTGGATATTCATAGCTCCGATACGGTCATCGTTAGATCTGTAACCACACTGGCAACGATATAAGTGTTTGTGATGGTCACGGTTTTCCTTGTGGATAGTACCGCATTTGGGACAACGTTGAGAGGTATACTTAGCAGATACCTTCAGAACTTCGGAACGATTTTCATGAGCCTTATAGGTCAGGAATTGCTCCAACTGATAGAACGCCCAGCTGCGCAGGTCGTAATTTTGTTTAGCAGTTTTTGAAAGATGGGACTCTTCGAAGCTAACACCGGTCAAATCTTCAAGCACAAACAGCGTATCTTTGCCGTATTTTTCAACGAGTGTCTTAGAAATCCGATGGTTTACATCAGACATCCAACGGTTCTCTCGTCCTGAAATGGCTTTGAGTCTACGCTTTGCTGATTTTGTACCTTTAGACTGGAGCTGGCGGCGGACTTCCTGAAATTTATGGCGTTTAGTAGCCATCTTCTTACCAGAGACGAATTCAGTTTTGCCCTGTTCGTCATAGCTAACGGTCAAAAAACGTAATCCACGGTCAATACCGACAACGTGACGGACGTTTTCTTTCTGAAAATCTTCGACAGCTTGGGTTACGGGAATGTGGAGATACCATAAACCTTTGAGTTCGACCAGTTTTGCTGTTCCAAGGTCATAAGCGCCATCAAGGTATTCAGCGAAATGTTCGCCCTCAAAAGTGCATTTGGTTCTTTTGCCGAGTGTATTGATAGATAGGATTTGACCATCATTAACGAAACTGTAATCTCGGTTACGGACCAAGTCTGCTTGTGGACGGCTGAAGAATACTGGCTTCCAGAGCCATTCCAAAGTTTTGGTAATGCGTTGCCAGTTGCCATTCCTATCCTTATATCTGTAGGGATTTTGGAAGAGCTGTTGTTTTACCGTTTTATATCTGGCAATCGTCGTCTTGATAGAAGACTGGGCCAGCTGCGATTTCAGACCGAACTGGCTGCGCAGGTCACTGTACAGCTCTCTGTTGAGACTTTGGTAGGTCATGTTAAATCGGTTGTTGAAGATGTACTGCGACACGAAGTTACAAGCCTGACGGTATTGTTCGGTCATCTGACGGAACAGAAACTCTTGTTCAGAAGTAGCATGTATACGAAGTTTTATCGTTTTAGTTAGGTTAGACATTTTTTCACCTGCCTTTCTAAAATCTATATTATTTCATTAAAATTATTATATCATAATTTTTTTGCTAAAAGTCTATTATTTATTATTGAAAGGAGGAAGCGGGCATTCCTCCCCAACCTAAGAGGTCAGGGTCTCCTGCCCGCGATATGATGAAAATTCTCTCCGGCGCCGTCGCCGCCGGCATCATCCTGGTCGTCGCCGGGGCGGTGTCGCTCATGGTACCGTCGACGTCGGCAGCCAAGCAGCGTCCCCAGCCGACTTTTGACAACAATGCCTGGATTGCTTATTGGGATTACGACAAAGGGCTGAAAGAAGCCAAGGATATTAGCAGCCAGCTCAATTCAGTCAGTTATTTCGGCGGCGCCCTCGATGGCCAGGGTCGAGTTATCGTCCTGGGGCCGGCCAAGGATTTCGCGGCAGAGAAACTGCCCCGCTATAAGGTGACGGTCAAGAAGTACCTGACTGTCGTCAACGATGTCTATGACAACCCGCAGGACCCGAAGGGGCAGACCAAGGTCAAAGATACGTCAATCCTGGAAACTATTCTGGCCACGCAGGCTTCGCGTCAGGACCATATTGACGATTTGTTCCGGACTATGAAAGCCTATGGCTATGACGGCCTGGAAATCGATTATGAACAGGTTTGGAAGAATCCTCTCGTGGCTTTCCGTTATGTGAAATTCATCCAGGAAATCGCCGCGGCAGCTGACGAACAACAGGTGCCTTTGCGCATCATTTTTGAACCGTCTGTCCCGGCCAACAAGCTCATTTTCCCGGAAGGGCCGGAATACGTTATCATGTGCTATAATCTCTATGGTACGCATACGAAAGACGCCGGTCCCAAGGCGGATCCGGACTTCATCAATACCGTCCTCGGACGGGTGGACCGTCTGCCGCGGCCGCACAGCATCGCCTTTGCTACTGGTGGCTGTATCTGGGAAAGCGGACAGAGCCCGCGTATGGTCACGGAAGGAGAAGCCCGGGAGCTGGCTAAATCCCTCCATGCCAAGGTTCAGCGCGAACCGTCCAGCCAGGCCTTGCGGTTTGAAGGGCGTCGGGCCGATGGCGCGGCCGTTACCGGCTGGTATGGCGACAGCGAGACGATCCGGGCCTGGAAACAGCAGGCTCTGGAACATGGTGTCGATGGCATTTCCCTGTGGCGCTTAGGGGAAAATGACCACATCAGGACATACTATGTTGGCTTGATGCCATAGTATATTTATGCTTTTGTATGCTGTTTGTTGACACAAATTTAGGTTGGGTATATAATACTTGATGTAAAAAGTAAACATTAAATTCGGCAAACCCGGGGAAACCCGGCGACGCAAAGCTATAGGGCCTCTACTGGCAGCCAGTTGCAATCTCTCTTTTTTGTGTGCAAAAAAGGAATCAGGTTTCTGATGACGGCCGCCGTACAGCCAGTATGGGGCCGTTTTTTTTGTGTGTATCAGACAAGGGGGATTCCATGTACTGTAATCAGAAAAAGATGGCGACGCTTATTGCGATTTTACAGGATGCCGTGTGTCAGGCTATGACCAATGATGACCCGGACGACATCCTCTTTTCCTTTGTTGCCCGCATTGGCTCATTTTTAGGCGCTGGAAAAGCGTTTCTCTTCGATGATACGCCTATCCACTTCTATTGCTGGACCCCGGACGGCATGACTTATGATACGGATCGTGTCATCCCGAACGAAGATCGGCAGAAGCTGCGGGGCTGGTTCAAGGACTTGGCCAGTCGGGGCCATCCGGTCTTCATTGCCAATACGGCGGACTGGCCGGACCTGGATTCTTCTATAAAGGAACATATGCATCGCGCTCACATTCACAATGTAGCGGCGATGGCTTTTTTCATGCCGGGCAACCGGATTGGCGCGATTGTCTTGGAAAATATTCATCCCGATGCAAGAGAACGGGCCGATGAATTACTCCGCCTGGCAGGCAGCTTCCTTTTGGTGCTGCTCAAAGGCCGCGACCATATCTATCAGATGCGGAACCACAGTTTCATCGATCAGATGACCGGCGTGTTTAACCGCAATGCCTTCGATGCCTATCAGCAGCACGTCAACTGCCAGGTCAGCATGGGCGTCCTCTTTGCCGATATCAATAACCTCAAGAAGACGAACGATGAAGAAGGTCATGCCAGCGGTGACCGGCTCATCTGTCATACGGCGTCGATTCTTCAGCAATATCGCCATGGCGGTGAGGTATTTCGCATCGGTGGCGATGAATTCGTCATCATCTGGCAGCATGTGGAAGAACGGAATTTCCATCAGGCCTGCTATCAGATCCGCAGACAAATCGCGTCCCAAAACTTGAACATTGCCCTGGGCTATCATTGGGTAGCCGAAGCCATCCAAGGCTTGCCTCCTGTCCTGCAAGCCGCCGATAAGCACATGTATGAAGAAAAACGACGTTACCATAGGCGGCAAGTTATCCGCCCGTAGGGGCCGACCCGGCCAGGGCGGCCCGCCACGAGCCACGGCTTTTTTCGCGGACTCAGATGCGGCGTTCCGCCGCGACAGACTCAAACTGACAACGACGCTTCGGGAAGCCCTCAGCGCGTAAAAAAACGCCCCGACCGGGGCCTGCGTAGGGGCCGACCCGGCTAGGGCGGCCCACCTGAAATGTGATGTACACGACATACATGACGGGTGATGCTTGAAAAAAAGCCCCATATACCAGAAGGGTCCTACACACGATTCACAGCGGGACGCCTTGATCAGGACGTCTCCTACGTATCGCATACAGGCGATGGAAATGAATGCCTGTCTTTTGCTGTATAGTTTGTCAAAAAGGGGCTGTTGCATGAAGGTTTCTACCATCATGAGAGGCCCCGTTTACTTTATAGTTTGTAGTTTGCAGAGAAAACCTTCAAATTTAAAGCCATCCGCTAACAACTAACTGCTAGCCACTAACAACTTTAAAGGGCTTGTCGTCGTGCGACAAGCCCTTTTATAAATGATGGACTGAATATGTCCAATTATAATAACAGCGATTCTCGTAAAGTATTATGCGAAAGAATACTTATATTGTATAATATAGTTGTAAAGATACTGAACAAATGGTATTCGTCATACCTTATTCATGGATAGAGGAGGTTTTATTATGAAAGATATTCGCATTGAAAAAGTCATCGGCCGGGAAATTCTTGATTCGCGCGGCAATCCTACGGTGCAGGCCGATGTGTTGTTATCCGACGGGACCTTGGGCCGAAGTGCCGCTCCCAGCGGCGCTTCGACGGGGCAGTTTGAAGCCTTGGAACTGCGTGACGGCGATGTCCAGCGCTTTGGCGGCAAAGGTGTCACCCAGGCCGTCAGCCATGTCAATACAGTTTTACAGGACGTCCTGAGAGGTCAGGATCCTTTTGATACGTATGGTGTCGACAGCTTGATGATCCACGCCGATGGCACGCCGGACAAATCCCGGCTCGGTGCCAATGCCATCTTAGCCGTATCGCTGGCCTGCGCCCGTGCGGCTGCTGCGTCCCTGGGGATTCCCCTCTACCGTTTCCTCGGCGGCGTCAATGGCAACTACCTGACTGTCCCCATGATGAATATCCTGAATGGCGGTGCCCATGCGGCCAATACCGTCGATGTCCAGGAATTCATGATCATGCCGGCAGGCGCTCCTTCTTTCCGGGAAGGTCTGCGCTGGTGCTCCGAAGTCTATCATGCGCTGGCAGGTCTCTTGAAGGCCAAAGGATTAGCTACTTCCGTCGGTGATGAAGGCGGTTTTGCTCCCAATTTGGCCAGCGATGAAGAAGCTATCCAGTACATCCTCCAGGCTATCGAAAAAGCCGGTTATGAACCGGGGAAAGATTTTGTCCTGGCCCTCGATGCCGCTGCCAGCGAATGGAAGGGACCGAAACAGGGCGTCTACGTCCTGCCCAAGAGCGGCCAGTCTTTCACGACGGACGAACTCATCGCCCACTGGCAGAAACTGTCCCAAGCTTATCCCATTTACTCCATCGAAGATGGCTTGGATGAAGAAGACTGGGATGGCTGGACAGCTTTGACTAAGGCTTTGGGACAGCGTGTACAGCTCGTCGGTGACGACTTATTCGTAACCAATACGAAACGCCTGGCCAAGGGGATTGCCCAAGGCTGCGGAAATGCCATCCTTATCAAACTCAATCAGATTGGCTCCGTATCGGAAACGTTGGAAGCTATCAAAATGGCCCATCGCGCCGGTTATCGGGCCATCGTTTCCCACCGTTCCGGCGAAACAGAAGACACATCCATCGCCGATCTGGCGGTCGCCCTGAATACGGCACAAATCAAGAGCGGCGCGCCGAACCGCAGCGAACGCGTAGCAAAATACAACCGCCTCTTGCAGATTGAAGATGAATTGCACGGCCAGGGTATCTATCCCGGTTTCCAGGCCTTCGGGATTAAGAGATAAGAAAAAAGGGGCTGTCGCATTAAGCGACTAGCCCCTTTTGTGGTTCGTTTGGCGTGGTTCGTTTGACGAAGTTTCCCATAAATTTTAAACCTTCACGGCAAACGAATCACGACCCACGGCAAACGACGTGAAAAAGGGATTGTGCATGATGGCAAAAACCTTCGTGCGACAATCCCTTTAATTCACTTTACTGCTCTTTACTGCTCATGCTGTGCTTGCTGCTGTAGGCGAAGTAGATGATGAGGCCCAGGACCATCCAGCCTAAGAAGAGGAGATGGGTCAGGGTGGAGAGGGCGTAAATCAGGTAGCCGCAGACGATGACGCCGACGACGGCGACGACAGGGAGACAGGGGCAGTGGAATTTGCGCGGTGCTTCCGGGTGTTTGCGGCGCATGTGCCAGAGACTGATGAAGTTCAGGAGGAAGACGGCGAGGACACCTGTATTCGACAGTTCGACGATGTGCATCAGCGGTACGAAGCCGGCGATGATGGCAATCGTTACGGAGCCGATGATCGTGACCAGGTATGGCGTATGGTATTTCGGATGGATCTTGCCGATGCTTGCCGGCAGGAGACCGTCGCGGGAGACGGCGAAGAAGATGCGCGCCTGACCGAAGAGATAGACGATGAGCGTCGTGATGATGCCGGCAATGGCGCCGACGGCGACGAGATTGGCCACGCCCGGCCAGTGGAGGATACGCAGGGCATGGGCGACCGGTTCCGGCGTATTCAGGTCCGTATAGTTGATGGCACCGGTCAGGGAGAGGGCCATGGCGACGTAGAGGCACATACAGATGAAGACAGAAAGAATGATGCCAATCGGCAGGTCGCGTTCCGGTTTCTTACATTCTTCAGCCGATGTGGCGACGGCGTCGAAGCCCATGTACGAGAAGAAGACAATGGCCGTACCGCTCAGGATACCCTGGACGCCGAAGGGTGCGAAGGGTTTGAAGTTGGCCATTTCCACATGAGGTGTGGCGATGCAGATGAAGGAGATGATGGCGGCCAGGGTGATGAAGACCAGGGCCGTATTCAGTTTAGCACTCTGTTCTGTCCCGCGGATCAGGACCAAGGCCAGCAGGAGGATGATGATGACTGCCGGAAGATTGATGATGCCTCCTTCAGCCGGGGTCTTTAAGAGAACTTCCGGGATGATATAGCCGTACGATTTGAGGATGCCCGCCAGGTAGCCGGAAAAGCCGACGGCAACGGCACTGCCTGTGACCGTGTAGCCGAGGAGCAGGGACCAGCCGGTGAGAAAGGCCATGCCTTCGCCAAGGGAGGCAAAAGTATAGGAATAGACACTGCCTGATGAAGGAATCATGGAGGCGAATTCACTGTAAGCGAGACCGACGAGGATACAGAGGAGACCTGCCAGGGCAAAAGAAATAGAAATAGCCGGACCGGCGTATTTGGCAGCTGCAATACCTGTCAAGACGAAAATGCCGGCACCGATGATGCCGCCAACGCCAAGAAATGTCAGGTCCATGACGCCTAAATCTTTGTTGAGGTTTGAATTTTCAGAATCGGCATGGAGCTGGGCAACGGATTTGGTGTGGAAAAACGACATATAATCACTTCCTTAATTTTAATAAAATTAACAAAAGAGTTTAATTTAATAAACTTTTCGTCAACTATAGTGTACTATGATGCATACATCATAGTCAATATAATTCATAAATATGGAATCATGTATACAGTATCCCACTTGAAATCCATTTTAAGAGACCTTATAATAATGATGATGAGAATTACTATTTTTATTTTAATGAAATAGAGAGGGGAGATATGACTTATGGGGTTTTTCAGCAATCTTTTCCATCATGATGATGTTTCGGGGACAAAAAAATACGTTTCTATTTCCGGTATGGTTTGTCAGAACTGTGTCAACCATGCGACGCAGGCATTGGAAGCTGTGCCAGGGGTCAAGAAAGCGAAAGTCAATCTGATGAGAGGTGAAGCCGAAGTCATCGTCGACGATTCCGTCAAAGACGAAGACCTTTTGAAAGCGGTCGTCAATGCGGGCTATGCCGCAACGGATATTTCGCTTCATCCGAAAAAATAATTAAAAAATAAAATAAACGATTGATAATAATGAAATATTGTAGTATAATCAGCACATAAATTAAATTTTATATTTCCGACAGGGCTGTCGCAAGAGGGATTTCTTTCTCTCTGCACAGCCTTGTTTTCGTATCAGACAAGGAGTGGTGTCATCGTGTCTTTTCAGATGTTTGTCCCTACGAAAGCGTTATTTGGTGCTGGTCAGCTCAACCATTTACATGAACAGGATCTTCCCGGCAAGAAAGCTTTGCTGGTCATTTCCAATGGGAAATCGACTAAGGTCAACGGCTACCTGGACCGGACGGAAAAAGAACTGCATACAGCCGGCGTCGAAACGGTCCTTTTTGACCAGGTCGAAGCCAATCCCTTAAAGTCGACGGTCATGCGCGGCGGTGCTATGGCTCGGGAACATCAGTGTGACTTCATCGTGGCCTTAGGCGGCGGCAGCTGTATCGATGCGGCCAAAGGGATTGCCGTCGTAGCGACCAATGACGGTGATTTGTGGGATTACATCACGCAGGGCACGGGCAAGGGCAAGCCCATTGCCATAAAACCTCTGCCTATCGTAGCCATTACGACGACGGCCGGGACTGGTTCGGAAACGGATGCTGGCGGCGTCATCACCAATGAAGATACGAATGAAAAGACACCTGTCAAAGGCCCGTCCCTGTTTCCGGTCCTGGCTATCATCGACCCGGAACTGATGGCGACGGTACCGCCGAAATTCACGGCTTATCAGGGGTTCGACGCCCTGTTCCACAACATCGAGGGCTATCTGGCCAATAAAGCCAATCTGATGAGTGAAATGGTCGCCTTGGAAGCCATCTCCCAGATCAGCGCCTATTTGCCGACGGCTGTCCAGAACGGCATCGACATGAAGGCCCGGGAGCGCGTCGCTTTCGGTAACTATCTCGGCGGTCTGGAAATGTGCCTCAGCTCCAATATGAGTGAGCACTCACTGGAACACGCCCTCAGCGCCTATCACCAGGCCCTGCCCCACGGTGCCGGCCTCATCATGATCAGCCTGGCTTATTTCTCGCACATGATCGACATCCACGTCTGTGACGACCGCTTCATTATCCTGGCCCGCCATATGGGCCGTCCTGATGCGGCAAAACCGGAAGACTTCCTCGATGCCCTGAAGGAATTACAGGAAAAATGCGGCGTCGCCAATCTCAAGATGTCCGATTACGGCATCAGTCCCGACGAATTCCATAAAATGGCCCATAATGCCAAGACGGCTATGGCGGGATTATTCATGGCCGACCGCATGCCTATGAGCGAAGACGACTGTGTCGCTATTTATCAGGCATCTTATCGCTAAAGTGTTGTAAATACAACAGCCATTTGGCCGAAACCGGGGTATACTATAGGCACAGTAAGGAATGATTTACTGGACTAAGTTTTCCGGATAGAAGGTCCGGTCAAAGGAGTGACTCATTATGAAATATAAAGTAAACGATACGTGCATTGCTTGTGGTCTGTGTGTTAATACGTGTCCAGAAGTATTCCGCATGAACGATGATACGGGTATGGCAGAAGCCTACGCTGAATCGACGGAAGCTAACAATGACGCTGCTCAGGAAGCCATGAACTCCTGCCCGGCTGGCGCTATCGAAGAAGCATAAGCCGTAATCAATCTAAATAAAACATAAAGTTACGGAATAAATATTGACAAGTACAGGCACATGCACTATGATATAGGTAAATTCATAGTACGTACGGCAAAGGCGCTGTTGAAGCAATTTCAACAGCGCCTTTTCTGTATGTACCGGCGTGGGGACGCCGGAGGGGTATGAATTTAATTGCAACAGAAACGTTGTAATTATTACTTGAATACTGTATACAAAATATTTAATGCATCAATGGGTTATTGGGGAGGATATTATGAGAACAGAACATGACTTTTTAGGTGAAATGAATGTACCGGATAATGTTTATTATGGCGTACAGACCATGCGAGCTATGGAAAACTTCCATATTACAGGGGAACATCTGGATCCGGACTTCATCCAGGCCATGGCCATTGTCAAAAAAGCAGCTGCTCTCGCCAACATGGAAACGGGACGGCTCGACAAGAAAATCGGCAATGCCCTGGTACAGGCAGCCAGTGAAATCATCGACGGTCAGTGGCTGGACCAGTTCCCTGTTGATCCGATCCAAGGGGGTGCCGGTACTTCGGTAAATATGAACATGAACGAAGTATTGTGCAACCGGGCTTTGGAAATCATGGGCAAAGAAAAAGGCCGTTACGACCTTATCTCGCCGAACAACCACGCCAACATGGCCCAGTCGACGAACGACGTCTTCCCGACGAGCATCAAAGTCTGCCTGAGCATGAAAGGCAAGAAATTGACGGCTGCGCTGAAAGAACTGGAAACAGAACTGGACGTCAAAGCCGACGAATTTAAAGACGTCATCAAGATGGGCCGTACCCACTTGCAGGATGCCGTTCCCATCACGCTTGGCCAGGAAATGGGCGCTTATGCTTCGGCTGTCGCCCGCGGCCGCAAACGTATTTCCCGGTCCCTCGAAGGCGTCCATGTCATCAACATGGGCGGCACGGCTGTCGGCACGGGCCTCAATGCCGAACCGGCCTATATCAAAGCCGTTGCTGCGAAACTTTCCATGCTGACCGGTGATATCTATGTCACAGCCCGCAACCTCATCGACATGACCAATAATACGGACATCTTTGCTGAAGTATCGGGCAACATGAAAGCTACGGCCCTCATGCTCATCAAGATGGCCAACGATTTCCGCCTCATGGCTTCCGGTCCACGCTGCGGCCTCAACGAATTGAAACTGCCGGCTCGTCAGCCTGGTTCTTCCATCATGCCGGGCAAAGTCAATCCGGTCATGGCAGAAGTCCTCGACCAGACGTGTTACCAGATCATCGGCAACGACATGGCTATCAGCCTGGGCGTCGAAAACGGCCAGTTCGAGCTGAATGTCATGGAACCGGTCATGGCTTTCAATCTCTTCCACTCCATGCAGTATTTGACCAATGCTGTCCATGCCTTTGTCAAATACCTGCTCAAAGGCGTCAAGGCCAATAAAGAAGCCTGCCAGTCCTGGGTCGACCACAGCGTCGGCATCGTCACGGCCCTCTTGCCGCACATCGGCTATGAACGGTCGTCTATGCTGGCCAAGGAAGCCTATGCCACAGGCCGTCCCATCCGGGAAATCATCCTCGAACACGGCTATCTGACAAAAGAACAGATAGACATCATCTTGTCGCCGCAGGAAATGACCCAACCGGGCATTGCCGGTAAGGAGGTCCTGGAAGAAACCTATCTGGCACAACAGAAAATCTCTGGCTAAATTCCCAAGCCATTTATCGCGGAAGCGGCCCTGTCTCCTCCTGACAGCAGGGCCGCTTCTTTTTTTGCCGGAAATCCATTATAATAGGTTCGATGTTTGATGTTTGATGTTTGATGTTTGGGAGGTATTTATGGATTGGCAGCGTGATTTTCAGGAACATATACAGCTTTTGCAGCAGGCAGAAGAGGTGGATTTGACGAATCCCTTCATTTGTCACGGCATCGTCCACCTCTTTCAGGAGGCCTTCGATCTGGGCCTGATGGCCTTTCGCGAAGCCTTGAAGCGGGACGGACAGGGCCTGGCCGCCATGGGGTCTGCCAAGGAGCTCATCGCCGCCGCATACGAGCAGTACCTCTTCGTCGATGAAGATATCTGGCTGGCCATGCTCCGTGACCGCCACGGCAGCCAGGACGCCATAGAAGCACAGGTAGGACGCATCTTGGGGCCATACCAGGACGCCCTGGCGGCGTTGTACGATTCAGATGCGGCTGCGCCGCGATAGACGCAGGCCACAAGTCACAAAAAAATACACGGCCAGCGGCCTTGTGCGTAGGGGCCGTCCCGGCGGGCGGCCCGCTATGGAATTATGGAAACTCTCTTGACAGAACAGTCGTCACATGTTAGAATAGCTAAAGTTAGGCGTTTACCAACGCCTGGCTTTTTTAAGTTACAGAAAAATTTCCTTGACTTAGAGGGGACTGTTGTGATACATTATAAAGGCAGTCTTACGTAACACTAGGCTTGTGACTATTTTTAAGAGAGGTGTAAGGAATGCGTACAGCTATCACTTTGGCATGCACAGAATGCAAACAGCGTAACTACCGGACGAACAAAAACAAGAAAAATAACCCGGATCGTTTGGAACTGAAAAAATACTGCCCGTTCTGCAAAAAAGAAACATTACACAAAGAAACGAAATAATTGATTGAATAAGATTGTGCTAATCTTATTTGGATGTGAGAGGTTATATGGCACTTTCAGCTAAAAAAGCAGCACAAAAGAATAAGAACAAGAAGAAGAACGCGGGCAAATCATTTTTATCTGGCGTAAAGGTAGAAATGAAAAAAGTCATCTGGCCGACGAAGAAGGAATTGATCAACTACACGGTTATGGTCATCGTCGCTACAATCGTCGTAATGGTAATCATTGGCGTAGCTGACGGCGTATTTTCACAGCTGTTCAAGTTACTCCAGCTTGTTGTCGGATAGGGGGCTTGCGCTTAAATGGAAGCAGATATGAAATGGTATGTCATCCATACGTATTCTGGTTATGAAAATAAAGTAATGCAGACGCTGGAACAGAAAGTCAAATCCATGGGTTTGGAAAACGTCATTAACCGTATCCTCATTCCAATGGAAGATGAAATTGACGTCAAGGACGGTAAGAAACGGACAGTCAAACGGAAAGTATTCCCTGGCTACGTTCTCATCGAAATGGAAGTCAATGACCGTTCCTGGTATGTCGTCCGCAATACGCCGGGTGTCACCGGGTTTGTTGGCTCGGCTACTAAACCGATTCCGCTGGAACCGAAAGAAGTCGAAAAGATTCTGAAGACCCAGGGAATTGAAAGCGAACCGAAAACGCATATCTCTGTCGAAGTTGGCGAAGAAGTGCGCATTACCGAAGGTCCTTTTGAAAATTGCATGGCCGTCGTAACGGAAATCAATGAAGAAAAAGGGACTGTCAAAGGCCTTGTCAATATGTTTGGCCGAGAAACTCCAGTAGAAGTCGACTATTCTCAAATCGAGAAGGGTCTGGAATAAATACTTCTAAATGCGGCGACTTGCCGCGAGTGGGAGAATCGCAAGATTCGTTTGACCACATCTTGTAATGTAAGGAGGTGTAACTCACCATGGCAAAAAAAGTAGCAAGAATGGTAAAACTCCAGTGTGAAGCTGGTAAAGCAACTCCGGCGCCTCCGATTGGCCCTGCATTAGGCCAGGCTGGTGTCAACATCATGGCTTTCGTCAAGGAATTTAACGAACGTACAGCTAAACAGGCTGGCTTCATCATCCCTGTCGAAATCACAGTCTATGAAGACCGTTCCTTCACTTTCATTACGAAAACACCGCCGGCTGCCGTTCTCTTGAAGAAAGCAGCAGGTTTGGACAAAGCTTCGGGCGAACCGAACAAGAAAAAAGTAGCTAAATTGGGCCGCGACAAAGTCCGCGAAATCGCAACGACTAAGATGCCGGACCTCAACGCTAACGACGTTGAAGCTGCTATGAAGATGATTGAAGGTACAGCTCGCAGCATGGGTATCGAAATCGTCGACTAATTCGATGGTTCTCTGCCCGTGGAAGGGGTAACCCGCTAAACCACATAAGGAGGAAGAAACATGGCAAAAGTAGGCAAGAAATATGCTGAAGCTGCAAAACTGTTCGATAAACAGAAACAGTATGATGTTGCAGAAGCAATCGACATCTTGAAAAAGATGGATACTGCTAAATTCGACGAAACTGTTGAATTGGCCGTAAACCTTAACGTAGATCCGAAATACGCCGACCAGCAGGTCCGCGGCGCCTTGGTACTGCCCCACGGCACTGGTAAATCCAAGACCGTCCTCGTATTTGCTCAGGGCGATAAAGAAAAAGAAGCTTTAGCTGCTGGCGCTGACTATGTCGGTGCTGATGATCTCGTAGAAAAGATCAAAGGTGGCTGGCTCGAATTCGACGTAGCAATCGCTACTCCGAACATGATGGGTAAAGTTGGTCGTCTCGGTAAAATCCTCGGTCCTAAAGGCCTCATGCCTAACCCGAAGGTTGGTACTGTCACGATGGACGTTACAAAAGCTGTTAGCGAAAGTAAAGCTGGTAAAGTTGAATACCGTACGGATAAAGCCGGCAACATTCATTCTTCTATCGGTAAAAAATCTTTCGAAGCAGATAAATTGATTGATAACCTGACTGCTTTGGTTGATACACTCATCAAAGTTAAACCGTCGGGTGCAAAAGGCCAGTACATTAAATCCATCACGGTTAGCTCCACGATGGGCCCTGGCATCCACATCAATCAGTACAGCATCAAAGGTGCTGCAAAGAAAGAAGAAAATTAATATCTCTCTTAGCTGTAGACTGAAGGTATGTATAATGGACGTATGTCCGCCATCTGAGGCTATGAAACTAGCAGATATCTGACTTTGACTAGTTCGGCCTCGTGGTTTCCATGAGGCCGTTTTTGATTGCTAAGACGATATAAATCCCAGTTCAAGGAGGTGTATCGAACTCATGTCCACATATGCAAATCATCCGGTTTCTCCGGCAAAAGCCGCTGTCGTTGAAGAAATGAAAGAAAAACTGCAGTCCGCTCAGGGCGCTGTTTTCGTTGGTTTCTCCGGCCTCACCGTAGCTGATGTCACGAAACTTCGCCGTAAGTTCCGCGAAGGCGGTGTTGAATACAAAGTCATCAAAAACACGTTGACCCGTATCGCCGCTGACGAACTCGGCTATAACGCATTAGATGCAATTCTCGAAGGCCCGACAGCTCTCGCATTTTCCGCAGAAGACGCTGTAGCTCCGGCTAAGATCCTCAAAGAATTCATCAAAGAAACAAAGACCGAAGCTTTGACTGTAAAAGCAGGCTTAGTTGATGGTCAGGTCATTGATGTTGCAGCTGTTGACGCTCTGGCAAGCTTGCCGAGCCGCGAAGAACTCCTCGCAAAATTGGTTGGCAGCATGCAGGCTCCTATCTCTGGCCTTGTCAACGTACTCCAGGGCAATATCCGCAACATGGTTTATGTGCTTGACGCTGTACGCGCTAAAAAAGCAGAACAGGAAACTGCTTAATTAGCTTACATAACTAAAAAATTAAACTCAAAAATTGATACTATGGAGGTATTTCAAAATGACTAAAGAAGAAATCATGGAAGCCATTGAAAATATGACTGTTCTCGAACTTTCCGAACTCGTAAAAGCTATGGAAGACAAATTCGGCGTTTCCGCTGCTGCTCCGGTTGCTGTTGCTGCTGCTCCGGCTGCTGGCGCTGCTGCTGCTGAAGAAAAATCCGAATTTGACGTCATTCTCCAGTCTGCTGGCGACAAAAAAATCGGCGTTATCAAAGTTGTCCGTGAAGTTACCGGCCTCGGCTTGAAAGACGCTAAAGCTCTCGTTGACGGCGCTCCGAAAGCTGTTAAAGAAGGCGTTGCTAAAGCTGACGCTGAAGCTCTCAAAGCTAAACTCGAAGAAGCTGGCGCTACTGTCGAACTCAAATAATTTCCTTTGTGAAATTACAAAAGCTGCTGCACAATCGTGCGGCAGCTTTTTTATAAATTTGAATTCAGATGCGACTGTGCCGCGTAAGCCTCCCCTAATAAGGGCGACTATCAAAATAATTCACGGCCGGTGTAGGGGACGCCGATAGTGTCAAGATTCTTTCGCAAATTCATTTCATCCGCCAGTAAATATCGTAATCAGATATATGGATTTTCCTCGTCATTTGGCTGCTCAATTTCCCTCTTGAATAGATGCTCCATGTTCATAATACGGATATTCCCCCGTTAAAGGACGCTGACGCCACTCCTCGATGTGCTTGTATGCCTTCTGGTTGAGATTGCTGATGATGCCAGAGGAGACCTTTATGCCCCAAAGCAATTCGGTGATATCTTCGACACGGCGCACGGATACGCCGGCCAGGTACATCTCAATAAGGGCTTCCTCGACAGAGCATTCACGGCGTTTATAGCGCTCGATGATGGCCGTTTCAAACTGGATGCCCTTGAGCTTCGGTACGCGTAATCTGACTTCGCCGGAAGTCGTGCCAAAATTCCGCTCGTAATGACCGGAACGGTAGCCCTTACGGTCTCCCGTTCGCTCATACTTGCCAGCGCGGACGAGTTCATCCGCCTCGTGGTCGAGCAGGGCGTTCAGTGTTTCCTCTACACTATTGCGTATAAGATCCTTTAAATTATTCTTTATAAGATCCTCATTAAGTTGTATAATATTACCAAACATGGTCTATTGCCTCCTTACGAATTTTGTGTGGTAACTTAATTGTACTAGCGGCAATAGACTATGTCTATTTTTTATGAAATTGAATTTGCGAAATATATTTTACCTTATTCCGATTAGGGACGCCCCTACGAACGGGCTGCGCCACGTGAATTGTTAAAAATCTCATATAGGTAATATCAAATAATTCACGGCCGAAGGTCTTGTGCTGTAGGGGACGCCGTGTGGGCGTCCCGCGCGAATTCTGTGCATAGCCTGATTTTTGAAATTTTTAGCATAGTT
>NZ_JANFQH010000008.1:0-27416 GCF_024436295.1 Megasphaera sp. SC8-1 | reverse complement strand
AGTATTTTGTCTATCAATTCATAGAATGATTTGTCACTCCACTGTTTTATCGGCTTATGCAAAAGCCTCAGAAAATTCGAATCCTTGGCAAGAGACTTTCAATCCTTAATGTTTGATTACCTAATTATGTGGGATAAATTGGATTTGTGCAATAACCGATTTAAACAAACTATTTTACACTCCCTAATGAGGCAAATATCAAGTTCTGATGGAACCCCTGTTGGTGATAAGCAATGCCCTGCAAGAGATAGTTGTTATGAATATAGAGTTTGAAAAAATATGCCCAGGGCGAAAAATTTATCGTAGAAGCAGAGGCACACGATTGCATCACACCAGAGAACAAACTTGATTGGACTTGGTGGGACAATGTAACGAATAAAACAGAATACATCGGTGCATCACTTTGTATGGATTGTTTTCAAAAAGTCTTTAAAGACGCCTTGCCGGAAGCAACAAAGGAACGAATTATGAAAGAAGCTTCAAGAACCAGTGAAGATAATCCGGGTACTAGTTATCTTTGGTAAAAATAATATGAGTGTCTATGTGACAAGCCCCCCTGCACTAGCGGTACGGGGGCCTTGCTTTATTGTCGGAAATTTTATAATCTGCTACAATGAGTCTGAGAGGAGGCGGCAATAGGGATGGAAAAAGATTCATTGCTTCAAGGGGAGTCTAAAAACATAGAATATAAGGAAATGGTTCCGGAAGACAGCCAGAAATATATTAAATCTGTTGTTGCCTTTGCTAATGGAGATGGCGGGCGGATTGTATTTGGTGTTGAAGACGGAACGATGCAGGTTGTTGGTATTCCCCAGAATGACCTTTTTCGACTGATGGATGCTATTACTAATGCGGTTACGGATAGCTGTGCGCCGATGATTATTCCGGATCTTTTTGTTCAGGAAGTAAAGGGGAAATCGCTTATCATTTTGGAGATTGCGCCAGGAATGCAGCGCCCGTATTATATCAAAAAGAAGGGGCTTGTGAAAGGAACCTATATCCGGACGGCTGGAACAACGCGTCCTGCGGATCAGGCAATGCTGCAGGAATTGCTTTTAGAAGGGAAAAATAAATTTTTCGATCAACAACCGATTCCGAATCTGAAAGTGAAGCAAGCTGATGTGGCAGCATTATGCCATTCGATGAGAGAAACGGCTAAAAAAAATGCAGCATCAGATTTCCAGCGTCAAGAAATCAAAGAGTTGACGGTTAATCAGCTTATTTCGTGGGGTGTTTTGCTTGAACATAAAGGCCAGCTTATACCCACCTATGCATATGCGATGCTGACACATCAGGCTGGGTATCCTCCAGTTGTTCAATGCGCTGTGTTTAAAACGGAAGATAGAGCCATTTTTATCGATAAACGGGAAATTGATGCACCGATTCAGGAACAAATGGAAAAAGCATATCAGTACGTGCTTGAAAAAATCAACATGGGTGCTAGATTTCAGGGAGTCTATCGACAGGATATTTATGAACTGCCTCCGGACAGTATCCGTGAATTAATTGCCAATGCACTTGTACATCGTAATTATTTGGAGCCGGGATCCATTCAGATTGCTCTTTTTTCAGATCGATTGGAAGTTACTTCTCCAGGCGGCCTGATGCGTGGCGTAACGCCTGAAAAAATGAAAGAAGGATTTTCAAAGATTCGCAACCGGGCCTTGGCCAATGCTTTTGCTTACATGAATCTGATTGAAAAGTGGGGCAGTGGCTTTCCGCGTATTTTGCGGGATTGCCGTGATTATGGGCTGAGGGAACCGGAAATTCTTGATTTTGATGGCGATTTGCGGGTAAACTTGTATCGAAAAACTGACCAAACCACTGACCAAACACCAAAAACTGACCAAACCACTGACCAAACACCAAAAACTGACCAAACTACTGACCAAACCGCTAACCAAACTAAAAACACTGACCAAACTGGAACGAATCTGCCTGTAACATTAAATGATAAGGAAGAAGCTATTTTAGCATATATCCAAAAGAAACCAGACAGCACGCAATCGGAAATTGCGATGGCCACGTCGCTGTCCCTTGGTACTATAAAATATCATACGAAGAAGCTGCAGGAAAAAGGCTATCTAAAACGCATGGGAACGCACCGTAAAGGATACTGGTCAGTGATACTCAAATGATACTATTTTTTTTTAAAACTGCGAAAATGAGGCTGATTTTGAAAAAATGATGCTTTAAAAATGGCTTAGTGAAGCCATTCTCATTTTGGGGAAAAGCCGAGGGAGTAGAACTCAAATAATTTCCTTTGTGAAATTAGCAGACCTGTGTACGATTCCGTACACAGGTCTTTTTTTTATGTCAAAAACGGACTAAACAATTCACCTAAGTACTAAAAACTTAAATGGGCTTATGCTATAATTAGTTTATAATTTGTAAACGATAATTATAGTATTTGTAATGACGATAGAGGACGTGATTTGTTATGGGAATAGGGGAGATGCGAGCAGAGCTACATCGCTATTATGACCGGTTGACGTCAGGTATCTGCCTGATCGGGATGGAACCGGGAGAGCCTATTTTATTTGTCAATAAAGGGATGCTGAAGATTTACCATTGTACTGATGAAGCGGATTTTTACCGCTTTACCGGGAAGCGGCTGCAGGGCATGGTCGATGCCGAGGACTATTATCCTATCGCCCATATGGCCGGCTCGGACCAGACTGGTTTTGTGACTTTCCGCTTCCGCACGCGGGATGACCACTTTCGCCGGGCTGAAGGTTCGGCCAGTGTTATTTCCTTCGAGGATGGGACGAAGGCCTGGCTGCTGCAGATCATCAGCAGTGAACTAAAAGGCAGCAGCGCCCAGAACGATCCACTGACGGGGCTGCTCGGTATGCGCCTGTTCTTTAGGAAAGCCTTGATGGTGGCTCGGCAGGAAAGTCCTAAAGGCCGTCTGTCATTATATTGCCCGACTTATTTCAACCTTACGAACTTCCGCCTTTATAATTCACTCCATGGCTTGGCTGCTGGCGACCATTGCCTCAAATACATCGCCTCTGTGCTGCAGCAGTCTTTTCCGGATGCCTTGATTTCGCATCTCTCTGCCGACGGGTTCGCGGTATTGGCGATGAAGAAAGATTTATTCCAGACTATAGAAGTCGTTTGCAGCCGCGTCAATGCCTATATCAATAATTCCAACATCGTCTTGAAGGCTGGCGTCTGCCTGTTGGAAAAAGACGACATTTATATCGTGCGCCATACTTTTGATATGGCTAAAATCGCCTGTGATACAATCAAAACCGATGCTACGCGCTGTTGGGCCGTCTATACGCGGGATATGGGCGAAGCCTTGGAAAAGCGGGCTTTCGTCCTGGAAAATTTCAATGCCGCTTTGGAAAAGGGGCATATCAAGGTCTATTATCAGCCCGTCGTCCGGACCATGACTGGGAAAATCTGCGGTGTTGAAGCCCTAGCCCGTTGGGAAGATCCTGTCTACGGCCGGCTCACGCCGAATGTCTTCATTCCCGTCCTGGAACAGGCTCGGCTCATTCATAAATTGGATTGCTATGTTCTCAATCAGGTAGCCAAACAGCTTCATTACCGGCTGGCCAATAAACAGCCTGTCCTGCCGGTGTCGATCAATTTATCGCGCCATGATTTCAACCTTATGGACCCTTTTAGGATGGTTGAAAATGTCATATCCCGCTATGACCTGCAGCGGGACTATATCCGCATCGAAGTGACGGAAACGGCGCTGGTCAAAGAGAAGCATAACTTGATTCAGACCTTGCGGCAGTTTCAGCGGTCTGGCTATCAGGTCTGGCTCGATGACTTCGGCAGTGCCTATTCGTCGCTCAACGTCCTGCATAACTATCATTTCGATGAACTCAAGATCGACATGGCCTTTTTGCGCAATTTCAATGAAAAGAGCCGCCGCATCCTCAAGGCTATCGTCCTCATGGCCAAGGAACTGGGTGTCCATACCCTGGCTGAAGGAGCAGAAACGAAGGCCCAAGTCGACTTTTTGAAGGCCATTGGTTGTGAAAAGATACAGGGCTATTATTGGGGACAGCCCATGTCTTATGAAGACATACAGATCTTTTGTGAGAACTATGAGTACGGCCAGGAAACGCGGCGGGAAGAATCGGTCTATGATAAGGCTGGCCTCATCAATGTCGTGACCGATGTCCCTGTGGCTATCTTTCACTATGATGGGAAACAGGTCGTCGTGCTGTCAGCCAATCAGGCTTTCCGCCAGATTATTCGCCAAGCTTTGCCAGCCTATAATGGGAAAGACCTGCCCTTGCGGATTGAGAACCTTTCTTTCCGCCAGCGGTTGCAGCCTTGCTTGGAGGAACTCATTGTATCCAGTCAGGAACAGGTCGTGACCTATATCGAGGAAGATCACTATTTGCAGCTTCATCTGGGGCTAATCGGCGGGACCCAGGGCCGTTATCTGTGCCGCGCCTGGATTTATAACATTGCTGATGCCAGAGAAGATAAGGAAGCCCATCGCATTGATTATTTACTGCGCAACATCCTCCAACTCTATAAGGGCTTGTATTATCTGAATCCCCAGGACGATACCTTTGAAGTTATCAAGACGGTGATGCCCAACTGGGCCCAAGGGCAGGCCCAGAAGGGTATCCTCCGTCTGCTGACCGATTATGCGACCCGCTTCGTCCATGATGACGACAGGAAACGTTTTTTAGCATTCCTCGATTTCGACAATGTACGCCGCCAGGCCGGCAAGTCGCAGACGAATAGCACGGGCAGTGTCTTCCGCATCAAGCAAGCTGACGGCAGCTATCGCTGGACAGTCTATTTAGCTATGCTCCTGCGCAACGGCGGCCGGCAAGGGGTTCTACTGTGCTGCCGCGATGATATATGGGAAACGGCACGGGACCGCAAGAGCTTACTGCCGATACTGGCTACCTCTTTGGGCCTCCATGAACTGGAACCGGTCCGGCAGCCTTATTTCCGTATCCTGCGGGAACTGTGTCAGGCCATGATTCGTTATTCGGATATCAAATTCTTCTGGAAAGACCGAAAACGGCGTTTTGCTGGCGTTAGTCAGGCTTTCCTCGATTATTACGGCTTAAAAGATGAAAAAAGCCTCATCGGGAAAACCGATGAGGATATTGGCTGGCATATCCAGGGGAAAAAGTATGAAGAGGCCGAATGGGCTGTCCTTGAAAAAGGCGAGGTCACGCACTGTGTTGTCGGAGAATGTCTCGTCCAAGGCCGACCGCATCGAATTGCCGCTACCAAATTTCCTATCTATCGCGGGAGACGTATTATCGGATTGCTGGGGTATTTTGAAGATTTAGAGTATGCCGATGCCCGTCAGGCGCGGCTCCGGCAGAGAAGTTTTGTCGACGACGTGACGGGACTGCTCAATTTCCGGGGACTCTTGCAGGCGGCAGATGAGTACGGCGAGAAATATCGGCGCTATGGTCGGGATTATACGTGTGTACTCCTCGAAGTGCCTGCATATGAAGCGCTTTTTCAGGAGTATGGCGATGAAGTGGGACAGAAGTTGCTGCAGGCCATTACACAGCAGCTGATGGCCTTCCATACTTTAAATGAAACGTTGGCCCATTTGAGCGGTAGCCGTTTTTGTTGCATTATCCCGAAGACCATAGATGACGATTTCCGGAATAAAATGCTGAGTCTCGTCGATGCCATCCATGGCATTACGAATATTGGCGACTACAGCTGTACTCTTTATTTACAATACGCCGTGGCTCAAGGGTCGGAGGGCCAGGATTTCGATGAGGTCATGATGCTTTTGCGGAAACGCTTGAATGAAGTGAATGAACAGCAGTATGGACAAGCTATCTATATCGGCGACCGCCTGGTCTTCGATAAGGAAAAATTTGATAAGCTCGATGAAGAAGTATCCATTATCGCTCCGGATACGTATGAACTGGTCTATGTTAATGAATACATGCAGAAGAGCTATGGCCTTTCCAATACCTATAGCTGGGTCGGTGAAAAGTGCTATAAGATCCTGGCCGGCCTCGATGCGCCTTGTCAGGACTGCATCAATGGCCAGCTGCGCCGCGACTGTTTTTATACGACGACGCGCCGTAATCGCAAGACCGGGCAGAACTTGCTCATGCGGGCGACGCTCATTCCCTGGCAAGGGAAGAATTACCGCTTTTCCATGGCTGTCAATATCGATCCGTATATCAGCCATGATTTGGCTGAAAATAATGTCATTTTCCGCGAAGTCATGGCCAATGAGGTCATTGCTATCGGCATGCGCGAAGCCAATCCGGATGTAGGTTTGCAGAAGATGTTGGAAAAAATAGGTCACAGCTTGCAGGCCGAACGGGTTTTGATTTTTGAAGAACAGGGAAGCCAGGTCAGTGCAACCTATGAATGGCATCAGGAAAACTTGCAGCCCGTCGCTCGTACGGTTCAGCACATTCCCATTAATTCCCTGCGGCCCCTCTATGATACGTTCGATACGAAACAGATGGCTATTATTGAAGATGCACCGGAATTCATACAGACGCATCCTGGTTTCCATCCCTATATCCCTGGCGTCCGCCGTCTCGTATCGGGTCACCTGACCCAGTCAGGCAAGTCCTTGGGCTTTACGGAAGTCATTAATCCGTCGGCGCTGGCCTTTAAATCAGCAGGTCTCCTGTTGTCGACGCTGACCTTGTTCTTGGCCATCATGTTGCGCAACCGCGATATTTTCCGTTCCCTCGAGAGCATCAGCACGACAGACCAGCTGACCGGCGTCGGTAATCGCCGGGGCTTTGCGGAATATCGCCAGACGTTACCTGACGGGATTTCCCTGGCCTTCATCTTCGGCGATCTCAATGGCCTCAAGCAGATCAATGATACTCAAGGCCATGAAGTCGGCGACCAGCTCATCCGCCAAGCTGCTCAAATCATGAAGAACCTGACTGGTGACATCGCCGTATTCCGCATGGGTGGCGACGAATTCATTATCGTCGCTAAGGATGCCGATGAAGCGCAGGCCCAGCGGCTCGTCAACGACCTGCGTGCCCGCTACCGTTCCAGTGGTATCAGCATGGCGTTGGGCTATATCGTGTGCCAGACGCCTATCGCCAACATTGACGACGTATTATCTCAGGTAGACAAGAAAATGTATGCCGATAAAGAACGGATTTACGGCCGGCGTCATCCCTGAGTGCCTTTGAGGCCCAAGGCCAGCAGCGGTCGTGCCAAAGCGGCAGCACAGAGGCTCTTGACGATATCCAAGGGAATGAACGGGACGACGCCGCTCATGATGGCGGCTTCCCACGGCATGCCTGTGACGCCTTTGAGCTGCAGGACACCGCCTAGATAGATGACCGGGATGCCGATGACGACGGCTACCAGGGCGTAGCGCCGGAAACTATAGTCCTTCCCTTTGAACCAGGACATGAGGAAGACCGCTGCGACGTAGGCCCAGATGTAGCCACCTGTCGGGCCGAACATTTTGCCCGGACCTGCCGTACCGCCTGTGAAGACGGGGACGCCGATGAGACCGATGCCGATGTAGGCCAGCATGGTGATGGCTGCATCTTTCGGCGGCAGCAGGAAGGCGACCAGGTTGACGACGAGCGTCTGCAAGGCAATGGGCGACTGGGAAAAGGGCAGGGGGATGATTAAATACGCGGAGATACAGTTCATAGCAATCAGTAAGGCGATGCGCGTCAGGCGCATCGTCTTTTCTCTGGAATCAGACATGATAAAAGCGCTCCTTTGCTTACGGATTTCTCCCGTATTATAGCAAAAAAACGCTTGTGAGGTCAACTTTATATATACTGATAATGGGTTGACAATATAACTTAGAACAGTTTTTTCAGGCACGGTTCGACCTGGACGCCTTCGCGGGGATCGCTGCCAGACTGGTAGGTATATTCGATGGCCACGTTCAGGAACTGGACGGCTTTCTTTACGCTGTCGTGCAGGAGCTGGCCCTGGAGCAGGGAGCCCGTCAGGACGCTGGTGAACAAGTCGCCCGTGCCGCAGGTGCTGAAGGGAATACGGTCGACCGTACATTCGTCGAAAGAAGACGTCTGGGCATCGTAGCTGACGACAGTAATCGTGTCGTTGCCCGTGGGGACGCTGGTGATGATGATTTGACGCGGTCCCATGGCGGCCAGCTGCTGGCAGAGTTCGAGCATGGTCTTCATGGACGGGGTACCCGGGTCATAGGGGCGGCCCGTCAACAAGGTCGCTTCGGTGTAATTCGGCGTAATGATAGTCGCTTTGGCAATGAGTTTGCGCATTTCCGTGACGATATCCGGCTTGAAGACGGGATAGAGTTTGCCGTCATCAGCCATGGCCGGGTCGACGACGACGAGCGTATCGTCTTTGGCGAAGCGGGAAATGGCATCGAGAACGATGGCTATCTGGCCGGCGTCGGCGAGGAAACCGCTGTAAATAGCATCATAGGAATAGCCCAGTTTCTGCCATTTATCCATAAATTCCGTCATGTGCGGCGTGAAATCAGAGAAGGTGTAGTCGCCATAGGTCAGGTTATTGCTGAAAATAGCTGTCGGGAACGGGCAGACCTGGAAGCCCATGGCCGAAATGACCGGGATGGCAGCTGTCAGGGAGCAGCGGCCGAAGGAACACATATCGTGAATTGCAAGGACGCGTTTTGTAGCCATAGAGAAAACCTCCTAAAAATAAACTGTACTATCATTTTACCCGATAACATGGGCCATGTAAATAAGACAGATTGCGGCGATTCTGTCCTGCCAGTTCGATTCTCCCGGGGCCGTAAATATGGTATAATTAAATTTATATTATTTGTTGCAATGAATTTGTTGAGATAGGAGACTGGGGTTATGGCGCAAGAAGCGAATGTATTGATGGGGTTGAGTGTCAAAGCGATGATTTTCCACGAAGGGAAGCTGCTGTTGTTGCAGAAGAACGATGCCGAAGGGCTGCATCATTGGGAATTTCCCGGCGGCGGCCTGCGTTTCACGGAAGACTTTGAAGCCGGCCTTCGCCGGGAAGTACGGGAGGAAACGGGCCTTTCTATCACCTTGGAGGCCCCGGCCGGTATCTGGAGCTATCAGAAGAAAGACGGCCAGTTCCTGAACGGCGTCATCTTCACGGCTATGGCCGATACGGATAAAGTGTCCCTGTCCGAAGAACACCTGGCTTATCGCTGGGTCACGCCGGAAGAACTGCCGTCGTACCGCCTGCACGGGTCGCTGCAGCGTTCGCTGAAACAGATGAAGCAGTTCTCGTATGAAAAGAGCCACGCCTTGCTGCGCGGTTTCCTTTCGGCTATATGAGGTGCCCTATGGACAGGAAGAAACAGGAACGGGCGCCTTTTGTCGAAGCCCTGGAAGGGTACTGCCAGCAGCACCTGAAGGCCTATCATACGCCGGGACACAAATTGGGACAGGGCATTTCCGCCTATCAGGCCAGCCTCTTTGGCGACGCCCTGCGGCGGGACCTGGGCGTCATGTATGCCCTGGATGACTTATTCCAGCCGGAAGGAGCCCTGAAGGAAGCCATGGACCTGGCAGCTGACCTCTATGGCGCCGGGCGGACTTTCTTTTCCATCAACGGCACGACGGCCTGTATCGAAGCCATGATCCTGGCTGTCTGCGGCGATGGCGATGAAATCCTCATTCCCCGCGAGGCCCATAAGAGCGTCATCAATGGCCTGGCCTTGAGCGGCGCCGTCCCGGTCTACCTGGAAAGCCGCTTCGATGCGGTCCGGCAAGTGTCGCTGGGACCGGACCTGGACAGCTTGAAGAAAGCCGTTGCAGCCCATCCCCGGGCGAAAGCCGTCGTCTTCACCTATCCGACCTACGATGGCATCGCCGGCAACCTGAAGGCCCTGGCAGCCTATGCTCATGAACAAGGCCTGTATGTCCTCGTCGACGAAGCTCATGGTGCCCATCTGGGCTTCCACGGGGATTTGCCGGCAGAAGCCCTGGCCTGCGGTGCCGACTGCGTCGCCCAGAGCACCCATAAGATGGCCGGTTCCCTGACCCAGACGTCGATGCTGCACTGCCGCGAGGACTTTCCCCTGACGGACCGCGTCGCCGCGTCGATGGCTGTCGTCCAGTCGACGAGCCCCCATTACTGGTTCCTGGCTTCCCTGGACAGCGCCCGCCAGCAGCTGGCTCTGGAAGGCCCCAGTCTCATTGGCCGGGCCCTCGAACTGGCCCGGTCGGTGCGGGATGCCATCCGTGCGATTCCCGGACTGACCGTTTTTGGACGGGAAATCATCGACGGAAAAGTCGTCAGCGGCTTCGATGAAACGAAAATCACCATCGACTTTTCCGGCATCGGCCTCGACGGCGTGACGGCTGAACGGGCCTTGCGTCAGCAGGGCCTCGAAGTGGAACTCATCGCCGGCAATCACGTCCTGGCCCTGATTACTCTGGGCGATACGGAAGAAACGGCCCAGGCCCTGGTCGAGGCCTGCCGGACGATTGCCCAAGGCCGCCGTCTCTGCCCGGCCGGACCGGTCCAGGAACAGGCTCTGCCGGAGCCGCAGGTCGTCATGGCGCCGCGCCAGGCCTGGAACTGCCCCGTAGAAGCCGTGCCTTTCACTGAGGCACGCGGCCGCATCGCCGCGGAAAATGTGACCTTTTATCCGCCAGGCATCCCGGTCCTGACTTTAGGCGAAGAAATTACGGCAGCCTGCCAGGATTATATCCGCCAAAAGATGGCCCATGGCTATAAGCCGAACGGCCCGGCCGATGGGACCTTGGCGACGATCCGCGTATTGAAGGAGGAGTTCCATGAAAGGTAAATTATTCATCATCGAAGGCGGCGACGGCAGCGGCAAGGCGACGCAGACCCGGCTGCTGACGGAACACTTACAGTGCGATGGCTATGACGTGAAATCCGTCAGCTATCCCGACTATGACAGCGATTCCAGCGCCCTGGTCAAGATGTACCTGCGCGGCGATTTCGGCAGCGATGCCGACGCCGTCAATCCCTATGCGGCGTCGGCCTTTTTTGCCGTCGACCGCTTCGCATCGTATCAGATGAAGTGGAAGGCTTTTTATGAACAAGGCGGCATCGTCATTGCCGACCGCTATACGACGAGTAATATGCTCTATCAGATGATCAAGATCGACGACCCGGACCAGCGCCGGGCCTATCTGTCCTGGCTGGAAGACTTTGAGTTCCATAAAATGGGCCTGCCTGCCCCGGATAAGGTCTTCCTGCTCGACGTTCCCCTGGCCGTCACGGAACGGCTCATGGCGGACCGGACAGGCAAGACCGGCGGCCAGACCGGCGATATCCACGAAAAGAACGAGGGCTTCCTGGCCAAATGCCATGCCGCCTATGACGAACTGGCTGAACGCTATCACTGGCAGCGCATCGCCTGCACAAAAGACGGGGCCATGCGCACGCCCGAGGCCATCCATCAAGACTTATACCGATTCCTATTTACTTTATAAGGGATTTTTTTTATAATTAATTGTTAAGGTATTTTATTGGCGTAAGGGGGACGACTCATGGACAGGACGCTGTTTGATCCGATTATCGGCCACGGCCGTTTGAAAGAACAGTTCGCCCGCCTCATCGACGAAGACCGCGTCCCGCACGCCATGATTTTCGCCGGTCCCGCCGGTGTCGGCAAGACGATGATGGCCATAGCCGTTGCGTCGGCCCTGGTCGGCCGCCGGGTCTTTCCCGACCTGGCCAGCCGTGAAGGCGAAGCCGTTGCCGGTGATAAGGACGATGCCTTCTATCTGGCTCCCCTGGGGGCCATGCTGAAAGTAGACCAGTTCCGCCAGCTCCAGGGTGAACTGGCCTTGCAGGGCGAAGCCGGTTGCCGCCGGGTCTGTATCATCGACCATGTGGAAACGATGAATACGGAATTTGCCAACCGCATGCTGAAAATCTTGGAAGAGCCGCCGTCGGGAGTCTGCTTCATCTTGATTACAGACCAGCCCGATTTACTGCTGCCGACGATTATTTCCCGCTGTGCCCGCTTCACTTTCGATCCGGTCAGCGACGAGGAGATGCGCCAGGGCCTGCGGCGCCTGAAAGGCGACGGCGGGAATTGGGAAGAAGCTATCCTCTGGGGTGGCGGCATCGTCCGGACCGTCTTGTCCTATCTTGAGGGACAGGGGACGGATAAGGCCCATTTTGCCCTGGACTTCTTGACGATTACGGCGAAACACGCCTGCCCCTATGCCAAATGGCTGGCCGTATCGGCGGTGCTGACGGATACGGAAACGACGGAGATCCTCGGCTGGATCAGCCTTTTTCTCCGCGATATGGCAGTCCTGCGCAGCGGAGCCGGCCGGGACTATATACGTTTAAAAGGATATATCCATGAAATGACAGAATTACTGCCGTATTGGACGGATGACGCCGTCTTTGGCCTGTCCCAGGTCCTCGATGAAGGCCTGGAAGCGGTGTCGCGCCACGTCAACGTCCGCCTCGTCTGGGATTATGTATGCATCCGGGCGATACGGCTCAGAGGAGGATTTTAATGATCGTTGTAGGTGTACGTTTTAAACCTGCCGGAAAGATATACTATTTCGACCCCGCCACTATCGAACTCAAACTGGATGACGGCGTCATCGTCGAAACGGCACGGGGCATGGAATTTGGCCATGTCGTCATTGCGCCGCGCAGTGTCGATTCGTCGGAGGTGGTCCAGCCGCTGAAGCCGATTATCCGCAAGGCGACGGCTAAGGATTTCCGCCAGGTAGAAAAGAATAAGGAACGGGAAAAGAAGGCCTTCGGCATCTGCCTGGCGAAGATTGCCAAGCATAAGCTGCCCATGAAGCTCATCGATGTCGACTATACCTTCGATATGGGCAAGATCATCTTTTTCTTCACGGCTGACGGCCGTATCGACTTTCGCGAACTCGTCCGCGACTTGGCCTCGGTCTTCCGCACGCGCATCGAACTGCGCCAGATCGGCCTGCGCGATGAAGCCAAGATGATCGGCGGCATCGGCTGCTGCGGCCGGCCCCTGTGCTGTGCCACCTTCCTGGGCGACTTCAAGCCCGTTTCCATCCGCATGGCCAAGGGCCAGGGCATGTCCCTCAATCCGACCAAGATTTCCGGGATCTGCGGCCGCCTCATGTGCTGCCTGCGCTATGAAAACCAGCTCTATACGTCAGGGGAACTGAAGTGCTGCAACTGCCAGCAGAAGTGCAGCGAACAGCAGAAGCCGCCGGCTGTGGGCAAACGGGTCATGACCGATGAAGGCGTCGGTACGGTCTTGCGGGTCCACATGAAAGACCATACGGTCAAGGTCCAGCTCGAATCGGGGCACAATATCAATGTCCCCTGGTCGGACGTCGGGGAAACAGAACATGAACATTGAGTTAGGCCCGCACGAACGGTTGGACGACCTGGTCCTGGACGGCATGAAGGTCATCCAGCGCGATGACCAGTTCTGCTTTTCCCTGGATACGGTCCTCCTGGCCCATTTCGGTGCCGTGCCCCACGGCCCGGCCCTGGACCTGGGGACGGGCACGGCGGCTATCCCCCTCATCTTGACGGCCCGCGGCGCCAAGAAGCTGACGGCCGTAGAATTTAATCCGGTCATGGCCGATATTGCCCGCCGCAACGTGGCCATCAACGGCCGGGATGACCGCATCACCCTCGTCGAAGGCGATTACCGCCGTATCCGCGATTGGGCGGCGAGCGGTGCCTTTGCCGCTGTCTACGCCAATCCGCCGTACCGCGAAAAGAGCCGCGGTGCCTATAGCGACGTCGACGGCATCCGCCGGGCCTGCCATGAAGAGACGGCGACCCTCGGCGACGTCCTCGATGCCGTGAAGTATGCCCTGAAATATCACGGCCGTTTCCGTATGGTCCATATCACGGAACGCCTGGCCGATATCCTGGAAGCCATGCGCGCCCACGATATCGAACCGAAAGTCCTGCAGATGGTCCATGGCCGGCCTGATAAGAAGGCAAAGCTCTTCCTCATCGAGGGCATCCGCGGCGGCAGTAAGGGGCTGGATGTCCTGCCGCCGCTCATCGTCCACAACCCGGACGGAAGCTACAGCGACGCCGTGAATAAGCTGTACGGGAAGCTGTAGGGGCGCCCATGTGGGGCGCCCGCTTGTGGGAATCCCATGTTCATGATTTTGGAGGAGAAACAATGCCAGAAATTTTTCAAAAAGGGACGCTCTATCTTTGCCCGACGCCGATTGGCAATCTCGAGGACATTACGTACCGCACGGTCCGCTGTCTCCGTGAAGCCGACCTCATTGCGGCAGAAGATACGCGTCACACGAAGCAGCTGCTCATGGCGTATGATATCGACACGCCCTTGACCAGCTATCATGAACATAATAAGGCAGAAAAAGGGCCGCAACTCATTGAAAAATTGAAAGACGGCTTGATGATCGCGCTGGTCAGCGATGCCGGTATGCCGGCTATCTGTGACCCTGGCAGCGATATGGTCCGCCTGGCTCTGGAAGCCGATCTGCCTATCGTACCCCTTCCCGGAGCCAATGCCGGTCTGACCGGCCTCATTGCGTCCGGCATGGATACGACGCGCTTTACCTTCGTCGGCTTCCTGCCGAAGACCCAGAAACACCGCCTGCCCGTCCTGGAATCGGTGAAATCGTACGAGGGGACGCTCATCTTTTATGAAGCGCCTCACCGCATCCAGCAGGTCCTCGGCGAAATGATCGAAGTCCTGGGCGACCGCCGGGCCGTCCTCTGCCGGGAACTGACCAAGCGGTACGAGCAGTACCTGCGCGGCAGTCTCAGCCAGCTGCGGGCCGACCTGGCCGCACAAGGGACCCGCGGTGAATTTGTCATCCTCGTCGAAGGGGCAGCGGCTGTGGAAAGGGCTGCTTCCGGCGACGTCGATTACGCGTCCCTGGTCCGGGAACTGATGGAACAGGGCGTCGATAAAAAAGAGGCTATCCGGACTGTCGCCAGACGGTGCGGCGTGCCCAAACGTAGTGTATACCAGGCTGCGCTTAGTTTATAACACCCGGCTCATTTGCCGGTATAGGAGGAAAATCCCATGTCTGAAAAAAGAAAGTATTACATTACAACACCTATTTACTATCCAAGTGCCAAACTTCACATCGGGCACACGTACTGCACGACCATTGCCGACTCGCTGGCACGGTTCCACCGCCTGCGCGGCGACGACGTCTTTTTCCTGACCGGCTCTGATGAACACGGCCAGAAAATCCAGCGTGCAGCCGAAGCAAAAGGCGTAAAACCGATTGAATACGTCGACGAAATCGTCGCCCTCTTCCAGCAGCTCTGGAAAAAACTTAATATCTCCAATGATGACTTCATCCGCACGACGGAAAAACGCCATGAAAAAGTCGTCCAGGCTTTGATGCAGAAATCCTACGACAACGGCGATATCTACAAAGGCGAATACAAGGGCTGGTACTGTACGCCGTGCGAAACGTTCTGGCCGGAGAACAAGCTGCCTGAAGGCAAACACGTCTGCCCGGACTGCGGCCGTCCTCTGGAACTCGTTTCCGAAGAAGCCTATTTCCTGAAAATGAATAAATACGCCGACCGCTGGCTGAAATTCATCGACGAAAACCCGGACTTCATCCAGCCGGAATCGCGGCGCAATGAAATGATTTCCTTCGTCAAGAGCGGCCTGGAAGACCTCTGCGTATCCCGTACGTCCTTCGATTGGGGCATCAAGGTTCCTTGGGACCCGAAACACGTCGTCTACGTCTGGTTCGACGCCCTGGTCAACTACGTCACGGCCGCCGGCTATCTCGATGACCCGGAAAAATTCAAGAAATTCTGGCCGGCTGACCTGCACCTGGTCGGCAAGGAAATCGTCCGCTTCCACAGCATCATCTGGCCGATCATGCTCATGAGCTGCGGCCTGCCTTTGCCGAAGAAAGTCTTCGGTCACGGCTGGCTCATCGTCGACGGTACCAAGATGAGTAAGTCCCTGGGCAACGTCGTCGACCCGATTCCCCTCATCGACCGCTATGGTGCCGATGCCCTCCGTTACTACCTGCTGAAGGAAATCCGTCTCGGCCAGGATGGCAACTTCTCGTTGCCGTCGTTCATCAATCGCATCAATTCTGACCTGGCCAACGACTTGGGCAACCTCTTGCAGCGCACCCTGGCTATGGTCGAAAAATACGAAGGCGGCGTCGCTGCCGGTCCAACCGTGAAAGAACCCGTCGATGACGACTTGGCAGCGTGTGCTGTGGAAACGGCCAAACGCTTTGAAACGTACATGGACGACATGAAGATCAACGACGCCATCAACGACGTCTGGGCCCTCATCCGCCGCAGCAACAAATACATCGACGAAACGACGCCGTGGGTCCTGGCCAAAGACGAAGCCAAAGCCCAGCGCCTGCAGACGGTCCTGTACAATCTCCTGGAAGCCCAGCGCATCATCGCTACCCTGGTCAGCCCCTTCATCCCGGTCAGCGCCGCTGAAATGTGGAAACAGCTCGGCTTAGGGGACTTTGCCGAAGCCAACCTCGCGTCTGCCCAGGAATGGGGACGCTATCCGGCAGATACGAAAGTCTGCAAAGGCCATGCCCTCTTCCCGCGCTACGACTTGAAGGAAGAAGTGGCTGAAGCGGAAGAAGAAAAGAAAGCTGCTCAGGCCTGCCCGGCCGCCCAGGAACCGACGAAAACGGAAATCGCCATCGATGATTTCGGCAAAGTCGACCTCCGCGTCGGCAAAATCGTAGCCTGTGAAAAAGTGCCTAAGGCCAAGAAATTGCTCAAATTGCAAGTCGACCTCGGTACGGAAACGCGCCAGATCGTCAGCGGCATTTCCCTGTACTATAAACCGGAAGACCTCATCGGCCACTGCGTCATCGTCGTCACCAACTTGAAACCGGTCAAACTCTGCGGCGTCGAATCGAAAGGCATGCTCCTGGCCGCTTCTGACGGCAATGATAACCTCCAGGTCGCTTTCGTCGACGGCATGGCACCGGGAAGCCGGGTCCGCTGATGCTCTTCGATACCCATTGTCACGTCAATGACGGTGCCTACGCAGAAGACCGTCCGGCCGTATTCGACCGGGCGGCCGCTGCCGGCGTGGGCCTCATGCTCTGCCCGGCGACGGATATGGAAACTTCAGCTCAGTGCATCGCCATGGCCAGGGAACACGATGGCCTCTATGCGGCCGTCGGTATCCATCCCGAAGAAGCGGCCAAGGCCCAGGACGGCGATGTCGAAAAGCTGCGTCAATGGATACGGGCGGAAGAAAAAGTTGTTGCCGTCGGCGAAGTCGGTCTGGATTATCACTGGCCCGAACCGGCCCGGGATATCCAGCAGGCCGTCTTCAGCGACATGGTCAAGCTGGCTGTCGAACTCGACGTGCCCATCATCATCCATGACCGCGAAGCCCATGGCGATACGCTGGATATCCTGCGCCAGTACGGCAAGGGCCTTCGCGGCGTCTTCCACTGCTATTCGGGCAGCCTGGAAATGACGGACGAACTGCTGCGCATGGGCTTCTATTTCGGCTTCGACGGGCCCTTGACCTATCCGAACTCCAAGCGGGCCAAGCGCGTCGCCGCCCACCTGCCCTTGGAGCGCATGCTCATCGAAACGGACTGTCCGTACTTGACGCCCCAGGCCCATCGCGGCCAGCGAAACGAACCGGCCTACGTCCATTACGTCGCCGAAGAAATTGCCGCTCTGCGGGGCATCGACGTCGCCGAAGTAGCGCGTGTAACCACGGAAAACGCCAAGCGGCTTTTTGCGATTCCGTAACCTGCAATACTCATAGGGGCCGTCCCAAAGGCCTTTTTGGCCCGTCAGGTACCGACCAGCGGAAGGTGCAGGACGGTTGCCAAAACGGACAGCAGAGGCTGGCGGCCCGTTTACTTGTCCACAAAGGAGAACACCATGTCACGAGGAAAACGACCAGCTATCCAGCTCACGATTACGAAAAAACTGGGGACTATGGGCTGCCATCGCGGCCATCACATCGGGGAGACCTTTGATTACGATACGGACCGGGGAAAAATCTGTCCCATGGCCCTGCACTGCGCCTTTCCCTATGTCGACATCCTGCGCTATGGCGGCCAGCTTCCGGGCCAGCCCGAAGGCGAAGCCGAATTTTGCTGTTCCGATGCCGACGTAGCCCTGGTCTTCAAGGCAAAAGTCATAGAATGATTGATGTTTTAAGTTTGATGTTTGATGTGGTAGGCATATATTTAAACCCATCTACATCAAACATCAAACTTCTCACATCAAACTTAAAAAAATGCAAAAAATCCCTTGACAGAATCCTTTGGATTTGGTATTATAATCAAGTCTTCTGAAACAGACAGCACACATGCGGAAGTAGCTCAGTGGTAGAGCACCACCTTGCCAAGGTGGGGGTCGCGAGTTCGAGCCTCGTTTTCCGCTCCATTTATTCCTCAATAGCTCAGTTGGTAGAGCAATCGGCTGTTAACCGATTTGTCGTAGGTTCGAGTCCTACTTGAGGAGCCATACAGGGGTGTCGCCAAGCGGTAAGGCAACGGACTCTGACTCCGTCATCCGTAGGTTCGAATCCTACTACCCCTGCCATTATGATCCACTAGCTCAGTTGGCAGAGCACCTGACTTTTAATCAGGGTGTCCCGAGTTCGAATCTCGGGTGGATCACCACATTCCACATTACGTGGCCCCTTGGTCAAGCGGTCTAAGACATCGCCCTTTCACGGCGAGAACATGGGTTCAAATCCCGTAGGGGTCACCACTTGGGCGATTAGCTCAGCTGGGAGAGCGCCTGCCTTACAAGCAGGATGTCAGCAGTTCGATCCTGTTATCGCCCACCAAACTCTATTCAAGGAACTGGAGCATGAAGGTTTTCACCATCGTGCACGGTTCCTTTTTATTTATAGTTAGTTTGAGGTTTGATGCGATAGCTTTAAATTTAAAACCATCCACATCAAACATCAAACTTTCAACTTCAAACTCAAAAAAGAGGATGTCGCATTATGCGGTTTTTGCTTAATGCGATATCCTCTTTTTGCGCGCAGCGCCTGTACCAATATCCATATTTTGTACTACCATCCATTGTCGGGTTACGGAACCGAAAGGCCATAAAAGAGTTGTCTTTATGGCCTTTTTTCATTATCATGGAAGTATAATGTTTTTGCGTACAGACAGGAGGCCGACAATTATGGCAGACACGATAAAAAATTGGGAATCAATGAGACAGGCTTTGCAGCTATCCGGCGCGGAACTGCGGGAACTAGCACAGCACTTCCGGAAGGACGCTGAAGACGCCCTGGCCGGGAAGCCGAGTTCCCTTTCTGCCCTGCGCACCTATCTGGGCTTGCCGACGGGACGGGAAATGGGGACGTTCTTAGCCCTGGATTTCGGCGGTACCAATGTCCGGGCTTCGCGCATCCGCCTTATGGGAGAACAGGGCTTTGTCGTAGAGAGTAAGGTGGCTAAACCCTTGAAATGTGCCGACTATGACTATACCTCTTCATCGACGACGGCAGAAGAGCTCTTCGATTTCATCGCCGCCATCGTCAAAGAAGCGGCTGAAGGCAATCAGGACTATAAATTGGGCTTTACTTTTTCCTTTGCCGTCGATCAGACGTCGGCCAAAGACGCCAGCCTCATCGCCTGGTCCAAGGAAATCGCCGTTTCCGGCGTCGCTGGCAAGCCCATCAACGGCCTGCTGAAAGAAGCCTTGGTCCGGGCCGGTCTGGACCGCATCGAACCGGTGGCCCTGCTCAACGATACGACGGCGACCCTGCTTTCTTCTGTATATCAGCATAACCCGTCGCGCATCGGCATCGTCTGCGGTACGGGTTTCAACATGTGTTATTATGAACCGGCCCTGCAGATGATCGTCAACCTGGAAGCGGCCGGCTTCGATGGCGCACCGGCGACAGTCTGGGACCGCCTCGTCGATGAAGCGTCCCAGCAGCCTGGCGACCATCCCTTTGAAAAGATGATTGGCGGCCGGTATTTGAGCGAAGTCTGCCGTGCCGTCTTTGGTGAATACCTTAAAAAGGCGATTCCTGAGTTCACGACGCGCGATATGAACGAACTCATTTCCGGTCAGAAGACGGCCGAAGCTATCCTGGGATTTGCCGTCAGTGAGGAAGAACAAGAAGGGCTCTGTGCCTTGGTACGGGCTGTCTTTGCCCGGGCAGCCCGGCTCATCGGGGCGGCCAGCTTCGGGCTCCTCAGCCACCTGGCTCAGGGGAAGGGGGTTACGGAACAGTCCATCGCCATCGAAGGCAGCCTGGTCGAAAAGATCAAAGGGGTGCCGTCCCTCATCGAAGATGCTATCTGCATCTTCTGCATGGCACCGACTGAAAATACCCGCATCCATGTAGCCCCCAACAGCAACGGTGCGTCCGTAGGAGCCGCCATCGCTGCGGCGCTTTCGTGCTACAAACTTTGAAAAAGGCCCTGAATGATGGGCAGCCTTTTTCTGTGCACAGCCCCCTACCGGCTTGACGTTCCTCCCGGGATTCCTTATAATGAAACTATAGCCCGGCCCCTGCGGAGTTTTCCGCCGGGGCCTGTTTCGTGAAGGGGGAACCAGCCATGCAACTTGCCGAACTCATCAACGCCCATCGCCAGAAACTCAACAATACGGATATGGGAATCTGGAAGTACATTTTGCAGCACCGCGCTGCCGTCCGCCACAGCTCGATTCATGAGCTGGCCAAGGCCTGTCACGTTTCGACGACGACGATCGTCCGCTTTGCCCAGAAACTGGACCTCGACGGCTTTGGCGAATTTAAGATGCTCCTCAAGCGGGAAGAGCCGGAAGGTTCCTGCTATGATGCGAATGTCATGGATGAACTCCATCGTTTCTATGAGCAGACCGTGGACAAGCTCTGCAGCCGCAATTTCGATAACGCCAGCGCCCTCGTCCATGAGGCCAACCGGATTTTTACCTATGCGTCAGGTTACGTCCAGAACAATGTCGTCCAGGAATTGAAACGCCTGTTTTTCTACGACAATGTCATGCTCTACGACGTGCCGGCGCGGGAGGAATTCTGCAATCTCATCCGGACCATGACCAAAGACGACTTATTCATCATCGTTTCCTTTTCCGGCGAATCGCCGGCTGTCAAGGAATTGGCCCAGGCTTTGAAATTACGGGATATTCCCTTTATTTCCATTACCCGCTTGCATGACAATACCCTGGCGTCGTTATCGACGGTCAATTTTTATGTCTCGCCAGCCCGGTTCCAGATTTATGATAAGGAGGATGACCACGTCGCTTTCCAGTCCATGATGCCTTACTTCATCTTGGCTGAAATTTGGTATGTGAAATATTGTATGTATCTGCACCACTTAAGACAAGGAAAAGAGAGCCCGGAGTAGGCTGTACCAAAGTACAGGAAATGTACCAGGTTACAGGCTGGGGGGCCACGTGCCAGAACGCCGCGAATCTATTGTATTCGCGGCGTTTTTTTTATATCCTGTTACTAACGATAATCTTATGTACTTTGTTTCACAAACGGGAGGAATTGTCTATGTCATTCAACAAAGACCGTGTGATGCAGGAATTGCAGCGTTTTGGCGGCGCTATGTACACACCGGTCATCTTATTCGCCTTCTTCGGGCTGACCGTTGCCTTGTCGATCATCTTCAGCAACACGGGTCTCTTCGGCAGCCTGGCAGAAAAAGGGACTCTCTGGTACGATTTCTGGTACGTCGTCCAGCAGGGGGCCTGGACGGTCTTCAATCAGATGCCGATCCTCTTTGCCATCGCCGTTCCCATTGGCTTTGCCAAGAAGGAACAGGCCCGCTGCGCCATGGAAGGCTTCGTCATCTACATGGTCTTCAACTATTTCATCGCCGGTATCCTGACCCTGCACGGCAGTTACTTCGGCGTTGACTACAGTCGGGACGCCGGTGCCGGTACGGGACTGGCCATGATTGCCAACATCAAGACCCTGGACATGGGCATGCTCGGCGCTATCTTCATCGCCTGCATCTCGGCGTACTTGCATAACCGTTTTTATGATACAGAAATCCCGGACTGGCTCGGCATCTTCAAGGGCCCGGCCTTCGTCGTCGCTGTCGGGTTCCTGGTCATGCTGCCCATGGCGCTCCTCTTCTGCTACATCTGGCCGCCCATCCAGCACGGTATCGAACAGTTCCAGTTCTTCCTCAAGACGAGCGGTATCTTCGGCGTTTGGGCCTATACTTTCTCGGAACGCATCCTCTTGCCGGCAGGCCTGCACCACTTCATCTATCTGCCCTTCATCTACGGCCCGGCTGTCTGCGACGGCGGTATCCAGGCTTACTGGCTGCAGCACCTCAATGACTTCGCCACCAGTGCTCATTCCCTGCGGGACATGTTCCCCCAAGGCGGCTTTGCCCTTCACGGCAGTGCCAAAGTCTTCGGCCTGCCTGGCGCAGCCCTGGCCATGTACTATTGTGCCAAACCGGAAAAGCGCAAGAAAGTCGCTACCCTGCTCATTCCGGCTACGATTACAGCCGTCCTCTGCGGCATTACCGAACCGATTGAATTTACCTTCTTGTTCGTCGCCCCGATCCTCTATGTCGTCCATGCCGTCTTAGCGGCTACCTTGTCGGCGACACTCTATTTCATCGGCCTGTCGGGCAACTTCGGCGGCGGCCTCATCGACTGCTTCGTCCAGAACTGGATTCCCTTGTTCCGCTATCATGCCTGGACGTATATTTTACAGATTGCCATCGGCCTCGGATTCACGGCTATTTACTTCGTCGTCTTCCGCTTCCTCATCCTTCACTTCGATTTGCCTACGCCGGGCCGTACCGACGATGGCGGCGAAGATAAATTGTTCACCAAAGCGGAATATAAAGCCAAGAAAGAAATGGAAAAGAAAGGCATTGTCGGCGGTGCCGATGCCCTGAAAGCGCAGGTCTTCCTCGACTGCCTCGGCGGCCCGGACAACATCCGTGAAGTCACTAACTGTGCGACCCGCCTGCGCGTCACGGTCAACGACCCGGATAAAGTCGCTGCGACCAGCAAGTTCACCAATGCCGGGGCCTTCGGTCTGGTCAAGAACGGTCATGCCATCCAGGTCATCGTCGGCTTGTCCGTCCCCAATGTCCGCGGCCACTTCGATGCCCTCATGAAAGGGGAAATGCCGGCAGTCGCAGAAAGTACAGTTCCGGAAACGAAAGAAGCCCCGGCAGAAAAAACGGCTGCTCCGGCTGCTGAAGCCGTCGTTTCCGTCGATGAAGACGACCGTTCCATGAAGCTGAAAGCCTTCGTTTCCGGCGACCTCGTTGATATCAGCGAAGTGCCGGACGATGCCTTCTCCCAGAAGATGATGGGTGACGGCGTGGCTATCAAGCCGTCGAGCGACACCGTCGTTGCACCGGCTGATGCGACCGTTTCTATGATCATGGAAAGCTCGCTCCACGCTATTGGTCTGGAACTGAGCAACGGTGCCGAAGTGCTCATCCATATCGGCCTGGATACGGTCAATATGAATGGTGAAGGTTTCACCCTGCTGACCGAGCAGGATGCTCAGGTCAAAGCCGGCGCACCCTTGATCCGCTTCGACCGCGATGCCATCGCCCAAGCAGGCTATAACGACATCGTCATCATGGCCGTCACCAACTCGACGGAATACCCGCAGATGAAGAAAGAAGCGGACCAGCCTGTCGTCGCCGGCGAAACACCGATTGTCATTTTCTAGGAGGTTTTTATGGATACCTTGAAATGGTGGCAGCAGACGGCTGTCTATCAAATTTATCCCCGCAGCTTCCAGGACACGACGGGCAGCGGCGAAGGCGATATTCCCGGCGTGACGCGCCACCTGGATTATCTCCGGAAACTCGGCGTCGGCGCCATCTGGCTGACGCCGGTCTACCCGTCGCCTATGGTCGACAACGGCTATGACATCAGCGACTATACGGCCATCGACCCGCGCTATGGCACGATGGCTGATATGGATACCCTCATTGCCGAAGGGAAGAAGCGGGATATCCGCATCGTCATGGACCTGGTCTATAACCATACGTCGGACCGGCACGCCTGGTTCCAGGAATCGAAACGCAGCCGCACTAACGACAAGGCCGACTGGTACATCTGGCGCGATGCCAAAGAGGACGGTTCGGCGCCGACGAACTGGCGCTCTATCTTCGGCGGCCCGGCCTGGACGTGGTGCGAAGAACGGCAGCAGTATTACCTGCACACCTTCGCCGTCGAACAGCCCGATTTGAATTGGGAGAATCCGGCCGTCCGCCAGGCCCTCTATGATGCGGCCAATTTCTGGATCGATAAAGGCGTCGGCGGCTTCCGCATCGATGCCATCGTCTACATCAAGAAACCGGCCGTCTTGGCCGACGGCCCGGTCGACGGCGCCGATGGCCTGTCGTCTATCCACAAGATGATTGCCAATACGCCGGGCATCCTCGATTTTCTCCACGAATTTCGCCGCAACGTCTTCGACGGCCACGATATCTTCACCGTCGCTGAAGCCAATGGCGTCACGCCGGCCGACCTGCCCCGCTGGGTCGGCAAGGACGGGGCCTTCAGTATGCTCTTCGAGTTCAGCCATACGAATCTGGAATTTCCCGATGATGAAGTCTGGTGCCGGGCCGAAACGTGGCCCCTGACCAAGCTCAAGAAGGCCCTGTCCGACAGCCAGCAGGCGACGGCAGCCAACGGCTGGTATCCCATTTTCTTCGAGAACCACGACCAGATACGTTGTGTCAACCGCTATTTCCCGGAAGGGACGGATAAGCAGAAGGCGGCCAAGGCCATGGCGACCATCTTGTTTACCCTGCGCGGTACGCCTTTCATCTATGAAGGGCAGGAACTGGGCATGGCCAATACGGCCTTTGCCCGCATCGACGACTACAATGATATTTCGACGCACGGCCAGTATCAGCTGGCTTTGGACGAAGGCTTTGCGCCGGCAGAGGCCCTGCGTCTCGTCCAGGCCCACAGCCGCGACAATGCCCGGACGCCTATGCAGTGGACGACGGCTCCCCAGGCCGGTTTTACGACGGGGACACCGTGGCTCCCGGTCCATGACGATTACCCACAGTGCTGTGCCGAAGGGGAAGAAGCCGATGCCGATTCGGTTCTCCAGTACTATCGCTGCATACAGGCAGAACGCTTCAACGGGGAAGCGGCGGCCATATTGCAGCAAGGGCGCTACGAAGAATTGCTGGCTGATGACGAACGCATTTACGCTTTTAAGCGCATTTTAGACGACCAGGCGACATTGACGCTGGTCAATTTTACCAACGAAACCATCGAGTATGACGCGTCCCTTACGGACGGCGCAATGGTCCTTCTGGGCAGCTATGGCGCCCCGGAAGCCGGCAGACTGCGCCCGGCGGAAACCGTCGTCTATCGGTTATGAGGAGGAGTACTATGTTAAAAGTTGCTGCCAGCGATTATGACGGGACCTTGTTCCGCGACGATATCATTACGGCCCGTGATGCCGAAGCCATCCGCAAATGGCGGGCTGCAGGCCATAAATTCGGCGTCGTATCCGGCCGGGACCACGGCATGCTCATGCCCCAGCTCAAACATTATGGCGTCGAATACGACTACCTGGCCTGCAATAACGGCGGCCTCATCAGCGATGACCAGGAACGCGTCCTCTGGGAAGCCCGCATCGAGCCGGCTGTCCTCAAGGCCGTCAGCAAACTGGAACGGGTCCGTAAGTCCTTCCATTTTTCCTTTTCCTCGCAGGACCGGACCTACCTCTGCCATGATTTGCCGGGTACCTGGGTCTGGCGGGAAGCGAAAGAATGGGATTATCCCATCGTACCGGTGACGGAAGACGACATTGAACACCTGCCTCAGACGATCCACCAGTATTCCCTGGGCTTCACCAATCCTGACGATGCCCTGGCGGCCAGCGAACAGGTCAATGCCCATTTCGGCGACGTTGTCCACGCTTATCCCAACCGCTGCGCCGTCGACATCATTCCCTCCGATATCAGTAAACAACAGGCCATTGCCCACACGCTCTCCCTCTTTGGCTGGGACGGTGCGGACATCCTGGCCATTGGCGACGAAATCAACGACCTGCCCATGATTCTGGGCTATCACGGCTACACCGTCGCCACGGCCCGTCCGGCCATCCAGGAACAGGCACGCAAAGTCTATGACAGCGTAGGGGCCATGCTGGAAGATAATTTATAGAAAAGAGGTCCTTATGATGGAATTCAACAAGAAAGGCTTTGCCGTCCTGCTGGCCCTGAGCCTGGGCATGTCGGGCGCGGCTCTGGCGGCATCGGCCGACAGTTTTTCCGATGTCCCCAAAGACCATTGGTCCTATGAAGCTTTGGATTACCTGGCCAAAGAAGGCGTCATCGAAGGCATGGGCAACAGCACCTTTGAAGGTGGCCGTACCATGACCCGTTACGAAGTCGCCAGTATCGTCGCCAAAGCCATGCAAAAAGGCGGCGGCAACTTCGGCGATAAGACGGTCCTGGAAAAACTGCACGCAGAATACGCCGACGAAATCAACGTCCTGCAGCAGCAAGTCGCCAAGAACACCAAGCAGATCGAGCAGAATACCAAGGATATCGATTCGCTGAAAAACGGTATCGCTGGCAAGATGGAATTGAGCGGCTTTATCCGCGTCCAGTATGACCACGATAAATATAGCAACAATGTACAGAACAACAGTGATTTATATAAGGACAATGACCGCTTCTATATGAGCTTGAACGGTTCCTATAAAGTCAACGATAATTGGAAGGCCAAATTCCAGTTAGAAAAGAACTCCTTTTACAACGACGGTCATGACCATGAAAACGAGTCGGGGTCGTGGGCGACTGACGGCAAAGATAAGGGCCGGGCCAAACGCTGGTCTGGCCATGATGGCGATATCCAGCGTATCTGGGTCGAAGGGACGAATCCGAAGACCGGCGCCTGGATCAACATCGGCCGTGCCTGGCGCGGCTTAGGTCAGCAGAACGTCCTCTTCGGCACGGAATCCGATGGCTTCCAGCTCGGCGTCCCCATCAAAGGGACCAGTCTGACTGCCAGCGGCTTCTGGTTTGCTTCGACAGGGGCCGGCAACCATGAAAGCTGGTATGGCCTTGGTACGTGGGGGAATATCGGACCGCGGGCCGGCATCAACGTAGCCTATGCCTTGAATTCCAAGCATAAAGGCGATGTTTACGAAAAGAATACGAGTCATCTGGAATCATGGGGTGAAGAAACGGTCGATTACGATAAAGCTTACGTTCTCAGTGGCTGGTTCGACCTTTCCAAGAAAGTACGCTTCCTGGCTGACTATGTCCAGACCAACGCTGACTACCAGGACAACAGTACGTTCTTGCGCCTGAACTATGGCAATACGGATCTCCAGAAACCGGGAACGTGGCAGGCCTATGCCCGCTGGTATCGTTACGGAACCAATGGCACCATCGCCGGTGACGACGAATGGAGTTCCTTGTTTTACAATGGCAGTGCCGGCAGTAAAGGCTGGATTTTGGGGTATAAATACGTGCCTTGGAAGAACATCGAATGGGAAACGCTCTACTCGAAGCAGGAACAGATTTCCAATTCAGATAATAAACGGACCCTCGTCCGCACCCAGATGGACTTCCATT
>NZ_JANFQH010000007.1:0-5594 GCF_024436295.1 Megasphaera sp. SC8-1 | reverse complement strand
CTTCCATTTCTAAAGTTTACGGCTTTTTTTCGGACTCAGATGCGGCTGCACCGCGACAGACTCAAAGTGACAACGACGCTTCGGGAACCCCTCAGCGCGTAGCGGGCCGCCCGCTGCAACTGTCCGTCCGGGGACTATCCTGTACTGGACAGACCAGAAAAAATCTGGGCGGCTCCTACGGATGCGGCGTTTCGCCGCAACAGACTCATTGATTATATTACGACTATGTGACATCTGTCATAAATTCCGTTCATTCACAGGATTCACGCGGCCTTTTTGGCCCGGCAGGTGCCGACCAGCGGAAGGCGCAAGACGGTTGCCAAAACGGACAGCAGAGGCTGGACGCCTTAACAGGCGTCCCCTACGGAATCGCATACAGGCGATGAAAAAATAAACGCAGGCGGCCGGTCGCCGGTCGCAAAAAATACACGGCCGACGGCCGCACGTAGGGGCTCGCACGTGGCGAGCCCGCTAGGGAAATTTATCACAGCCTCATTCTGGTATAATGGCAGGCCTTTACGAGCCACTAGCTACGAGCCACGAGCCACTCAAAAAGGGGCTGTCGCACGAAGGCTTCTAAAAACTACAAACTGCAAACTTAATACTCAAAAAGGGCTTGTCGTCGTGCGACAAGCCCTTTTTTCTTGACGCCTTTTTTTTCTCTTGTTATAATGAGTTAACATAAATGAACAAATATAAACAAAATATAATGAGAAAAGTATGTAAGGATAAACATGAGGTGAAGTGTATGTTACCAGCAGAACGACGGCAATTTATTTTAAATGAACTGTATAAGAACAAAGCCGTGACGGTCAATGATTTGGCACAGCAGCTCGATGTGACGACGATGACCATTCGCCGCGATTTGCAGCATCTGGAAGAAGGCGGCCTGGTCGAAAAGAGCCACGGCGGCGCCGTTTTGGTGGAATCGTCCGTCAAGGAAGCGACGTACCGCAACCGCAAACTGGTCCATATCGAAGAAAAGCGCCGTATGGCCGCTGCAGCGCTGCCGCTGATCGAGTCGTCTATGAGCATCTATCTCGATGCCGGGACGACGAATTTTGAACTGGCCGACTTGATGGCCAAGAAGCACTGGGACAACCTGACAGTCGTCACCAACGACCTGGCCATTGCCCAGGTCCTGACGCCGGTGCCCGGTTTATACGTTATCCTACTGGGTGGCCATATCGATGCCGAATCGAATTCGACGTGCGGTATCCTGGCCGCCAATATGGTGCGGTCCATGCATTTCGACTACTGCTTCTTCGGCACCCAGGCGGTTACGCCGGATTGGCGCATCATGACAGCGAATGCTGAGAAAATCGACGTCAAGCGCGCCTGCCTGGACGCAGCGGATAAGCTGGTCCTCGTCGCGGATCATTCAAAATTCAAGAAACATAAACTCTATTATATTTTTGACCTCTGGAAACTCGATATCCTGATCAGTGACTATCAGGCCAGTGAAGAAGAAGAAAAACTCTTCGCTGAGCACGGGCTCGAATTTATCCAGGTCTAAAGGGGAAATGAACATGCATCCATTTGTCATTATTGCCGATGATTTTACGGGCGCCAATGATACGGGCGTCCAGGTCCGCAAAGCGGGGACGCCTATCGACGTCATCCTGGATACGGCAGCTGTCCGGGACGACGGAGCCAGTCTGTCCATCGATACGGAAAGCCGCGTCATTACGGGAAACGAAGCTTATGAACGAGTGTACAGCGCCGTGCAGCAGGTCAAAGCGACGGGCGGCTGCGGCGTGCTCTACAAGAAAGTCGATTCGACGCTGCGCGGCCATTTGCAGGAAGAAATCCGGGCGGCCGCCGCGGCCTATGGACCGGAGTTGATCCTCTTTGCACCGGCCTACCCGGCCCAGGGGCGGACCGTAGAAGGCGGCCGGCTCTGCGTACACGGCACGCCGCTCATGGAAACGGAAATCGCAGCGGATCCGCGCAACCCACTGACAGAAGACCGCCTGCAGCCCCTTTTGGAAGACTGCCTGCACGAAGCGGTGCAGCATGTCGCGCTCGCAGATATCGAAGCTGATGATTTTGCGTTGACAGGACGGGCTTATTCTTTCGATACGCTGCAGCAGGAGCAGCTGACGGCGATTGCCCGCAAGGCCATGCAGACGGGTAAAAAAATCCTCTGGATCGGCTCGGCAGGACTTGCCGAAGGCATTCTGCAGGCCCGGCCCCAGCATCCGGCTTTAGCCGTCGTCGGCAGTATCAGCAGCAAGACTATGGCCCAGTTGGCGTACTGTAAGGAACAGGGCCTTGCTGTCATCGCTCTGGACATGCAGGAACTCTATGAAACGCGGCAGTGCGATGAAGCAATCCGGTCCGTCATCGCCGCGCTGCAGGCCGGAAAGGATACGGTCCTTACCGGGGCCGCATGCCGGCAGGACTATGAAGACTTTGCTGCATACGGCCGGAAAAAGGGGATTTCTACGGACGAACTGGCGGAATTTACGAAACAGACCCTGAGCCGTATGGTGCCGGCGGTCCTGCAGGAAACGGACGTCCGCGGTCTCTTCCTCACCGGCGGCGATACGGCCATTGCCGTCATCCAGCAGCTGCAGGCCGGCGGTTCCCATATCGAACGGGAAATCATCCCGGGCTTTGTAGAAGGACGTTTGTTGGGCGGCCCTAAAAAGGGACTGCCTATCGTGACCAAAGCCGGTGCCTTTGGGACGGAAAAAGATATTTATCGTTGCTTAAATGAACTAAGTTTATAAAAAATTAACCATAAAAGAACTAAAAAGAACATAAAAGAAAAGCTAATGCGTTGTGTGCAATGTTGGTTTATTACACACTGCGTATTAGCTTTTTGCTTTTTCTGTATTTCTTATTATATTTAAATTTCATGTATGCAAAGAAGACAACGCTTATATAAAACGGCTTAGCTTAGGTTTTTATATATAAAGAAAGGTCATCAATAACAGAAAAGATAATAAGAAATGAGCATTAAAAATATAAAGAAAACCCATTGACTTATGAGTGAAACTCTCTTATAATTTACCTAACATAAATAAACAAATAAAAACACATAATAACATAGAGAATGTAACAAAGGAGGAAGAATGGTGGCAGCAAAGTTTGTAGGTATCACCATGGGAGATCCATCTGGTATCGGTCCAGAGATTTCTCTCAAGGCGATAGATGCCAAAAAAGAGTATCAACAGTTTGTCCTGATTTATGGCAGCTACAGCATACTCCAGTACTATCATCAATTGCTTCACTTGATGACGCCGCTCGTTCAAATAAATACCGTCCAAGATTTCCAGCCGGGAAAAATCAACGTCATTTCCGTCGTTGATCTGGAAATTGGCAGAGATATCGAAATCGGCAAAGTTTCTTCTATCGCCGGCGATGCTGCTTATCAATATATTGCCAGAGCCATCAACGATGCCCTGAAAGGCGACATCAGCGTCGTTACGACGGCGCCGCTGAATAAGGAAGCACTCCACAAAGGCGGCCATAATTTTGACGGCCATACGGAAATCTTCGCGACCCTGACGGAAACGAAAGCGTACACGATGATGCTCTGGAGCGAACGCATGTCCGTCGTTCACGTTTCGACGCACTGCTCGCTGCGCGATGCCTGTGACAGAGCGACGAAGGCCCGCGTCCTGGAATGCATCCATCTGGCAGACGGCGCCATGAAGCGCCTGGGGCTGGCGAAGCCGCACATCGCCGTAGCAGGGCTCAACCCGCACAGCGGCGAAGCAGGACTCTTTGGCCGCGAAGAAATCGAAGAAATCGGTCCGGCCGTGGAAGCCGCACAGGCTGAAGGCCTTTACGTCGACGGTCCGGTACCGCCGGATACGGTCTTCCTGAAAGCCTATAACGGCGTTTACGACATCGTCGTCGCCATGTATCACGATCAGGGTCACATCCCGATGAAGATGGTCGCTTTCGACTCCGGCGTCAACGTCACGCTGGGCCTGCCCATCATCCGCACGTCTGTCGACCACGGCACGGCCTTCGACATTGCCGGCAAGGGCATTGCCAAGGCAGACAGCATGTGCTACGCCGTCGATTTAGGGAAACGCTTCGCAGAAGGATAAAAATAGTTAAGGGAGAGAGGTTTATATGTTCCAAGCAAAAGGTTTGATTACGCCAGTCGTTACGGCACTGACAGAGAAAGAAGAATTCAACAAAGCAGAATACCAGGCGTTCATCGATCATCTGATCAAAGCCGGTGTCCACGGTATTTTCCCGCTCGGCACGAACGGTGAATTCTACGCTTTCTCGGCAAAAGAAAAACTGGAAATCATCGAAGCCGCTGTCGAAGCCGTCAATGGCCGCGTCCCTGTCTATGCCGGCACAGGCTGCGTCACGACGAAAGAAACGATTGAATTGTCTCAGGCAGTAAAAGATATGGGCGGCGTCGACTGCCTTTCCATCATTACGCCGTATTTCGTCAAAGCCTCGCAGGCAGACATGATTGAACATTACAGCGCCATTGCCGAAGCCATCGACATGCCGATCCTCTTGTACAACATTCCGGCACGCACGGGCAACGCCATTGAATGGACGACGGTCAAGACCTTGGCAAAATATGAAAATATCATCGGCATCAAGGATTCGAGCGGCAACTTCGACAATATGCTGAAGTACATCGAAAACACAGATCCCCGCCTCAACGTCCTGGCCGGCAGCGATTCCCTCATCCTCTGGGCCCTCATGGCAGGCGGCACGGGTGCGATTTCCGGCTGCTCCAATGTCTTCCCGGAACTGATGGTCAGCATCTACAACTACTGGAAAGAAGGCAACATCGAAAAAGCCAACGAATCGCAGAAGAAAATCCGCGCTTTCCGCAACGTCATGCAGATGGGCAACCCGAACTCCGTCGTAAAACTCGCCGTCAACATGCGCGGCTATCACGTAGGCCCGGCCCGTCAGCCGTCGAACTGCACTGATCCGAAAATCAAAGCAGCCTTAGAAGAAGTCTTCAAATTTTATGATAACTAAAGTTTAAGGGAGTCAGTGAGGAGGAATGAATATGAGTATATCGAGTAAATTTTTAGATGCATTGACACCGTCCGCAATTCGAAGCATAACTGGTCAGATTCGTGCAAAAGCAGCTCAGGGAATAGAAATTTATTCTTTTGCAGGTGGACTGCCAGATTCTAATTTATTTCCTGTAAAAGAATTAAAAGATATTACCGATAAAGTATTGGAAACAGAAGGTGGAGACGCTATTCAGTACGCAGCATCAGACGGATATGATCCATTAAGAAATGAACTTGTGGGCTTAATGAAAAAGAAATTTAGTGTTGAAAACATCTCCTATAAAAATATTTTTATTACTAGTGGATCTCAACAAGGATTGAACTATATATCTAAAGGTTTGATTGAAGAAGGAGATATTGTTGTTTGTGAAACTCCTACTTATGTTGGTGCTATTGATAGTATTAAATCGTATGGCCCAAGAATTGTAGGAATTCCCATGGATAATGACGGGATAAATTTAGATAAATTAGAAGATGTATTAAAACAATATAAAGATAAAGTGAAATTTATTTATCTTATTCCTGATTTTCAGAATCCGAGTGGCAGATGTATGTCTATTGAAAAACGAAAAAAAATTG
>NZ_JANFQH010000006.1:0-397529 GCF_024436295.1 Megasphaera sp. SC8-1 | reverse complement strand
ATTCTTGAGAAGGTTGCTGTTTAAGTTTCCTCCTGAAATCAGGATAGCCTTATTCTCAAAGGGCTGTCCAAAAGCCCCTTACACAGTCCCTCGAAATCGAGGTTCTGCTTACTTTGGTAGATACATTTTGCACTTCTTTTCTACCCGTCGCGATTCGCCTATTGCGTCGTGCTGCGGCAAGGGGGAGTGCTCCTCCGAAAACGGCTCAAAGACCGTTGATCGAAAATACTTTTTTGTTCCTGCAGAAGTCTAACTGCTATTGATATTATACCACAGGCTCGCCATTCAGCTCCAACCTAAGAGGAAGGAGTCTTCTGGCGAAACTGTGATAAAAAATAATCGCCTTGCAGCTCCACAACTCTAGGCGATTACTTCGTTAAACAATGGGGCTGACCGTTTCCAGGCAACACCTTTTTCTATATCTAGCATAACATAAATGACGATAATCGTCAATGTTCCCGTTTCTTTCGTTCCTGGAGAATACTCATTGAATGAAACGCAAATGCCCCTTTTTATCGGCGATGAAAAAATAAACGCAGGCCTCAGGTGGCAGGTCGCAAAAAAAGGCTAGCGGTCGTATGCGTAGGGGCCGCCTGAATAAGGCGGCCCGCTGTGAGATTTTACCATGGCCTATTCGGGCATAATGGCAGGCCTTTACGAGCCACGAACCACGAGCTACTAACCACTAACCACTCAAAAAAGACGCTGTCTTCCTGTGACAGCGCCTTTTTATCTTTTATTCACGGCATACTGATGTCTTCCTGGTGATTCATGGAGAAGCCGCCTTTTTCTACGTCGTCGAAGTCGAGGGACGGGTCGTATTCCGGGAGCTTGGTCAGTCGTTTGACCAGGCCGAAGGGCTTCTTCAGAGAGAGTTTGTCTCCCTTACCCGAGAGAACCCAGAGGACTTTGTAGCCTTTGGGCGGTGTCTGGAGTTTTTCTTCGCCTTTGCCGTCGGTGAAGTAAACGACGAGGTCGACGCGCTGGGTATTGGCGTAGGTGAAGACCGGGGAATAGGCTGTGCCGCCGCGGATGTCCAGGCGGCCGCGGACGTCGTCCATGGTGCGGATGCGGTAGGTGCGGCGTATTTCGTCGTCACATTCGGCGACGATGATTTCATGGTTATAGCAGCGGACCAGGTGCAGGACTTCGCCGATGGCCTGACGAAATTCGGCATCGGTGATACTGCCGCTGATGTCCAGGCCGATGAGGATTTTGGCCGTATGGGAGCGCAGGCAGCCCGGCAGGTCCAGCCGTTCCGGCTGGCGGCGGTTGCGGCGCATGGTCGTCCGCTTCCAGGTGCTGGTGACGGAGCCGACGAGCTTTTTCAGGTACCAGTGCCAGGGCAGGTCTTCCTGACTGTCTTTCAAGGCTTTGATCATGCTTTCCAGATAATTCGACAGCTCGCCCTTGCACGAAGCGTCGATGTATTTTTCCGTGAATTTGCGCAGCGTCTCTTCGTCGATATCATCGCCTTCGTCCCATAAGTCGTGGGTCTTAGCCGGGTCGTAGGATACGGCAATGGATTCGTCGGAGTCGCTGTCCGATTCGGGCAGGTCTTTTTTGTCGGTCCGCAAGTCCAGGGCGCCTTGAATCTTATCGACGTAGTATTCCAGGCTTTCAAAGGGATTCAGGAGCAGGGAATAGTTCATGTTCACCCATTCCAGGGTCGTCGAGAAGGGCGGCAGGTGGTCGAGATAGGTGTTGACGACGACGTCCATGGCCAGGTTGACGGCCATTTTGCTGTATTGCTGCCGGAGTTCTTTGGACCGGATGAGGTGGAGGGAGACGACGTGGAGGATTTCATGCTTAATCGTGCTCTCCATCTGTTCCGGCGACAGGGGCAGGAAGAGCATGGGATTGAAATAGAGGTGGTACCGCGTCCCCTTGAAGTTGGTCCCTGTCGGCGAGGCCATGTCAAAGCGGATTTCCTTGACCATTTGGAAGAGAAAATAGCCGAAGAAATTGTCTTTGTCTTCCATGAGGTGGCCGTTGATGCGGTCCAGGAAGGTGTAGAATTTCTTTTGGAAATCGGCCGGCACATCCGGGACGCTGCCAGTCCGGCGCTGCTCGGCGAGGACGGCGTCGGCGACGATAGATGCCTGCTGATAGAGGAGGTTAGCCGCAATGGGCAGTGATTGTTCCATAGGCGTTTACCGAAGGGACCGGAAAGCTGCGAAGTAGCTTTCGATGAAGTCGTCGTTATCCAGAGCGCAGGCATAGACTTTGGGGTTGGCGGCTTTCATGTCCTTCATGACGCCGAGGCGCAGGTCGACGGGATAGAGCGCCAGGAAGGCGACCAGGCGGGAAAGGAGCGGCTGAGCTTCGCTGTCATCGAGGCGGATGGCATGTTCCAGCTGCTTGAGGATGTTCTTGGCAGCCAGGTAGAGCCGGGTGTGGCTTTCACTGTTGACCCGGCTGGACAGGGCCGGATCCAGGGATGGACTGCCGAAGACATCGTCATAAGCGATGAGGGGCTGGGCGTCGGACGTGACGAAATGGACGAATTCCTGAGCGATGAGTTTGCCGACGTTGCCGCGGATGACGTTGTAGAAGACGCCCTGCGGGATGGCCGACGGGTCCTGTTTATAGATGTGGTACAGTTTGGAAATGCGTTCGTAACTGCGCGGCGTGGCATTGATGTCGTCTTCGTTGGTCTTGTCCAGATATTCCGGGAAGGTGGAAATAAATTCCATGACCTTTTCTTCAATGCCTGCCGTCGAGGCCCAATCGAGCCACTGCAGGTAATCGGCTTCCATGTACAGCCAGACGAAGCGGTTCTGCTGGGCTGCATCCATTTCGACGACTTCGTAGTCATAGGAATCGGCCGGGTTCATGGCGGCGATGATGTGGACCGACGGCGACAAGACGTAGCCGTTGATTTCACGGTTGAGGATGAGGTTCATCAGTTCCTGCTGGACGGCGTGGTCGCAGCGGTTGATTTCGTCGATGAACAAGAGGACTGTCCGGCCCTTGGCGATTTCTTCGTCGATTTTGCGGAGCTTGTGGTGGACGGCATAAATCGTCGTGCCCGCTTCGACCGTAGGCAGGCCGCCGATTTCCCCTTCTTTGAGGAGGTTGCCGTCGATGCCGACCAGGCTCCAGTCATTCTTGGCAGCCAGTTCCCGGGCCAGGGAGGTCTTGCCGATGCCCGTTTCGCCGACGAGAAGTGGGACTTCACCGGCTTTGAGGACTAATTCTACGCTTTTGAAAGTATCTGTAAAGTTCATGGTTTCTCTCCTATTTCAACGTCAATTTTTCATCTACTGTGATACGGCGGGCCTTCTTGCTGCCGCAATCGTCGACGAGGAGGACTTTATCGGCTGGTGTCAGATCGACGGCGTTGCAGGTGATGAAGTTGCGGACATAGTCTTCCGGTACATCGTCCCGGGACAAGACGGCCTTGAAGGTATTGCGCCAATCGTCAGGGGTCAGGGAAATGCCCTTGGGCATGTATTTGCTGACCAGGACGTTGCGGCTGAGATAGTGGAGAAATTCCTCTTTGCTGATATTCGGGATGAGGCGGATGGCCTGTTCGTTTTCGCTGATGGCCAGTTCTTTTGCTTCTTCCGTCGGCTTTTCGATGTAGCGCAGGGCTTCGTAGTTGCCGCGGATGGCGGCCAGCTGGACGGCCGGTGTCGGATGCTTGATGTATTTGATGGCGTCGTAATTCTTTTCTACAGCCCGCAGCTGCAGGGCTTCGTCCGGGTCTTTGACGTATTTGATGGCCCAGCCCGACTGGTCCAGGGCGGCGTCGATGAGTTCCGGTGACGGATTTTCGATATAACTCAGGTTGTTCCAGCCAGCGCGGACCGCTTGCAGGAGCATGTCTTCCGACGGATGGTCGATGAATTGGATGGCCCGGGCCGTATTGGCGACGGCGGCTTTCTGGACCGCTTCTGACGGATGTTTGATGTATTGCAGGGCCAGGCCGTTCATCTGGACAGCCAGGAGCTGCATTTCTTCCGTCGGGTTTTCGATGCGGTCGATTACATAGGGATTGTTGCGGATCATATTCATATATTTTTCGTTCGTCATGTCAGGTCCCTTTCGTTTTATATAATAAAGATTCACTTGCCTCTATTATACAATAGCTGCGGGCCGGAGGAAACTCAAAAAGGACTTGTCGTGTGCAACAAGTCCTTTTAAGTGGTTAGCCTTTTCTACAAACTACGTTGATAGAGCAACCTCTCAGTCAGCTTCGCTGACAGCTCTCCTATAAGGAGAGCCGCTACGAGCCACTAATTCTTCTGCGGCATGAGGGCGGCGAAGTGGTGCAGGGCCGTGTACATGTCGCGGATGTTCTGGAACTGGACCGTGTCGATTTTGACAGAGTACGCCGTTCCGTCGGTATGATAGACATTTGTCAGGTCAGCGTTCAAGTCATATGTCCCCTCGCGCTTGTTGGCGTGCAGGGCCGCTTTGTATTCGTTGATTTGGTGGATTTCCTGGCCAAGCTGGAAGATTAGGTCATCGCGGATGCCGGCATATTTTTCGACATACAACGTAAAGCTCATGTTTTCGATGCTGTTGGGATAGTCCATGGTCTGCATGGCCCGGAGGGAATCCATATCGGCATAGGCGATGCCGTCCGGACTGGTGCTGATGACGCGGTAACGGCCGGGGTTGCTGACCAGGGTCTGGGAATCCATGGCGTTGGCTGTCAGGCAGCCCAGGGCCAGGAGCAGGGACGCACAGAGCGTCGTCATTTTTTTCATGAGAATCCATCCTTCCTTATCGTAAAATAGGTTAATCGTTTGTCCTATTATATCATGAAGGTAGGGGTAAAACTATACTGGGAGCAAAGACGTCCCACACGTATACGAAAAATGCCCACTTTTTTCTTGATAAAAATTTTGAAATATCATAAAATTATCTTATGGAAAACGCAAAGAAAGGGAAGGGTGCTATGTTAGATTTTCGTATCCATACATTTTTGTGCGTTTGCCGTCACATGAATTATACCCGGGCTGCTGCGGAACTTCACATCACACAGCCTGCCGTTTCTCAGCATATTCGCTACTTGGAACGCGAATACGGGACCAAGCTTTTCAGTTATAAGGGAAAACATCTGCAATTGACCCAGGCTGGGCACATCCTTTGGAATGCCGTGACTGCCATCAGTCATGACGATGCCATCTTAAAAGAGCATCTTCGCGACCTGCAGCACAATCGCTCCCTGACCTTTGGGGCGACGCCGACAGCTGGCGTGGGGATTCTCGATAAATTGGCTGACTTGCTCAAGCATAATGACGATATGAATCTTCGCATGGAAATTGCGGATGCGGAAAAGCTGCTCCAGTCCCTGGACGATGGCGCCATTGATTTTGCCATTGTCGAAAGTTCTTTTGACCAGGGACGCTATGAATCGCTCTTATTTTCTAATGAACCGATCGTCGCTGTCTGCGGTACGGGCTATGAAGCTCCGGAAGAAATGACGCTGTCAGAACTCATGCGCTATCGGATCATCGTCCGCGAACGCCATGCCGGCGCCCGCCGGATCTTGGAACATAAGCTGGCAGAACAGGGCTACACACTGGACCATTTCCCGGCCCGCTATGAAGTGGGCAGCCTGTCGGCCGTCAAAGGACTGGCCTGCCGTGACTGCGGTATTGCATTTTTATATGAAACATCAGTTCAGAAAGAACTGGCAGACGGGACGCTGCGACGCATCGTCGTCAAGGATTTCTCCGTCATGCACGCATTTTCATTCTTGTGGCGCAAAGGCAGCATGTATCGCGCTTTATTCACACAGATATACGACCAGTTGAAGGACTGAGTCTTATACGTGCTGCTTTTTATTTCTCATACATTTTGAAAGGGTGAAGAGAACATGTTATATTCAACAGAAGTTAAGAATATGTGTCCCGTCACGAAAGGCGCATATCACGGACCGGCCCCGATTCCGGAAGAAGGCGAATGGGTACAGGTAAAGGAAATCAAAGATGTCAGCGGCTTGACCCATGGCGTAGGCTGGTGTGCTCCGCAGCAGGGTGCCTGCAAATTGACACTCAATGTCAAAGACGGCATCATTGAAGAAGCCCTCGTTGAAACCATCGGCTGTTCCGGCATGACTCATTCTGCTGCTATGGCTTCGGAAATCCTTCCGGGCAAAACGCTTCTTGAAGCCCTCAATACAGACTTGGTCTGCGATGCTATCAACGTGGCTATGCGCCAGCTCTTCCTCCAGATTGTATACGGCCGTACCCAGACAGCCTTCTCCGAAGGCGGCCTCCCCATCGGCGCCAGCCTGGACGACCTCGGCAAAGGCCTGCGCAGCCAGACCGGTACCATGTTCGGTACGAAAGCGAAAGGCACGCGGTATCTGGAAATGACCGAAGGCTATGTTACCCGCATGGCACTCGATGAAGATAACCAGGTCATCGGCTATGAATTCATCCACCTCGGCAAAATGATGGAAGCCATCAAGAAGGGCGTCGAACCGGCCAAAGCTATGGAAGACGCAAAAGGCCACTATGGCCGCTTTGAAGAAGCAGCTTCGTATATCGATCCGAGACAGCAATAGGAGGGCAAAACCATGGAATTATTTGAAAGCTACGACAGAAGAATTGATAAGATCCTCGGCGTACTGAAAGAATACGGTATCGGCAGCGTTGAAGAATGTCGCGATATCTGTGCAGCTGCCGGCCTGGATCCCTATAAAATCGTCAAAGACGTACAGCCGATTGCATTTGAAAATGCTGGCTGGGCCTACACCGTTGGCGCTGCCATCGCTATCAAGACCAATGCACGGACGGCTGTAGAAGCGGCTAAAGCCATCGGCATCGGCCTCCAGTCCTTCTGCATTCCCGGCTCCGTCGCTGAAGACCGCAAAGTCGGCCGCGGCCACGGCAACCTGGCAGCTATGCTCTTGCAGGACGAAACGAAATGCTTCTGCTTCCTGGCAGGTCACGAATCCTTCGCCGCTGCTGAAGGCGCTATCGGCATCGTCCGCAATGCCAACAAGGCTCGTAAAGTGCCTCTCCGCGTCATCCTCAATGGTCTCGGCAAAGACGCTGCCCAGATCATTTCCCGTATCAACGGCTTCACCTATGTTCAGACCCAGTTCGATTACAAAACAGGTGAACTGAACATCGTCCGTGAAATCCCTTATTCCAAGAGTGAACGGGCTAACGTCCGCTGCTTCGGTGCCGACGATGTCCGCGAAGGCGTTGCTATCATGCACCACGAAGGCGTTGACGTTTCCATCACGGGTAACTCCACCAATCCGACCCGCTTCCAGCACCCCGTTGCCGGTACATACAAGAAAGAATGTATCGAAATGGGCAAGAAATACTTCTCCGTTGCATCCGGCGGCGGCACAGGCCGCACGCTCCATCCGGATAACATGGCTGCCGGCCCTGCTTCTTACGGCATGACCGATACCATGGGCCGTATGCACAGTGATGCTCAGTTCGCTGGCTCTTCGTCTGTACCGGCTCACGTAGAAATGATGGGCTTCCTCGGCATGGGCAACAACCCCATGGTTGGTGCATCCGTAGCCGTAGCTGTCGCCGTAGAAGGCGCTGCTAAAGCTGGCAAATTCTAATATTACGTATGTAAAAAAAGGCGCTGTCACATGAAGACAGCGCCTTTTTGAGTGAAAGAAATTTCGTATGATGGCAGAAGCCTTTGTATGACAATGGCCCCATACCCTACAAATACAGTCGAAAAAATGATATAATAAAATAATATATTACGATTTTGTGAAAGGGGTATTTCATGGATACGACAAAGAAGATAGCTGTTATGCTGGGCTTGTGTCTGATGACTTCTATATCTTTTGCCGGTGCTACTTTTCATCCCGGTGACAAGGGAAATCAAATCACGACGATTCAGCAGGCCTTAGCCAATTATGGCTATGATATTTCCGTCGATGGCGATTACGGCGCTTCGACGCAGGCTGCAGTCCGCCAATTCCAGGAAGCACAGGGATTGGAAGCAGATGGCATCGTCGGAGCTGCGACATACGAAGCCTTGATGGGAGAAGCGATGCCGGAAAACCATACGGTCCAGGCCGGCGCTTCGGCAGCGATGCTGGCAGCGACGTCGCAAAATGAAATCACGCTTGTCCAGCAGGCTTTGGCCAACAATGGCTATGACGTTGCCGTAGACGGGGCTTTTGGACCCGGTACGGAACGGGCTATCCGCTCTTATCAGGTGGACCATGGACTGGAACCAGACGGCATCGTCGGTCAAGAGACGTTCTATTCCCTGACGGGGCAGTCCTTGCCGACCGGACCGATCCGCCGTTTCGGCAGTGGCGGTTATAACGGGGTATCCCGGGTCGAAAGCCCGGAAGCGACGCATATTCTCGATATTGCCAACCAATATATCGGTGTACCTTACGTCTTTGGTGGTTCTACGCCATCCGGCTTTGACTGCTCGGGCTTTACGCGTTACGTCTATTCGGCGGCCGGTATCGACTTGCCGCGCGGCGCCGATGAACAGTATGGAGTAGGTTATTCCGTTTCCATGGCCAATTTACAGCCTGGCGACCTGGTCTTCTTCTCGACTTATGAATCGGGAATTTCCCACGTCGGCATCTATATCGGCAACCACCAGTTCATCAATGCCGCCAGTGATGGCGTCAGCATCTCCGATATGGACAGCAACTACTGGTCTGCCCGCTACATCGGTGCCAAACGCGTCATGTAAGGCGAGGGCGCATCCCTACGATAAAAAGGGCTTGTCGCACGACGACAAGCCCTTTTTTTCAAAACGTTTTTTCAATAATCGCGATATCTTCGTCGGTGACGATGAGGTCCGGGCCCTTTCTCAAGGCTTCGATGGCCTTCGTATCGACAACCCACAGGGCCGGGGCAAGGTCGTTAGCATGGTCTTTCATCCACGTGGCGATGGCCCGGGCGCCCTGACTGTAGGGCAGGGCCGCTTTGACGTAACGGAAATGGGAGCGGGGAACGGCTTTCATGGGCTGTTTCCACACTTCTTCGATTTCCAGGGTATAGTCACATTCATGATATCCGTTGGATACGGCTTCGCGGCCGATGTCCTCGGTGTTCTTCTGGCCCATGTCGAGGAGCAGGTAGTCGTAGAGCAGGACCTGTTCCCATTTTTCCTTGAAGATATCCCGTTCCGGCAGGATCTGGCACGGGTCTTCGCTGTACAGGCGCAATAAGTCCAGGACGAAGCGGAAGCGATGGCGCTTGAAGGTGAAATTCACGGCGTCGACGTAGATTTCCCGCATGCGGATATATTGTTTCGTCTGATTGCGGAAATCGCTGTCAAAATAGCTGATCGGCGTTTCGTGGCGGATATAGTCGAAAAGCTTTTGTTCCAGGGCCATCCCTTTTTTGAGGGCTGCCCGGCGGTCCGCTGCAGCTGCCAGGGGATCGCGGAAGATGCGGTTCAACCGGTCCAGGTAGTTCAGGCAGGCCGTTTCCAGGGCCAGGGCGCTGAAGGGACCGTTATCGCGTTGATGTGAAAAAATTTCGTTTTTTTCTACTGCCGATAGCAATGATTTAGACATCGTGATCTACTCCTCTGAAAGGTAAGGATGTTCGGAGACGGCACTCTGGATGGCCTCATTGGCATCCTTGAAATAATCTTTGAACGACTGTACCCATGTCCGCGATGGGTGCGATAAATAGCCCTTGCTTTTCCATATCAGGGCCAGGGTCCAATAGAGATGGGGCTGGACGAGGGGGACGGAAACGGCAAGGTCCGGTGAAATCCGCTGACAGATGGTGTGCGGCATCAGGGAAATGCCCAGGCGGCCGGCGACCATCTGAGCCAGGAAGTCCCAGTTACTGGAACGGCAGACGATTTTCGGATGAGCCATGATTTCCTGGAAAGCCGAGCGCAGGTAGGGATTCAGGGAGAAGCCATTCGGATAGAAGACGAAGGTTTCATCTTTGATGTCCGACAAGGTCAGCGACGGCTGAGAGGCCAGGGGATGATCCGGCCAGAGAACGACGTCGAGAGGTTCTTCATGGAAAATGAAAAATTCATACGGTATTTCCGTCGTAATCGGCAGGGCGACGAAACCGACCTGGATGAGGCCGTCGTCGATGGCGGATACGACGTCTTGAGAACCGACTTCTTTCATTTCCAGCTCGATTTTAGGATATTTATTGATGAAATGGGCGATGAACGGTGCGATGACCGATGACCCGATCATAGGTGGTACGCCGACGGATAATTTGCCGGCATTGAGCAGCTGGGGCGATTCCATTTCTTCGTTCAGCTGGGTGAATCCCTTGATGAGCTCTTCGATTTTGGGGAGCAAATAGGACCCCGTTTCCGTGAGCTCTACATTTTTCCCCTTGCGGTCGAAGAGCTGGACGCCCCAGTGTTCTTCCAGGGCCTTGATTCCCTTGCTGATCGATGGCTGGCTGATATGCAGTGATTTAGAAGCTTTGGTGAAGCTTTTTTTATGAGCGACTTCGATGAAGTATGTCAATTGGAATAAATCCATAATGTGATATTTCACCTCTCTTTAGTATTCTTATAGTTTACCATATTATGGCATGAAAATCCAATGGTGTACACTTCTTTGTAAGCGGCACTACTAAGCCGTTTTATAGCAATTTGTGTTTCAGCACATGGATGTATTGTTAACAATATTTTGTATGAAATGACACAAGCCCCTATATTTAGGGACGGCAATCGTTGTATAATATAGTATAGAATGGAGGAGGGATGGCTATGGCACGGCGATGGATCATGCATGTCGATATGGATGCGTTTTATGCGTCTGTAGAACAACGGGATAACCCGGCCCTGAAAGGGCTGCCAGTCATTGTCGGCGGTCTCATGGAACGGGGCGTCGTCGCGACGGCCTCTTATGAGGCGAGGGCTTGCGGTGTCCATTCGGCCATGAGCATGAAACTGGCCCGCCGTCTCTGCCCCAACGGCGTCTTCCTGCCCGTGCGCATGTCCCATTACCGGCGCATTTCCCACCAGATACGCCTGATCTTGTCCCACTACTCGCCGTTTATCGAACCACTGGCCTTAGATGAGGCTTTCCTCGATATCTCCGGGATGGAACGCCATTATCCGGATATCGTCGACATAGGCAAGGCCGTCAAGGAAGAGATACGGCGGACGACGGGCCTCGTCGCCTCGGCCGGCATTGCGCCCAATAAGTTCCTGGCCAAATTGGCGTCGGACCTTCGCAAACCGGATGGCCTGGTCTGGATCCCCTATGGGACGGAACGTCAGATATTGGCGCCCCTGCCGCTGAACCGCCTGTGGGGTGTCGGCAAGGTAACAGCCGAAGCCTTGCAAAAAGCGGGCTACCATACCATCGGTGATATTGCGGCAGCCAGTCCCGAAGTACTCCAGCCTGTCGTCGGCAATCAGGCCCGGCGGATTTACTGCCTGGCCCAGGGGCAGGATAACCGGCCGCTGGAAGTGCGGCGGCGGCCTCAGTCCGTCGGCAATGAGCATACGTACAGCCATGATCTGACACAGGAGGCCGAAGTGGATGAACAGTTCCGACTCCTGGCCAATGAAGTGTCCTGGCGGCTCCGGCAGAACCGGCTCATGGGACGGACCATCACCCTCAAGATACGCTATGCCTCATTCAAGACCATTACCCGGTCTTTGACGTTGCAGAGTATGGGAACCTGTTCAGAAGAACAATTATATTTTTCGGCAAAAAGATTGTATAATAAGAGCAGAGGCCATGAACCCATCCGCCTCCTGGGACTGACGGTCAGCCAGCTCCAGGCCTATCAGGTGCAGGGCGATTTGTTCTCGGAAGACGAAGAGACGAAGGCCAAAGTGACAGAGGCCATCGACAAGCTGCAGAAGCGCTTTGGCCGGACGGCCATCATGAAGGGATTTCTCTGGGAAATGTCCCATGAAAAAGATACATAGAGAAGGAGTTTTTGTTATGGCAATTTTTAAAGTAGCGGCCCATACGGGTGACAACAACAACGGGTACATCGAATATGATACAGAAACGAAGAAACTCGGCGTCCACCTCAATGATGACGCCATGGATGAAAAGGCTCGTCAGTATTTGACGACAGAAAAGGCCTTGCATCAATATACGGATTTATCGAACTACAAGACCTTGAGTGTCGTGCCGACGTCGAGCCTGGAAGCTTTGAAGCTGGCCCTGTGCTACATCTGGCGGGCTACGGGCATCCACATTGACTGGAGCCGGCCTGTCGATTGAAGTACAACTATCCACAATTCAGGTATACACAATTTATCCACATTTTCTGTGTACAAGAGTGACAGAAATGTGGATATTTTTTTGTCAAGCGCATGGTTATGCCATTTTTTCAGGTGCATACTTTTAGGAGATGGACGGCTGAAATGTGGATAACTTTCGTGGATAAATGTGTATCTCTAGTGAAAATGGACGAAAAACGGGATAGACACGCCAATGATACCGGGCGAACAAATGGCGCAGAGAATGTGTATAAGTCTTGTGAAAATGTGGATAACCCGTTGCGGCGAGTTTTCCACAATATGTGGATACATTGTGGAAAGGTATGCACAAGTGGACAAAGCATAAAATAGCCATTTTTCAAGTCTGTGCACAACTTATCCACTTCATTTATCCACAATTTCCACAGCCTTGATGTTTGTGGTATACTGGAAATAATGAATACAATTAGGAGGAAATCAACATGAAAGCTATTATTGACGGACTCATTGTCTTGCCGAACGAAATCATTAACGGCCATGTCATTATGTATGAAAAGGATATCTGGCGTATTGTACCGCGCAAACAGTTCCGAGCCGGTATGTGCTCGGAATTCATCGACGCCAACGGCGGCTTTGTCGTCCCGGGCTTCATCAACGAACATATCCACGGCTGTGCCGGTGCCGATACCATGGATGATAATGATCAGGCACTGAGGACCATGCAGCAAGCTCTGCCATCGACAGGGGTTACGTCCTTTGTCCCGACGACGATGACCATGGAACCGGGGCGCATCGAGAAGGCTCTCTCCCGTATCCGTCAGGCCCGGGCCGATTACCAAGGGGGCGCTCAGGTCTTGGGCGCTCATATGGAAGGCCCTTTCATCAGTCCGGCTTATAAGGGTTCCCAGGCTGAAGAAAATATTCAGACTGCCGATTTTTCCTGGCTCGAGCCCTATGCCGATGTCATTAAGATTATCACATTGGCACCGGAAACGCTGAAGAACAAGAAATTCCTGCAAGACTGCCAGGACCACGGCATTACCGTATCCATCGGTCATACAGCAGCCGATTTCGATCAAGCTATGGAATGTATGGATACCCTTGGTCACTGCCATGTCACTCATTTATATAATGCCATGACTCCTTTCCATCATCGTAAACCCGGCGTCGTCGGGGCAGCACTGCTCAATAAACATGCCTGCTGTGAATTGATTTGTGATAATCTCCACGTCCATCCGGCAGCGCAGAAATTGGCTTATCAGATGAAAGGCCGTGATGGCCTCATCTTGGTCACTGATTCCCTGCGGGCCTGCCTGCAAGGCGACGGCGAATCGAGCCTGGGCGGGCAGAAAGTCTTTGTCAAAAACGGCGAAGCCCGTCTGGCTGACGGGACCCTGGCTGCCAGCATTGCTCCTATGAACGAAGTGGTCCTCCACTTCCTGATCAATTCCGGTGCTTCCATTCCTGATGTCATCGCTATGGCTACGGTCAACCCGGCCAAAGCCCTCGGTGTCTATGACCGCATTGGTTCTTTGGAAGAAGGGAAACAGGCGGATATTACCATTCTGGACAGCAACGATTTCCATGTAAAACAGACAGTCGTTGCCGGGGAGTTGGCATATAATGAAGAAGCATAATACGAAGAGCGGTATTTTCCTGGCTGTGGCCGTCTTGGTGCTCGTGCTGGCTGGGGCTTGGTTCTTCTGGAACCGGTCGCCGTCGCCGACGGGCCCGGCTGCGCCATCTAAAGGTGCGGTGCAGGAAGACGAAGCGTCGCGGCTTGTCGCCAAGATGTCACCAGAAGCAAAAATCGGCCAGCTCATGATGATCGGCCTGGCTGAGACGACCATCGATGACCAGGCTCAGCGTCAGCTAGAATATTGTCATACTGGCAATGTCATCTTATTTGACCGCAACATGGATACGCCTGAGCAGGTCCAGCATTTGACAAAAAAAATAGACACGACAATCCGCAAGAAGAGCGGTGTCATGCCTTTTATTGCTCTGGATCAGGAAGGTGGGCAGGTCCTGCGCATGCGTAAGGCCTTCCCGCCTGTGCCGTCTGAACAGGCTATCGGTCAGAGTGGTCAGCCGGCTCAGGCGAAGCAGTGGGCCGTCACGACAGGCGATGCCTTGAAAAAGCTGGGCATCAACGTCAATTTTGCGCCTGTCGTCGACCTCGGTTCTCAGACCGAACGGTCGTACAGCATCGACCCTGGCGTCGTGACCCAATTTGCCCATGAAGCCATTGCCGGCTACGAACAGACGGGAATCTGGTGTTCCCTCAAGCATTTTCCGGGTATTGGCAAAGTCAAGACGGATCCCCACATCGACGGCGACAGCGTCAACAGTTCCAAAGACGATTTGATGAAGCAGGATTTGAAGCCTTTTGAAAACCTCATCAAGAGCGAAGACAATCAGAAAATGTTCATCATGGTTTCGAACGTCACCTTCCCTGCTTTGGATCCCAATCTTCCGGCCTGTGTCTCCAAGCCGATCATGACCGATTTATTGCGCAACACCTTTGGCTACCAAGGGCTCATCGTTTCCGACGATATGGAAATGGGCGCCATGGCCAAACACTATGCCTTTGCTGATATGGGCGTCATGGCCATCAAAGCCGGCGCCGATATGGTCCTGGTATGCCATGAATATGCTCACGAACGGGAAACCTATGACGGTCTTTTGAGAGAATATAAGAATAATGCGGATTTCCGGAACTTAGTTGATGAAAAGGTTACCCGCATTGTCCGCACGAAATTGAATCATCAATAATGGCCTTTTCGATGCAGCAATAGATACAAGGCGCCTAGCATACCGGCGTCGTTCTGCCGTTTGGCAAAGGCCAGTCCCTTTGGTGGCAGCATCATGGTTGGCAATCGGGCCGCTAAGGCTTGTTCCAGCTTGGGCCGCAGGATATCTTCCTGGGCCATGATGCCGCCGCCGAGGACGATACCGTCGGGATTGCACAGACAAGCAATATTGGCCAGACCATCGGCTAGATTCTGGCAGAATGTATCGAGGACAGCTGCTGCCGTGGCATCTCCCTGACGGACCCAGGCAAAGCAAGTATGGCCGTCGACCTTTTTTGGGTCGGCGGCTTTTTTGCATGCCATTTCCCGGCAGAGGTATGTCGCCGAGGCGACGTCGTGGAGGCGGCCGGCAGGGACTCGCATATAGGCGATTTCACCAGCTGCCCGGCCGGCGCCGTGGAGAATATGCCCCTTTTCGATGAAGGCTCCGCCAATACTGGTGCCGACAGTTACGGCGAAGAGGGAGTCCATGTCCCGGCCGGCGCCGAGCCACCATTCTCCCAGAGCGGCGCAGTTCGTATCGTTTTCGACAATACAGGGGAGCTGGAATTCATTTTCCAAGAGCGATTTCCAGGCGGTTCCCGTATAATCGGGTATGGACAGGGCATAGTCGACGCGCCCTCTTTTCGTGTCGATGATACCGGCTGTCGAAATGCCGATACCTTCTAAGGGGTGGTCATCCAGCTGGCGCTGGATGAGCGAGCGGACTTTATGGACGATGCCTGGGCCACCTCCTGTTGCTGCGTCTGTAGGCAAGCTGCCTTTCTTATGGATTCGGCCCGTTTCGTCGATGAGGCCGAATTTGATGGCTGTACCGCCAATATCGATGCAGCTGTAAATCATAGGTATACACATCCTTCCTTGAATTATACATAAATTATACATAGATTTGACCGTTTCTATGTATAGGGACTTTATACTTAGCGTGTCGAATATGTTACAAAATTCAGGAGGTCACGATATGAAACGACAATGGTTAAAACGAGCAATTCTTTCCATGGTAGCCTGCGGCTCATTGGCAGGATTCATTCCCGGAGTACAGGCGGCAGATGTCCGCATTCTTCCCGTCGATAATGCGAAATTCCTGGCTGGTGCCAAATTCGATTTCGACGTCGAAGTATCGAAAGCAAAGAATCTGAAGAATGTTGACATCACGGTCAATGGACAGAAAGCCGATAAATTTTTTGGTCAGAAATTAGATGCCAAAGATTTAGGTAACGGCGTTATTTCATATCGTGCCAATCAGGTCAATTTCCCGAAAGCCGGTTCCTATACGGTAAAAGCGACAGCCACCGATGCTAACGGCGCTAACTCGGCCAATGCCCGTTATAACGTCGTCCAGGAAAAAGCCCAGCACCAGGCCAAGAACGTCATTCTCTTCATCGGTGACGGCATGTCCTTGCAGGCCCGTGAAATGGCCCGCATCATTTCTAAAGGGATGACTAACGGCAAATACAATGACTTGCTGGCTATGGAAAAGATGCCCCACAACTGCTTGATCACGACTAGCGGTTACGATTCCCTGACGACAGACAGCGCTAACTCGGCGTCTGCTTATGCGACAGGCCATAAATCTGTCGTCAATGCCCTGGGCGTCTATGAAGATTCTACAAAAGATCCTTTTGACGATCCGCGTGTCGAAAATATTTCGGAAATCGTAAAACGCAGCCGTGGCATGTCCGTCGGCATTATCACCCAAGCTGAATCGACCGATGCTACGCCGGCTGCCATGGTCGGCCATACGCGCCGCCGTGCCAACCAGGATTACATCGCTTCGGAATATCTCGAAGATTATCATCGCCCAGACGTCATCATGGGTGGCGGTTCGCGCCGTTACATTCCCCAGTCTGAACAGGGCTCGAAGCGCCACGATAACCAGAATGTCATCCAGGAGTTTAAAGATAAAGGCTATACTTTTGTTACGGATTCTAAAGAAATGATGGCTGCACCGGATAACAAACCGCTTCTGGGCCTGTTCCATCCGGGCACGATGAACGTCTATGTCGACCGGGAAATGCTCAAGAATCCGGAAGTCCTCGGCAAATATACGGATCAGCCAAACCTCATCAACATGACTAAGAAATCCTTGGACATCCTCAGCAAGAACCCCAAAGGTTTCTTTGCCATGATTGAAGGCGCATCCATCGATAAACAGCTCCACGCCATGGATTGGCAGCGCGCCACTTATGATACCATCGAATTCGATAAGGCTATTGAATATGCCCAGAAATGGAACAAAGAACATGGTGACAACACGTTGATCATCGTCGTTGCCGACCACGCTCACGGCGCTTCTATTACAGGGACCTACCATGAACGGGATGGTAAGAAGGGCCTGGCAGCTGTCCGTACCTATGCCGACTCCATCTTCCCGACCTTCAAAGATGCGAACCACGACGGCTTCCCGGATAATCCCGATCCCGATGTTACCTTGGCCGTCCAGTATGCCAACCATCCGGAATATTATGAAAACTTCCACTTCCAGCAGAAACCGACGCTGCCGACTGTTTCCCAGACCGTTACCAAACAGGAAGCTCAGCAGGCTGGCGATAAGACCGAATACCATCAGGTATCGACAGTCGTCGAAAAAGCCAATCCGGCCCGCCATCACGACGGCGATCCATGGGAACTCGTACCGGCTAATATCCCCGATACTATCGGTGACGAATGCCATGCTGCCGACGACGTACCGCTCAACGCCGAAGGTCCTGGCTCGGAATACTTCCAGGGCGTCATGGACAATACAGAAGTCTTCTTTGGCATCATGAGAGCCCTCGGCATCGACGCCACGAAGAATGTAAAATGATTAGTGGCTAGTGGCTCGTAGGGGCCGTCCCAAAGGGCGCCCCGCAAGCTGGTCGCCAAAACGGACATCAGAGGATGGGCGGCCCGCAGTGGCTCTCCTTATAGGAGAGCTGTCAGCGAAGCTGACTGAGAGGTTGCTCTTTCAATATAGTTTGTAGTATGGAGTTTGTAGAAGCTAGCTTTAAATTTAAAAAACTTCACTAAAAACTACGAACTGCAAACTTAATACTCAAAAAGGGCTTGTCGTCGTGCGACAAGCCCTTTTTATTATTTCCCTAACACGCCTTGCAGGAAGGAGGCTGTGTCCGCCATGTAGCTGGCTTCGTAGCCTTCGATGTCACCTTTATCGCAATGGGATGCAAATTCCGGGTCGATCGGCAGTTTTGCCGTATGGGGAATATCGTATTTCTGTGCCGATTCTTCGACATGGCTCTGACCGAAGATGGCTAATTTTTCGTGGCAGTGAGGACATTCGAAATAGCTCATGTTTTCGATGAGGCCCAGGACCGGGACGTGCATCATTTCCGACATGTTCAATGCTTTTTCGACGATCATGGAAACGAGTTCCTGCGGCGACGTGACGACCAGGATGCCGTCCATGGGCAGGGACTGGAAGACTGTCAGCGGAACGTCACCCGTTCCCGGCGGCATGTCGACGAACATGTAGTCGATGTCGCCCCAGATGACGTCAGTCCAGAACTGTTTTACAGCACCGGAAATGACCGGGCCGCGCCATACGACCGGAGCGGCAGCATCTTCGAGCAAGAGGTTCATGGACATAACTTTGATGCCCGTCTTGGTCGTAACCGGATAGATGCCGTTTTCGTCGCCTGTCGCATGGTCCGTCAGGCCGAAGACCTTAGGAATCGACGGGCCCGTGATATCGGCGTCGAGGATAGCCGTCTTGAAGCCGCGGCGCTGCATTTCAACAGCCATAAGGGACGTTACCAGGGATTTACCGACGCCGCCTTTGCCGCTGACAACAGCGATGACATGCTTGATGTGCGAGCCGGCATGGGGGGCAGCCTGCAGGCTCTGGGGCTGGGTGCGTTCAGCGCAGGAGCTGCCGCAGCTGGAACAATCGTGTGTACAATTTTCACTCATTGGGATCATTCTCCTTTGTATTCTTTTTTCCGGCGTGACAGCAGGCATGACAGCACGTACCGGAACGTTCACAAACTTGGATATGGCCGCCTTCGATGACGAGACGTTTGCCATGGATGAGGGCATCGGCCAGTTTGCGTCGGGCCGAATCATAAATGCCGGTTACCGTCGTGCGCGCCACATTGATCTGAGCGGCGCACTGTTCCTGCGTCAAGCCGACCCAGTCGATGAGGCGGATGACTTCATACTCATCAATGCCCATGATAATGGCATCTGCTGATTGTCCTCCGTCTACAGGTCCAAAGACAGAAGCCGCCGGCAATGAACAAACCCGTCGGCACCGCGGTGGTCTCGGCATAATACCCCCTCCTTTACGCCTTTTATTATAGATATATAGATGACATATGTCAACATTAAAGGCACCACCGGAAATGCTTTTCTGTAAAAAACGGCGAGATACTTATTGAAAATCAATTATTATTGTGATAAAATTTTATTAGTGAAATAAAGTTATCTTACAGGAGGGTATTTCCATGAACGTAATTGTTTCCCAGAACGCACCGAAAGCTATCGGTCCTTATTCCCAGGCTATGGTATCCAATGGTATGCTGTACATTTCTGGTACGGCCGGCGTCGATCCGCAGACGGGCAAGCTCCAGGAAGGCATCGAAGCCCAGACGGAACAGGCTGTCAAGAACATTGCCGCTATCCTCGAAGCAGCTGGAACGGACTTTTCGAAAGTCGTCAAGACGACGTGCTTCCTCTATGACATGAAGGACTTTGCTGCGTTCAACGCTATTTACGAAAAAGCCTTCATCAGCAAACCGGCCCGCAGCTGCGTAGCCGTCAAAGAACTGCCGGCTCACTTCCTCTGCGAAATCGAAGTCATTGCGGAAGTGTAAGTATTAGTTTGTAGTATGGAGTTTGTAGTTTGCAGAAGCTGGCTTTAAATTTTCAGCCATCCGCTAACTGCTAACAACTAGCCACTAACCACTAAAAAGGGCTTGTCGTCGTGCGACAAGCCCTTTTTCCCTTGCCCTACACATTCTCATTGTGATAAACTTTTCTTATAACAGATAGGGAGAGTGACGTCGTGAGTATTTTAGAGATGTATAAACATATCGTTCCCTTTTTAGGGGCCGCGTTGGGAAAGGATTGTGAAGTCGTCCTTCATGATTTGCGCCATCCTGAAGAGTCGGTCATCGCCATTGCCAATGGTGACATCAGCAGCCGCAAGCTCGGTGCACCGGCGACGGATTTCATTCTGAAACTCATGCAGGTCGGTAAAAAACGGGATCAGGAGTACATGACCAATTACTACGGAAAGAGCATCAATGGCCATACCTTGCGGTCTTCGACATTCTTCATCCACGATGAGGACGATAACATCATCGGGGCGCTCTGCCTGAATTACGACGTCCAGCGCTACTTGGACGTGCGGAAACAGCTGGACGCCTTGGTCCTCATGGATACGGAAAAAACGCTGGCCGACGTGGTTCCGCCAGCTTCGAAGAATGGCGATGATCATTTCCTGGGTGTCGAAATCTCAGAGAGCATGTATCCGACCGTAGACGATGCCATTCAGCACCTCATCCAGCGGTCGTTGCAGCTCTATGCCGCCGATGCCAAACGCCTTTCACAAAAAGAACGGCTAGCCGTCGTAGAAGACCTCTACAAAAACGGCCTCTTCGTCCTCAAAGGCAGCGTCTATGCCCTGGCCCAGGTCCTGGGCGTATCAGAACCAACGATTTACCGTTACTTGAATCGTATCAAGAAAGAAAATCACAATGTACGGGGGTGAGAAACATGGATTTAGGAAATTGGAGAGACTTCTTTTATGCGGACTATGTGAAAAAGGCCATGCCTGGACTGAATAGCCGCAATCAATATCGAGATTGCATCGTTTACCTGAAAAAACTCAGCACCTATCCCGAAGGCCTGAACATGGCCCGTAAAATCGCCCAAGAATGGCGGGAAACTTATCGGAACCGCCGGGCCATGAGAGACGAATTGTCCAAAGCCGGCTTCTAAAAAGTGAGGCGAAAGGATCTCTTCCTAGGAGAGCTGGCCGCCCAAAGGCGGTCTGAGAGGTTGATTTTTCTTTGAGGTTGTCCTTTTACAAGAAACTAAATATAACGAAAATATAAATATCCTGCTAAAATATTTTATTTTTGGCAGGATATTTTTTTGACTTTGTAAGTTCATTACAAAAGAACAATCCATAGTAATCGTTTATTACAAAAAGACAAAATAAGAAATATTGCAAAATAATTATTACTATGATAATATTTTATTGAAAAAAGAGGGGCATACAAGCGTATAGGCAATGACGGTATCTTGTGTGGAATGAAGGGATTACACTATAAAAGGAGATTGATAGAATGGAACAGACAGTTCAGTGTCCTGATAAAGGACAAACTTTGGGGAAAGAAAAGTTGACCCGATGGGAAAAAGCGGGTATGACCAAAGCCCAGTGGAAAGAAGCCGTCAAGTTTGACAGTACCGACTGGGGCTGGGTCATCATGAGTATCGGCATGGCTATCGGTGCAGGCATCGTATTTTTACCGGTACAGGTAGGCTTGGCAGGGATTTGGATTTATCTCTTGTCATCTATTATCGGTTATCCGGCTATGTACCTTTTCCAGCGATTATTCATTAATACTCTGGCAAAATCTGAAAGATGTGAAGATTATCCTAGTGTCATTGGCAACTACTTGGGCAAGAACTGGGGCCTGTTCTTAGGTCTTCTTTACTTCCTGATGCTCATTATCTGGGTATTCGTCTATTCGACGGCCATCAATAATGACAGTGCTTCCTTCTTAGTCACCTTTGGCGTGACGGACCATTCACTGGCTAAAAATCCGTTATACGGGTTGGTCATTATTTGTGCCCTCGTAGCCATTGCTTCTCGTGGCGAAAAAGTACTCTTCAAGATTTCTACGCTAATGGTCTTGACGAAGCTGTGCGTCGTAGCTGTTTTGGGTATGATTATGGTCCAGCATTGGAATTTAGCGAATATAGGTAGTTTTCCCGATTTTGGCTATCTCATCAAGCAGACTATCATCATGCTGCCTTTTACGCTGACATCTATTTTATTTTTACAGAGCTTGAGCCCGATGGTCATTTCCTATCGTTCTCATAATAAGTCGATTGAAGTTGCCCGGTACAAGGCTTTGCGGGCCATGAATATCGCCTTTGGCGTGCTCTTTGTCACCGTATTTTTCTATGCTATTTCGTTCAACTTGGCTATGGGACATGACCAAGCTGTTATGGCTTATGAAAACAATATTTCTGCTTTAGCATTGGCTGCCCAGGGGATTCCCGGCACATCCATTAAGATCATGAGTTTGATTCTAAATATTTTTGCTGTCGTTACGGCCTTCTTCGGCGTCTTCCTGGGTTTCCGCGAAGCCTGCCGCGGCATTGCCATGAACTGCTTGAAACGCATTATGCCAGAAGATAAGATTAATGCACGTGCCGTTTCCTTGGGTATCCTGGTCTTTGCTGTTCTCGTGTCGTGGGGTGCCATTATCCTCAATGCTCCCGTTTTGAGCTTTACTTCAATTTGCAGCCCTGTCTTTGGCATGATTGGCTGCCTGATTCCGGCTTATCTCGTCTACCGGGTGCCGCGCTTGCATGACTTGAAAGGCGTTTCGTTATATCTCATCATTGCGACGGGCATCTTGTTAATTATCTCACCGTTCCTGGCTTTTTCGTAAGTCTATAACGGATTATTTTATAGATTGATTTTTTTAGGAGTGATAATAATGGAAACATGTACTATGTGGAATAAAATGATTGAAATCATGAAGCAAGATATCAAACCGGCTACGGGATGTACGGAACCGATTTCCCTGGCTTTTGCAGCGGCTACGGCGGCGAAAGAATTGGGAGAACCCGTACAAGCTGTCAAAGCCTTTGTTTCCGCTAATTTGATGAAAAATGGGATGGGCGTTATGGTTCCAGGCACCGGCATGCCGGGATTGGCTATTGCTGCTGCTGTTGGTGCCCTGGGCGGCGATGCTAACGCAGGTCTCCAGGTCCTGAAATCCTTGACGCCTGATGTGGTAGCCCAAGGAAAACAAATGGTAGCTGACGGCAAAGTCACCGTTGGTGTCAATGAAACGACAAAGCATATCCTTTATTCGGAAGCCAATGTCTATGGAGAAAGCCATCATGTCCGCGCCGTCATCGTCGATAACCATACGAACGTTGTCTTAATCGAAAAAGATGGACAGGTTATTTTTGAAAAAAAAGCGAGCTGTAATGATAGTGAAGCCGATAAAATCACTTTTTTGCAGTCCCTTTCCATCAAAGATATTTTGGAATTTGCTGAAAATATTCCCCTTGCCAATATCCAATTCATCAAGAATGCAGAAAATTTAAATGATGCCTTGTCTAAAGAAGGTCTGACGGGGAAATATGGCCTGCGCATTGGCTGCACCATGGAAAAGAGCATCAAAGAGGGCCTGTTGGCAGGCGATTTGGCTCGTGAAATCCAAGTCCGTACAGTGGCCGCTTCAGACGCTCGCATGGGTGGCGCTGCCTGTCCGGCCATGACCAATTCTGGTTCTGGAAATCAGGGCATCACCGTATCTGAGCCAGTAACAGTTGTCGCTGACCATATCAAAGCCTCTGGCGAAGAACGCGTCCGGGCCCTGGCTTTGGCCAGTATGGTCGCTATCTATGCGCACAGCTATTTACCCAAGTTGTCTGCCTTTTGCGCGACCGTTACGGCTGCCATGGGAGCAGCGGCTGGCATGGCTTGGCTCCTCGACCGAAAGACACCGTATCAGACTATTTGCAAAGCTATTTCATCTATGAATGGCGGCATCGTCGGTATGGTCTGTGATGGTGCCGCCGATAGCTGTGCCATGAAAGTCGCTTCGGCAGCGGAAATCGCTTATCGTTCGGTCCTCATGGCCTTAGCCGGTATCCGCGTAGAAGGTACAGATGGGCTCGTCGCCGATACGGCAGATGAATGTATCCGAAACGTAGGCCTCTTGGCATCTAATGGTATGCAGCAGACAGATTGCGAAGTCTTGCACATCATGTTGAACAAAAATAAAGAAGTTGCCGGAGCATAGTTCCCTGATAAATAAAGAATCCCCTGATGCTGTCCACTATTTCGATAGCATCGGGGGAATTTTTTTAGTCAATGTGATATTCCTTGTATAACGCTTTTCGGGCCTCTTCGTCTTCTATGGCTAAATCCAAATCACGTAAGCGGCCATCAGCCTTCAACAATTTCAGCAGTTTTGCCAGATTATCTTCGCCCTTGCGCTGCCCTTCGACAAGACCTTCTTGACGCTCTTCCATGCTCCATTTCTCTAATTCTCTAATTCTCGGCACATTTTAGCCATCTCTATTACCTGGTTACATAAATCTTCTTCCCGCAGAATGAGATACCGTATTTCAGGACTGAGGGTATCTGCTTCTGCTTGAATTCAGCGATATATTGCTGCTTTTCGATTTGCTGAAGGGCTCTAAGTTGAGAATTTCGCTTTGGAAGACATGGGTCAATTCTTCATTGGGAATCTTGAGCTGGCAAAGACGTCCATTGGGAACCGGTGTGGTTTGAACGGCTGTCAGATAGCCTGTCATCAGTAAGAGCGTATAAAGGCCATCTTTATTGCGGGTAATATCCTTATAAATCAAACCTTCGCGGATGATGGCGGCGACAGTTCCGTCATGCAAGAGAATCAGCAGATTCTTTTCCTGACTTTTCGCATTCCCCTGCATCATATGCTGGATAATGTCATTCGAGGACGTATTGACCCAATAATCATCGGCTGACCGTTCAGAGAAGAAGTTGATGATCGACCAAGGATTATATATGTCGAGGTTCCCGAAACGATAACCATCATACCACTTCTTTAAAGTCGGCAAGGCCTGTTCTTCCCCCGTATCCTTAGCTATTTGAGTTACTTCTTCTTCTGTAAAGCCCATGACATCGGCATAGGCATTATCGAGGATTGAGCAGACACGGAGATTGTTTAGGCCGCTGAAGATGCTCTCTTTGGCAATGCGCAGGACACCTGTGAGGATGGCGAAATTCAGGAACTCATTCCCTTTCAAGGTGTTATTGTAAAAGGTACGGAAATAGGAGATAGCCGTATCATAAAAGCCATGGTTATAGGCATTCTGGATGGGCGCGTCGTACTCATCAATCAGGATAATTGGCCGAATTTTATAGTACCGGTAGAGATATTCGCATAAGTAGAGCAGGCTGATTTGGTATTCTGCAAGCGTGGCCGTATTATCGAGGAAACGGCTATAGAGTTGTTTTTCTTCAGGAGCCAATTCCGGAGTGTCCAACAAATAACGATGCTGCTGGAATTCCTTTTGGATGACCAGCTGGAAGGCATTGAAAGCTAAATCCCAGGTATCATTCTGTATGCCTTTGAAGGTCATGAAGAGGACAGGGTACTGGCCTCGATGCTTCATATAATCGATTCCTGCCTTGGCAATCTGCAAACCATCAAAGAGGTGAAGGCTTTCCTGTTCTCTTTCTAAAGAAAAAAAGTAATCGAGCATACTCATGGTCAGTGTTTTTCCGAAACGACGGGGCCGGGTCAACAGGGTCACTTTACTGTGGCCATCAATAAGGGATTGGATGAAATGGGTTTTATCGACGAAATAATAATTCTCCCGGACTTCCTTGAAGTCATCTACACCGATGGGCATTTGAGTATTCATGGTTTCACCTGCTTTAGACAATAATTATGACGGACTACGGATTGACTCTATTGTAGCAAAGCCAGCCCAATTTGTATATTTAGAAAAACAAGGGCTCGCCGCACGTGCAACCAGCCCTTTTCCTCTACGGTTGCTTTCCGATGTAGGCAAGGATGCCGCCGTCGACGTATAGAATGTGTCCGTTTACGAAGTCCGAAGCATGGGAAGCTAAGAAGACGGCCGGTCCTTCGAGGTCTTCCGTCGTGCCCCAGCGGCCAGCCGGCGTCTTGGAGACGATGAACTGGTCGAAAGGATGACGGGAGCCATCCGGCTGTTTTTCGCGCAGCGGGGCTGTCTGAGGCGTTGCGATGTAGCCAGGGCCAATGCCATTGCACTGGATATTGGCGCCGCCGAATTCGGAACAGATATTACGGGTCAACATTTTCAGACCGCCTTTGGCTGCGGCGTAAGCCGACACGGTTTCACGTCCTAATTCGCTCATCATAGAGCAGATATTGATGATTTTGCCGTGGCCTTTTTTTATCATACCGGGAATGACTGCCTTGGATACGATGAACGAACCGACTAAGTCGATATCGACGACCTGGCGGAATTCTTCCGTCGTCATGTCACACATGGGGATACGTTTGATGATACCGGCGTTATTGACGAGGATGTCGATAGTCCCCAACGTCTTTTCTATTTCACTGACCAATTTTTGCACGTGGAGCTCATCAGTGACATCGCAAAGATAGCCGTGAGCTTCAATGTCTTCTTTTTCATAATCCTTCATGGCCTGATCCAGATGTTCCTGACTGCGGCAGTTGAAGGCAATCACGGCGCCAGCACGGGCTAACGCTTTGGCAATGGCAAAACCGATGCCGTAAGAACCGCCCGTAATGAGGGCGACATTACCTTTCAAAGAAAACATATTGCTTAAATAATCCATGATAAAACCTCCTAAAAGGGGAATGGCATACAAGGCAAAAAGTCAAATTGTATAGACTATTGATTGCCTTTATTTTAGCAAAATTGGGTAGATTTGCATATTTGAGGCAATATGTCGAGATAGTGTTTAAAGTTTCTTGGGATTGTTATTTTATTTTTTGTAAAATATTAGACGATATGTGTTGCAAATCAGGAATGCCTGTTATTGTCATAGCATCTTGTAATTCTTGCTTTAAGGTATCGAGGAGCAATGTAACGCCTTCTGCGTATCCACCTATATTTGCAATAGCAGCAGGTCGACCGATTAATACTGCGTCAGCTCCTAGGGCCAATGCTTTTAGGACGTCTTCACCGTGTCGGATTCCGCCATCTATGAAAATTGTTAATCTGTTTTTTACAACGGCAGAAATTTCGGGCAGGACAGATAAAGGACTAGCCATACCATCGAGTATGCGGCCTCCGTGATTGCTGATAACAATTCCTTTGGCGCCTGCTTCTAGGCAAAGCAAGGCTTCATCAGGGGACATAATGCCTTTTACAATGAAAGGGAGATGAATGGAACTAATAATGTATTTTAGATTTTTTAGCCGCTCTACTTCTAAGGGCTGGCCAAAAAATCGCATATTCGCGGAGGTTACGGCATCAACGTCGTTTGCCACTGCGAATGCGTCTGATTGTTCAGCTAGTCGTGCTTTCTCAATGATTTTTTGATTTTTTCGCGGCTTTATTGTCGGAATTACGTGTTTTGGATATTTCTTTGAAGCGGCAATCCCAGCTTCATACATATAAGCATGGCCACTATCGCCGGTAAATACCAGTGTTCCTGCTTTTGCAGCTCCTTCAGTCATAGAAAAGAGATATTCATATTCTTTTTCTTCCGGATTTCCTTCTATTTTTCCATTATGGACATAGCCGCTGACTGGGGCGATAAGAATGGGCATGGATAACGTTTTTCCAAAAATAGAACACGTCGTATCTGGGTTTTTGCTAGCCGATAAGAGATGAGATAGGAGACCATATTTTTGGAAGGACAATCGATTATTACGAAAAGATTGGCCTGTCCGCATACCGCCATAACCAGGAATCATCCCGGAACAGGCATTACCATCACAATCAGGACAGACATAACAACCTTTCATTTTAGCACGGGCTTTTTTACGGATTTCTTCCAGAGTTGTCATATTGCTCACATCCTTTCAGGGTCCGTATTGTTTTGCTGATATTGCTTGCGTTTCCGTACAAAGGTAGAAGGTGTGAGTCCCAAATTTTTGGCAGCATCGCGCACGTTGCCAAAGAATTTATAGGCTTGGACCATGTAGGTATACTCTATTTTTTCGAGAGTATTTTTTAAATTTATCGGAAATTCGGGGGAGGGCGGTAAAGAATTTTTTGTATTATCGCTAAAATCATTTTCTTTTATAATTACGATTGGTTTACTAGCAGAATGTATATGGAGATCTTCCGGCTTTATTGCATCTGAAGGACTTATAATAATTGCTCTTTCGACGATGTTCTTTAATTCGCGGATGTTACCAGGCCAGTCGTATTCGTGGAGAAGCTGCATGGATAAGTCGGTAAAATACTTTTTCAGTTGATATTTTTGATTCAGCTTTTCCAGGAAAGAGAGCGCCAAGGGGATGATATCCTTTTTTCGCATCCGCAATGGCGGAATGGAAATGGGAAAGACAGTGAGCCTGTAATATAAATCCTCACGGAAAGTACCGTCTTTTACCATTTCTTCTAAATTTCGGTTCGTAGCGGCAATGATGCGGACATCAATTTTTACGGGCTTCGTACCACCGACGCGCAAGATTTCTTGTTCTTGAAGAACACGTAGCAATTTTACTTGCATGTCTTTGGGAAGTTCCCCAATTTCATCGAGAAATAAGGTGCCTTTATTAGCCAATTCAAAGAGACCGATTTTTCCGTTTTTATTGGCGCCTGTAAAAGCGCCACCTTCATACCCGAAGAGTTCACTTTCAATCAGATTTTCTGGGATAGCCCCACAGTTTACTTTAATGAAACTATTTTTTGCGCGATGGCTGTGCTGGAAAATATATCGGGCCATCACTTCTTTCCCGACACCCGTTTCTCCTAGTAGAATAACCGTCGTGTCCATGGATGCTACGCGGTTGGCAAGCAGCATGGCTGCTAAGGTTGTTTCATCCTTAGCGATGATTTCCTGATTGTCTTCTGACGTTGTTTGTAAATGTTCCAGTTCCATAGCTAGGCGATCCATGGCAGCCGTTTTTTCTTGGACGACAGCTTTTAAATTATAAATTTCTGTCAAATCCCGAACATTGGTGACAATCATAATGAAATTGCCGTCGGCGTCAAAAATAGGAGAACTAGTTACTAACGCTTCCTTTCCTGAACGAAAGCATTGTTGCAGTGTTACTGGTTGTTTCGTTTTAATAACTTGCAGGGAGCCTGATTCTGAGATTAATTTATTGCGCACGAGATCAGCCATGTTTTTTCCGAGGACTTCTTCTTTCTTTAAGCCGGTAATGACTTCGTAGGCATGATTGATACGGATAACATTGGCCTTTGCATCGGTAATGAAAATGCCATCAAAAGAATGTTCAATAATGGCATTGAGCCGTTCGCTGGCCTCGGACAGTGTCGAAAAAATTTTTGTTACATTCGTCATAAAGATGGTCCTCCTTTACGACAAAGAAGCAATGAGGCCCTGACGGGCCTCTGCGAAATAAATATTACATATATGCATATGTAAAAAATTATAACAATTTTTAATTATGTAAACAAGAATATCGCAAGGTGTATGTTAAATATATAAAAAACACATGCTTTATCCGTAGCGTTCATAGGAGTTGGGAATATGCAATTGTATCCGATATTTCTGGATAAGACGACGGGAAAAACTTCGACCAAATTGGGTTGAAAGGATGTTTGTCAGTTGAGCATCACTATAGGGATGCTTCGTGTCTTCTGATTTTATCAGGCAACACAATTCTTTTTTTAATGCTTCTTTAGAAATATCTTTTCCCGTCTTGGGAAAAGGGCGTTGGAATAAATTTTTAAAAGAAAGTGTCGTGTATGGCGTTTGTAAATATTTGTTCTTTATAGACCGACTAATTGTTGAAGGATGCACTCCGATTTCCTTAGCAATATCTGCCAGTGTCATTGGAGCTAAAGGGCCATGATTTTGCAGGTAGGCTTGCTGATGATGGCAAATCACATCGGTCAGATTGTACAGTGTTTGGCGTCGGCGTTCTATATTATAAAATAACAAGCGACAGCGGGTGTATTTTGTCTTGAAATATTTTTTTACGCTTTCATCTGTTGTTGTATGCATCATGCGGACATAATAATCGCTCATGGAGTAAGAGGCAACCCAAGCGTCATTTAAAATGATTTCATGTCCTGTAGGCATGAACCTAATAATTACGTCAGGGACGATATAGGTTGAATTTGTTTCAAATAATCCTTCTAAAGGAGCTGGATTTAAGCGCTTAATCAGTCGGATAGCGGCCAAAATTTGTTTTTTGGGCGTTTTTAATGATTGACAGATGTGAGATATATCTTGTGCACCTATTTCATTTAAATGGTTTTCAATTAAGTTTTCTAATAAAGGGGTAAGCTGTTTTTTTCGTTGCAGTTGTAATTTTAAACAGTTTGTCAAAGATGTAGCTCCAATTCCGGCAGGATCTAAGTTTTGGAGTATTCGTAAACAAGAAGCAAAAAGGCCGTCGGGTAAAGGAATCTTTTTTTTGAGTTCTTCTTCTGTAATAGTTAAATAGCCCCGTGTATCGACATAATCGGTTAAATAGGAGAAAAGAGCCCACTGGGGAGTCGTGAAATTAGATAGATTTACTTGCTCTAAAATAAATTGCTTCACACTTCTTTCTTCAGGAGCAGCTATAAAGTTTAAAAACGAAGTAGAGCCATCAGAGGAAATATTATTGCTTGTGCTAGGGCTATAATCCATAAAAGGATTCTCTTCAGACTCTTTTTGCAATAAATCGCGTAGGGATTCAGCTGAGAGAGAAAGAATATGCAAGGATTGAATTTGATTTATGGAAAGTTTTTGTAATTGTTCTTGTGAAATGGTGATACCTGCATCCATTTTTATCACCCCTGTTTTTCGGCCAAGGCCTTTAATTCAGGATACTGTGTTTTGCCAGAAGTGTTTTTAGGAATTTGTTTAATGTGATGGATTGTAAAACAACGGAGATGCAAACCTGTCTTTTCTATAAGGAAGTCTTCAACTTCAGATTGATGGGTATTATTGGTCATAAATACGTGCAGATCATCATCTTGACCCACACAGGCGAAATCACTGAAATCAAAAGCACTTTTTAGCAGTTCTTCCATTTCATCCATATTCACACGCTTACCCATTACTTTGATGAAGCGCTTTTTGCGTCCCGCAATATAGTAGTATCCATCTTCATCGAAATAGGCCATATCACCCGTATATAATCGGCCATGACGCATGTCGCCTAAGGCCAAATCTTCAGCACAATGGGCATAACCTAATGTAACATTGGGTCCTTCATAGCAAAGTTCGCCCGTAACATGTGGCTGGGTGATTTCCGTTTTTTCATCTTCCATAATATGGAAGGTCCCGCCGGGAATGGCAATGCCGATACTGCCTATTTTTTTCAGTCCCATATCAAAGGGCAGATAAGACATGCGTGCAGTGGCTTCTGTTTGACCATACATGACGATAAAGCGTTTCTCTGTCTTATGGGCAAATTCCAGGTATTCTTTTTGCAGGCGTGTTGATAAATGGCCACCGGCTTGAATCATCAGCGTTAATTTCGGTAAATCCATGGCCATGAAGCCGATGCGCTTTAGACATTCATAAGTGAAGGGGACACCGGCAATAGAGGTGATTTCGTCATTTTGACAAATATTCCAAAATTCTTTATCGAATACAGTTGCTTCTGTCAGACATTCACAGGCTCCGCATAGTACATGACTATTGATGACAGAAAGGCCAAACGTGTAATGCATGGGCAAGGAAGAAATAGGATGGTCTTGTGCCGTAATTTTTAAATATTGTGCGATAGACGCTGCATTGGATTGAATATTTGTATAACTTTGACGGACCAATTTGGGACTGCCTGTACTGCCAGACGTTGTCAGAAGTAACGCCAAATCGGAATGAATATTATGAGCTATATCATTTGCTTGATATACGCCATATCCATTTAATGTATAAAGAGGTTCGACTTCATCGTCTACAGGCTTGAATATATAATTAGGCTTATAAATGGACAGCAGGCGTTGACGCAATTCTATGTCCATGTCGTGATCGATGAGTAAGGGGACGATTCGATTTTGCAAGCAACAGAGATAAGATAAGGCAGACCCTATGGTATTATGACAGATGATAGCTGCCAACTGTCTTGTTGGGGATGAAAGCTTTTCCTCTAAGTTTCTGCTATGGGTATACCAGTCTTTGTAGGTTAAAGAGTGGCCTGCCCCATTGGTGAATAATACGTGATTTTCATATGCCGGATTTTCATCAAAAAAGTTCAACATAAGTATCCCTCCTAACGAATGATACGGGTCAACGCGTCCAATAAATTACGGCCATCCCAGATTATATCCATATCCATAGCCTGTCCAAAGGGAACCACTCGATCGACACCGGTAATTCCCGCTTCGATTAACTGAGCACGAAACGCCTGTATATCTACATGTAAAGTTGTAATCGTCTGCACTTTAGCTGTCATATAAGGAATGATGTCTTTTAGATTTTTTATAGGATATTGAAAAAATTGTCCAAAGGAACCTGCTAGTTGAGTAATGTCTTTGGGAAGTGAATCAAGGGTGTATACATAAAGCCGGTTGCTTGCATATGAAAAGTCACTGATTTCAGGGGTGTGCATGGCAAACGTCCAAGCTTCTGCATATTTTCGACTTACTTTTATAGCTGCCAAGTCGTACTTTTGGATTTCAATCGTAACAGCCCGCCACCAGCGATCTTGAGCTATTGCAAAGAAGCCATATTTTTTTTCGAGCCAAAAGAGCAGGCGCGGTGAGGAACAAGCATTTTGATCGGCTTCGTAGGTATCCAGATAAAAGTGGTGGACTGCATTTTTTAATTCGTCTTCTGAGCAATTAGCGACATATTCGCTGTCGACGATTGCCAATGAATAACGGTCCGCGAAAGGAATATCGATGGCCATGGGAGATAGCGGTGACTTTCTGATTTCAAGAATTGTCTTATCGCCGCCCCAGATGATGCGGCTGTTGCACTGTTTGGAGAAGCAATCCGTTATTTTCCGGTCGTGACCATACGTTAGTATAACATTCATGTTTTTAATAGAACGATATGTCTGTGTATTCAATATAGTGTTGAGTAATTCGCAAACGGGCTGTACCTTGGGAAGCAACCGGGGGGATAACCGGACGATATTAGCATTTCCAGCTAATAAGGAAATGAATAAACTATATAAAAACATGGTAGGCATATTCGCTGGCGCTATATGAAAGGTCAATCCTCGGCCTAATCTTTTTTCAGGAAAAGTGAGTAGTTTTCTATAACTTTCTAATTTTCGCGGGCGCAGCCAAAAACTGAAAGCGGCCCAGTCAGGCTCTTCTTTGGCGATAGGCCGTTGTTGTAATTGGTGCGCGAAATCTTGGCAAAACTGCAAGGTTAGCGGAGAAAAAGGTTGTTGGGGCATAATTTTTTCTGGAATCGAACCGGCAAGTATCGTGAAGCTTTTAGTTGTGCGCATCACTACACCCCCTTATTTCGGCTTTTGCCATGCGGCCATCAATGCGGAAATATTTTCCTAAACGGCCACAAGGGCAGTCATCGATTCCTAACAGGGTGCCCATATCTTCTGTCAGGATAGAATGACCCGGATAGGACGTGGCCAGTGGAGTCAATACTTGGACAATGCCCGTTTCTCCTACGGGACAGACTGAAAAGTTTTCTGGATTGCGAATGATAATATCGGAGAATATGCTGGCATGAAGATGGCCTTGTTCACATTCCATATAAATACATCCTGTTTGTTCAGCCATGCCATAATAATTGTGGACTTTATGGATCTGGAACTGTTCATATAGCCGTTTCTTATACTCGTGAGGTGAAACCGCGCGGTCCTGCATTTTTTTCCAGCCTCCGCCGTGGATTAAAATTGCATTGGATAAATCAATTAAACCTGGATAGTTTGCCAGCGCTTCACAAAGATACTGCCAAATCATAAAAGTAAAGCCAAAGATTAAGACCGGTTGATTACGATATGTCTGAATGAATGTGCGGATGCTTTCCAAATCAACGGATAGATCTGGTTTTAATGCGTAATATTTTCGTTTAGCAAAGATGGAAAAGCCCAAGACCGCTGCCCCGCGGGCATTAAAGGCGTCTCGATTTTTTAATATATCCGGCGTATCGACAATCAACATGGGGAGTCGCGAGGAGCCAATAAAGTCTTTCACGATGTTATATAAGGCCAATTGTTGATTTTGTGCGTTAAAGGCGTCGAGGTATAAATGAGATGCCACTCCCGATGTTCCCGACGAAGTGATTACTTTAAAAATTTCGGAATCAGGGATGCTTTTTAGTTCTTCTGTTTTAAATAAAGAAATAGGAAGCATTGGGATTTGGTTGGAAGAGTCATATCTTCTATTTTTCTCATACAGCGTTTGTATCGCTTGACCATAAGGTTGACAGCAATGACAGTGGTGAGAAGTCAATTCGAATAAGAGAGGCACGTAATGGGCTTCTTTTTCGTCCTGTGTCCAATGGTAAGGCGGTTGCATCAACCAATTACTATAGTCCATATTTTTTTTTCACCTCCTGTGTCAATATAAATGGTTCACCATGGCCCGGATAAGTTAATATCGGTGTTGGCAGACAACGCAAAGTGGCTTTTCCTTGTTGCTCATAAGTTTCTTCGTCTCCACCAGGAAGACGGGTGATGACTTCTTCGCCAGGAATAAAGTAGTCGCCAGAAAATAACATCTTTTCATCTATGATGATGCAGGTGCTGCCTGGAGTATGGCCGGGTGCTGTAATACAAAAGATAGTATGGTTTTGCCAAGTAGCTAAGTAAGTATTGTCAAAAATGATATCGGCAGCTTGGCAAGTAAAAGGGGGATAGGAGACCTGGAGCTCCCCTTGGCTCTTAAAGTATAAATAGGTCTCCATGATACGGGTCATATTTAGTGTCGTGCTTTGAATCCCTTGACTGCATGCCGCACTACAAAGTACTTTTAAGCTATAATACTTACGCATATCATTGAGCGCTGCGATGTGATCGCAGTGCTCATGCGTCAAAATGATATACTCGGGAACAAGTTGATGAGTCGTAAGATAGGAATGGATTTCTTGGTAACAGTTTGGATCAATGATAAGTGTGCGGGATTTTTCTGAGAGAATGTAACAATTACTATGGGTCAGTGGATCTGTGATGCAGTGAAGGTGTATATCCACAGGCATATTAGATATCAACTCCGTATTTCCGCAAAATATCCATTCCTTTTTCATAAGAGCTGAATGCTAAGACATCAGGGGTATCAATAGAGATATCGAAAGTATCTTCCATTTCTTCCATCAAATTCATATGGCCCATTGAATCCCACAACTTTATGCTGCGATATTTTAAACCGGGAAGATCTTCTTTTTTCAATTTGAAGCTGTTCATAAAAAGGTTGTCGTATTTTTCTAAATTTGTCATGATAATACTCCTATTCTAATGATTGATTATTTTGAATGTTTCTACAGTATGTGAATAAGGTCTTCATCATTAATTGGTGAATCGTACCTTCTACAGCTACTGTTCCATCTGACTTTTTGCAGGTGCCTGTGAATTTTCCGATGTACCAGCGTTTTTTTTCTTCGACATGGACTAGTTTTATAGAAGCTGTGATGGTGTCACCTGCATAAACCGGGGCTGTAAATGTCAATTGTTCATCCATTAAAATGGTTCCGGCTCCTGGCAAAGTGGTGCCCATAATCGAAGATAGTAAACTTCCTGTCAAAATGCCGTGGACGACAGGACGACCAAATCCATATTTTGCAGCAAATGCGGCATCTGTATGTAGTTTTCCATAATCACCGGTTAGCTTTGCAAATTGTTGGATATCTTCTTCTGTGAAAGTCTTTTCCATGGTAGCAACAGCTCCCAAGTAAATAGACTTCTTCGTATCAGGCATTTCTTGAGGTGCGTCTTTTAATTCTTTGGCGAAAGCCGCAAATTGTTGTGGTGTACAAAGTTTTTTGAATTTTCGAGCGGCAAGCCCTGTTTCCTCGGCACAGGCCGTCATGCAGCCACAGACGAGGAGGCAGATGTCGCAAACTGTATTTTCTATTTCATAGGTAAACGTGTGTTGGGGGAATCTTTTTTTTAGTTTGTCTACTTCATGGCTGCGATCATAGCGTGGATTACAGCCGCCGCAGTATTTTATCCCTATTTTCATAGATTCACCTCTGTGTATGGCGTTCTCTTAAAATGGCTTTAGCCTGTGCAATCAGTGTATCGCTGACGCCACTGACGAGAATGACATCATGGACGTCTTCGATGGCTTCGCGGACTTTTGCACTGATTAATTCTTCTGTCGTCAGCTGTGCTGAAGGACAGCCGCTGCATTGACCGGTTAAACGGATTCGTAAAATGTGATCAGCATAATCGACAATGACGACGTCGCCTTGATGTTCTGCAAGCGAAGGGCGGACATCTTTTTCTAAGACTTTTTCGATTTGTTCTCGAATTGATAGAGTCATGGTAATTCACATCCTTACTTATAGTAGTTAATTATATATATGAAATTATCGTGCCAAAATTGGAAGAAATGCCTGAATTTATTTGTTCTGTTATTCACAAATTAAACTGTGATGAAAGACGAAAGTGCTACATAAACGTTTTAAATATAAAGAGTTGGGGTAAAAGGATAAATGAAATAATATTTTTAAATATATTGATTTACGAATATTTTTTATCAAGAAACGAGATGGAATAAAGAAAATATCCCCGAATATAAGGATGTATACTGTTTTAAAAATGAAACAAATGGTAATTTGTTTCATATATGGAACGAAAAACCAAAATATTTGAGCCAAAAATGGAACGGGAAAACGTTATAAACATAACAAAAATAACGTGAAATATAGCACAAAATAAGGGAGAAAATTTTTTTAAGTTTCAAAGATGGGATAGTTGCTATGCTTTTCACGGAAGAAATTAAAATAAAAATATTAAAGGCACTACTTGGCATGATTTTTGCTCTTACTATAGGCAAAACACACTAACGTGTGAACCTACTGTCAAAACTTTATTATATGATAAGAAGAAAGGATGATTCATTATGGCATTAATGACAGGCGAACAGTACATCGAAAGCATGAGAAAGAAAAATTTACAAGTCTACATGTTTGGTAAAAAAGTTCCGTGTCCGGCAGATGATCCGATTCTCCGTCCGTCCATGAACTCCGTCCGCATGACGTATGATCTGGCTCAGCAGCCTGAATATCAGGACCTGATGACAGCAATCTCTCCGTACACTGGCGAACGTGTTAACCGCTTCACCCATATTCATCAGAGCACGACGGACTTGATGAATAAAGTAAAAATGCAGCGTCTGTGTGGTCAGAAAACGGCTTCCTGCTTCCAGCGTTGCGTTGGCATGGATGCTTTTAATGCGGTATTCTCCACGACGTATGATACGGATAAAAAATATGGCACGAAATACCATGAAAACTTCATGAAATTCCTCAAACGGGTACAGATGGAAGACCTTACCGTTGACGGCGCTATGACTGACCCGAAAGGTGACCGTGGTTTGGCTCCGCATGCACAGGCAGATCCGGACCTCTATCTCCATGTTGTAGAACGTCGTCCGGACGGCATCGTAGTCCGTGGGGCAAAAGCTCACCAAACTGGTTTCATTAACTCTCATGAAGTCATCGTCATGCCGACCATCTCTATGGGTGAAGATGATAAAGATTATGCAGTCTGCTTCTCCTGCTCGACAGATGCGGAAGGTATTTTCATGATTGTTGGCCGTCAGTCTTGCGATACTCGTAAAATGGAAGGCGCTCCGATGGATACGGGCAACCCTGAATTTGGTGGTACGGAAGCTCTAGTTATCTTTGATAATGTCTTCATCCCGAACGAAAATATTTATCTGAATGGAGAATATGAATTTGCCGGCGTCCTCGTTGAACGCTTCGCTGGTTATCATCGTCAGTCCTATGGCGGCTGCAAAGTTGGCGTAGGTGACGTCCTTATCGGTGCTGCTGCGGTTGCTGCCGACTACAATGGCTGCCCGAAAGCTTCCCATATTAAAGATAAGATTATTGAAATGCAGCACCTCAACGAAACCCTGTATGCTTGCGGTATTGCTTGCTCGGCATTAGGAACGAAGACTGAATCGGGCAACTATCTTATCGACTTGCTCCTGGCTAACGTCTGCAAACAGAATGTTACGCGCTTCCCCTATGAAATCGTCCGCTTGGCTGAAGATATTGCTGGTGGCTTGATGGTTACGGCACCGTCTGAAAAAGACCTCCGTGATCCGAAGATTGGGCCGTACATTGATAAATACCTCCGCGGCGTCAATAATGTATCGACAGAAAATCGTCTCAAAATCTTACGCCTCATCGAAAACCTCAGCCTCGGCACAGCCGCTGTCGGTTATCGTACCGAATCCATGCATGGTGCAGGTTCGCCGCAGGCACAGCGTATCATGATTTCCCGTCAGGGCAACTTGCGTATGAAGAAAGCCTTGGCTAAAGCTATTGCACACATTGAAGAATAAGTTGATATTACACTGGGAATCACTATCCTTCACGTAATGAAATAGAGCAGAGTAAATATAGTATGAGTATATAGACGTGATTTTGACTGATGCCTGCAACTAGGCTGCTCCTCCTCCGTTGCAGGCCGTCAGTCAGTTATACGAAAGTAGGTGTGTGTAATGGATTGGAGAAAAGAATATGCAGAAAAAATTGTATCTGTTGAAGAAGCTGTAAGACATGTCCAATCCGGCAATCGTATTGTTTTCACCCATGCTTGTGGTGAAGCGCAGGCTTTGACAGATGAATTAGTTCGCCAGGCAGATCGCCTTGAAAATGTTGAAATTGTTCATATGGTTGCTATGGGGAAAGCGCCTTATTGCCAACCGGGGATGGAAAAACATTTTCGCCATAATGCCCTGTTCGTAGGTGGCTCAACTCGCAAAGCCGTAGAAGAAGGCCGTGGAGATTATACACCGTGCTTCTTCCATGAAATTCCCAAGCTCTTTACAGATGGTACCTTACCTGTTGACGTCGCTTTTTTGCAGCTCAGTGAGCCTGATGAGAATGGCGTTTGCTCTTATGGGGTTTCTGTTGACTATACACAGCCGGCTGCAGAAGCTGCCAAGCTGGTTATTGCACAGATTAACAAAAATATGCCCTATACCTATGGGAATGGCATTAATTTAAAAGATATCGATTATATCGTCGAAAAAGATGAACCTCTTATTGAATTGCAACCGCCTAAAATTGGGGAAACGGAACATAAAATTGGGGAATATGTAGCATCACTGATTCATGATGGTGATACGCTGCAGCTTGGTATCGGTGCTATTCCGGATGCTGTCTTGTCCTTCCTCGGAGATAAAAAGGATTTAGGGATTCATTCCGAAATGTTCTCTGATGGCGTTGTCGACTTGGCTCGTAAAGGCGTTATCACGAACAAGAAAAAGACGATTGACCAGGGGAAATTTGTCTCTTGCTTCCTTATGGGGACAAAGAAACTGTATGATTTTGTAAATAACAATCCCGATGTATTAATGGAACGTGTCGATTACACTAATGATCCCTTTGTCGTAGCTAAAATTGACAATATCATCTCTATCAACTCGGCTATGCAAGTCGATTTGATGGGACAGGTCAATGCCGAAATGATTGGCTATAAACAATTCAGCGGCGTCGGCGGTCAGGTTGACTTCGTTCGTGGTGCGTCTCGTGCAAAGGGTGGTAAAGCTATTATTGCTATGCCTTCGACTGCAGGCCATGGTAAGATTTCTAAGATTGTGCCGCTCTTAGATGAAGGGGCTGCTGTTACGACCTCCCGCAATGATGTAGACTATATTATTACGGAATTTGGTATCGCTCCTCTTAAAGGACGTACTTTGCGGCAGCGTGCTATTGCTCTCATTAAGATTGCCCATCCTGATTTTAGAGAAGGATTGATTGCAGAATTTGAAAAACGCTTCCATTGTAAGTTTGAAGGATAAAAATAGCGGTTTTTAATACGCATGCGCCATGGCAGCTGTTCTATTCGTAGATAATTACATATCGAATAGCTTGACCATGGCGCTATTTTTATCTAAATCTTCTGTTGATTTTTAATTTAAAATGAAGAAAGAGGGGAACAAAATATGTTTGGTCCTGTTTATAAACGAAAAGAAGGCGAAATACAACCGGGGATTAATTTACACGTATTTAACTTAGTCCTGCGTTTACCTTTCATTCATTATCGCTTTGAATGGCCTGATTATGTTCAAGGGCTGCTGTTATGTGCCGTTTGTCTCGGCATCATCCCAGTATTGCAAGAATATTTAGGGATGCCTTTTGAAATCGCTATTACTATTGTTATCATGAACGGGTTCTTATATACTTGGCATGCTCACTTAGGGGACCCTGTTGTCCCTGGCTGGATCACTCCGGCTATTCCGCTGTTATTGCTGTGGTTGGGAGAATTTCCTAATGATACAGCAGAACGTATGCATGCACTTATCGCTTTTGAATTTGAACTCGGGTTACTCACGTTCTTATTAGGTGCTACGGGTCTTGCTAAACGCGTTGTCGATTTAGTTCCTGATGCTTTGAAATCCGGGATTCTTATCGGCGCCGGTATTGCTGCTGTACGCCTGGTATTCAATACGGGCGGTAACTTTGATAAATATCCATTTACCATCGCTATTGCTGTAGGCTTTGCTTTTTATTGCTCTTTTAGTAACCATTTCAAGAGTATCATGAATAAAAATAAAGTTTTTCAGGTTATTTCTGACTTGGGGTTATTGCCGGCGATGGTTCTGGCCGTCATTATTGCTCCGTTGGTGGGCGAATTGCCTTGGCCGACTATTGAAATGGGCTTTACTCATCCCCACTTCATTGAAGTCTTTACCCAGTGGAGTCCTTTTGCTGAACGCATTGGCTTCCCAGGTATGACTTATTATATCCAAGCTGCTCCGTTGGTCATTGCAACTTACGTTGTACTCTTTGGTGAATTGATTCAGGCCGACGCCTTGATCGATGAAGCTCGTGAATTCCGTCATGGTGATGAAAATATCCATTTCGATGCTAACAGAAATAACGTTATTGTTGGTGTCCGTAATATGGTTATGTCCTTGTTAGGCCCTGACCTTTCCATGTGCGGTCCGTTATGGGCAGCTATGCAGGTCGTTATTTGTGAACGTTATAAACATGGTCGTGAAGCGATGGATAGCCTGATTGGCGGCGTTGCATCTTTCCGTTTAGGTACATTCACTGGCTATTGGTTATCTCCTATCGTAAGCTTTGTTAAGCCGGTTCTGCCGATTGCTTTGGCATTGACCATGTTGATTCAAGGCTATGTTGCCGTTCGTGTCGGTGTACTCCGTTCCAAGACTTTTAATGACCTCGGCGTTGCCGGTGTTATTGGTGGCGTCCTCGTATCTCGTGGGGCTGCTATGGCTCTGGGTGTTGGCATTGTCCTTTGCCTGCTCGTATTTGGTAAAAACTTCTTTAAACGTAAAATGTCTCTGTACAATACGAAATCTGACCCGATTTTCAATGTTGCAGCTTTAAAAGAACTGAATGCTGAAAAGGAAGGCGCAGAAAAATAAACAGAGAAGACTCTTGACAACCGGAGGTTGAGCTATGCAGTATTATGGTGATTTATTGCGCAAACTGACAAAATCGAATACGACAGAGGTCTGCGAATTCTTCGTAAAAAAATGCTTGATGAATGCGAAAAGCAAGTCGACGAATGAATCAATGAAGCGTTTTTTCATGATTTGCGGGGTATCGGCCAATGATGGAATCAAAGAGTTTTTGGAAAAGAATGATTTGACTTTTGATGGCTATTGGTCGCATCGCCGGTATTTTGCTAAGGTTAAGGATCATATCCCACTGGTCGTAAAATCTTATTTATCATGCATGCTGCTTTTATTAGCTTCTCAAAAGACTTTGATTTCTCAAAAAACGGGTATGAATGAAGAAGAGTTGTTAAGCCGTTGGTGTACTATTTTTAAATATGATGATGAAGATAAACTCTACTTTAATGATCTTTTACGGATTGTCCGCAAAGGAGAAGAGGGCGTCATGGAAATTTTTGAAGACCTAAACAGTATTTGTCATGATAACCTGAATGGTGGGGAGGAATCGAATATTCCCTGTACCGACGAAAATCGTGATTTACTCGTTTATCGGGTCGGAGAAGATGTATACACATTGGTTTGCCGTCTTCAAGAAATGCCTGATTTCTGTTCATAGGTATTACTAATTGTGTGGAACCTCTCTTGGTAAGGGTAGCCTAGTACCCCGGCTGGGAGAGGTTTTTTTAGAAAGGTGGTATTGAGTCATGACGATTGGAATTAAAGCCCCGGGATATTATGTGCAAGGCAATGGAGAGTTGGATAAATTAGGGAAGTATGTTAAGAAAATGGGCAATAGCTTTTTAGTCTTGCTGTCACCTAATAATAAGCGAAGAATTGGTGAACGCATTGACAAGGCTCTGAATAGTGCGAATAAATCCGTATTTTATGCTGAATTTCAAGGTGAATGTTCTAAAAAGGCAATCGCTGATGTACAAGATATAGCTTATCAGCACGGCTGTGATGCTATCATTGGCGTAGGTGGAGGTAAAGCTCTGGATACGGCTAAAGCCGTGGCTACTAATTTAGGTGATTTGCCGACGATTATTATCCCTACTATTGCTTCTAATGATGCACCGTGCAGCAGTGTAGCTGTTATTTACAATGAACAGGGCGTCGTTATCAAGGCTTTAATGATGAAACATAATCCGGATCTCGTTTTAGTCGATACTGGGATTATCGCTCAAGCGCCTAAAAAATATTTGGTCTCTGGTATGGGGGATGCCTTATCTACCTATTTTGAAGCACGTGCTTGCCAACGTAGTGGGGCTAAAACCATGGCTCGTGGAGCTTGTTCAGCAACGGCATTAGCCTTGGCTGCATTATGTTATAAAACTTTATTAAATGATTCACTGGAAGCGCTCAATGCCGTTGAAAAACAGGAGGTAAATTCTGCTTTGGAACGGGTCATTGAAGCCTGCGTCTATCTTAGTGGTGTCGGGTTTGAGTCGGGAGGCCTTGCGGCAGCTCATGCTATCAATGATGGTTTTGCCCATGTCCCACAGGCCCACGGAGCTTCCCATGGTGAAAAAGTTGCTTTTGGATTACTCGCGCAGCTTATTTTAGAAAAAGCACCAAAAGATGAGTGGGACACAGTATTACACTATATAAAATCGGTAGGACTTCCTTCATGCTTAGCTGATTTAGGGATTAAGGATGTAAAAGAAGAAGAAATCCGTCTGGTTGCGGAAGCAGCTACTGTACCAACTCAGTTTACAAAAAATGTGCGTGCTGACATTACAGCAGATGAAGTGTATGATGCCATTATGAAGGCTGATGCATTAGGAAAATAAAGTGAGGGAAACAAGATGTTTACTATCACGGAACAAGCAAAACAATATATTCAGTCTCATGGTGGAAATGTCATCGTTACCTTGGCCTTTGAACCATCTGGAGGGAGTTGTTGAAAAGGTGATTTAATCTGGGGCAGTTACGTTCCAGAAATCGGCTTAGGTAAGCCGGGTCAACAAATGGAATATCCTTTTGAGCTAGTTGATGATATTATTATTTGGTATCATCCTAAATTACAGATTCAACAAGGATATCAATCTATTGTTATCCATGTGAAGCGATTTTTATTCCATCAATGGCTGACAATAGAAGGAGCTCAGGGAATGGCCATAACGCGTGAAAAAGGTTTTGAATAACAAAAGATAAGCTGTCTTATGAAGATACCCTTTGTAAGACAGCTTATCTTTTATATATTTCCTGTATACAATTTCGTTTTTTATGGACGGACGATAGATATATTATATTTTGGCGACATAATTTTCCTACCCGCGCGCCTTCATTGACAGCCTGCCTGGATAAGGGTATCATGAAGTCATGTAAGGAAGTAATGGTATTATAGGGGGAATGGTGATGTTTGGCTTAGGCGCACCGGAATTACTGCTCATTTTAATTATTGCCCTGGTCGTGTTTGGACCGGGGAAACTGCCGACGATCGGCCGGGCTTTGGGCAAGAGTCTCCGTGAATTCAAGGAAGCTGTCAATACCGATGAAACGAAGGAGATAGCAGACAAGACGGATGAAAAATCAAGTAAGAATGTTTGATGTATGATGTTTGAGACAATGGCTTTTAAATTTTGTCCCATCCACATCAAACTTTCAACTTCAAACTTAAAACTCAAAAAGGCGCTGTCTTCGTGTGACAGCGCCTTTTTTTGGCGGGGAAGTGTGGGAATCGAACCCACCTGAGAAGCTCTTAACCCCTCATGCTGGTTTTGAAGACCAGAGGGAACACCAGAACCCATCCTCCCCCAGGACAGGTTTATTATATCACGGTCAGCCGGGCTCTTGCAAAAATGTTTCGGTCTTTGTTACACTAGAGGCGATGAATCCATTAATCAACAGAAAGGGGTATCTACATGATTGAATTACAGTTGAAGCCGACGATTTACTCTTATGATACATGCCGGGAATTTGTGGAAGATTTGCAGGTTGGGGCGGATGATTTGATTATTACTAATCAGTACATCTTCGACCCGAATTTTAAGGACTTAGGCCTTACGTGCCACGTCTTGTTCCAGGAAAAGTATGGTATGGGTGAACCGTCTGATGAAATGGCCGAAGCTATTTATAAAGATATGCCGAAAGATGTGAAGCGCATCATCGGTATCGGCGGCGGTACAGTCATGGACTTGTGCAAGTTGTTCGTCTTGAAGCAGGTCAGCCCGGTCCTCGATTTATTCGATGGCAAGATTCCTGTGGAAAAAGAAAAGGAGCTCATCCTCATCCCGACGACATGCGGGACGGGCAGCGAAGTCACCAATGTATCGGTCATGGCCCTGGTCAGCCGCAATACGAAGAAGGGCCTTGCCGACAACGCCCTGTATGCCGACAAGGCTGTCCTCATTTCGCAGCTCTTGAAGACCCTGCCGTTCAAGGTCTTTGCGACCAGCTCCATCGACGCCCTGGTTCACGCTGTCGAATCGGCCTTGTCTCCGGATTCCAGCGCCAGCTTCCGCGTCTTCAGTTATAACGCCATCGAACTCATCCTCAAAGGGTACTTGCAGATCCGCGACCACGGTCCGGAAGCCCGTATTCCGCTCATGAAAGATTTTCTCCTGGCCAGCAACTGGGCCGGCATCGCCTTCAGCGTCCCGGGTTGCGCTGCGGTTCACGCCATGAGCTATCCCTTAGGGGCGAAATATCATGTTCCTCATGGGGAATCGAACTACGCCATGTTCACAGGCGTCATGAACTGCTACATGTCCATCAAATCAGATGGGGAAATCGCTAAGTTGAATCGCTTCATTGCCGATATCCTGGGCTGCGAACCGGAAAATGTCTATGCAGAACTGGAAAAACTGCTCAACGTCATCCTGCCCAAAAAAGCGCTCCATGAATACGGCGTCAAAGAAGAAGAATTGCCGGAATTTGCTAAGTCGGTCATCGAAAATCAGCAGCGTCTCATGAAGCACAGTTTTGTGCCCCTCGATTACGATAAGGTGTACGGCATTTATAAGAAGTTGTATTAGTGGCTATTGGCTCGTGGTTCGTCGTAGGGGCCGCACGTGTGTCAAGAATAACATCGTTTACATTTTGTGCAAGGACATCCTTTACACTTTATGCAAGCACATCGTTTACAAATTTCTTCTTATTGAAGCTTTAATTTTCCTTCTAAACGAGGATCGTTGTGAATCAGATAAGCCCGTTTCATCAGGAATACTTGCTTATTTACGTCAATCTTCCCGATGATGAATTGCCTAAAGTACAAGGTTAAAATGGAGTTTCCATCCAACTTTGTCTCCCGGACAGCGACAATTTTGTTGCCTAATGCTTCACTGAGAAAGTAGCCTTGTCCTCCGTAGGTGAGATAGCCGGAACTTTTGATGCGCCTTAATTCAAGGCCTTCACCGTAGTCCCAGGAACGAATCCTGCGGGGATATTTCCTTAGGCTGGATGTGTACTGCGATGCCGGAGTTTCTAACGTAAGCGATGTATGCGGCCGTCTGTTGTTGTAAAAATCCCGAAAAGCATCGAAATGGGATTGGGCATCCCGCAGATTCTTGTACAACTGACCTCGTATGCATCCCTTCCGGAACGTCTGATTCATCCGTTCCTGCTTGCCCTGTGTCTGAGGATGTTTAATCCTTCCATGAATTACCAGGACGCCCCGTTCCATCATCCATACTTCATACTTGGTGAATCCGGTGCTTTGGACCGTTCCCCATGGATTGCCATTGTCGCACAGAATTACCTTTGGCATACCGTATTCCAGAAATATTTTTCTCATTACCGGTATCGTATCGCCGAAGGTTTCCCCGTATTGAGCATGGCAGCTTAGGTTGAACCGGGAATGGTCATCCATCACCATCAAAGGATGGCAGCGTCTTCGGTTTTTCAAGGCGAAGTGACCGATGAAATCGGTTTGCCACATGTCGTTAGGAGCTTCTTTTTCGAAACGTGTATAAGGTGTAGCTGCCTGACTGGCGTCCGGTGTGATCAAGCCGTACCGATGAAAGATATTGTTAATGGTACGGACACAGGGAACGTTTGGAATACCTTGTCGTTTCAAAAGGGTATGGACAACTAAGGCACACGCGTCATAATTTTCTTTTCGTGTCTTGATGACCAGTGCTTCCATTTCAGGGGATGTGCGATTGGCACGGTGGTGAGGTTCTCGTGAAAGTTCTTCACAAGAAGAATTTTCACGATACCTCTGAATCCACTTGTCTCCTGTAGGACGACTGATTCCATATTCAAGACAAAGGGCTTTTTTGCTCTTCTCATGAGCAAGTACCCGTTCAACGAATTCTTTGCGTAACATAGCTTTGGTGACATTCCTTTCTTCCCATGGCATAAGAATCAACTCCTTCTTATGCCTAAAAGTATCACTTTTTTCAGTAGGGGGAAGACCCCTATTTATGTAAACTATGTTATTGCACATAACAACGTGGGCGGCCCGTCCCGGGCCATGCGGGAATCCCGGAGAGCCATTAGCTGCTAGCTGCTGCCTGCTAAAAAAAGCGCTGTCGCATCGCGACAGCGCTTTTTTTGTAAGGGTTCGTGGCTCACGGCCCGTTGGCTCTCCTATCAGGAGAGCTGTCAGCGAAGGTGACTGAGGGGTTCAACCTCTCCGGCCCTGCGGGCCACCTCTCCTATCAGGAGAGGCTTACCTGCGGTCTGCGGTTTTACCATTAGAACCAGACGGCCTGGTCGCCGGCTTTTACGTTGCCTTCGGCTGCCAGGTGTACTTCTTTGCCTTCTTCGAGGTCGGTGAAGATGCACAGGCAGGCGTCGGACGGGGCGTTGGCTTTGATGTATTCGTCGTCGAATTCCATCAGTTTATCGCCTTTCTTGACGTCCTGGCCGTTTTCGACAAAGACTTTGAAGCCCTTGCCTTCGAGATTGACCGTATCGATGCCGATGTGCAGGAGGTATTCTACGCCGTCGGCTGTGGTCATGCCCATGGCATGTTTTGTGTCGAAGACGAAGGTGACCGTCCCGTCTTCCGGTGCATAGACCGTGCCGTCGGTCGGGGTGACGAAGAAGCCGTCGCCGGTCATCTTGCTGGCAAAAGCTTCGTCCGGGGCTTCCGTAATGGGATGGAGGCTGCCCGTGAAGGGAGAATTGAAGTAGTGTTTTTCTGCGGCTGTTTCCGGTTCAGCTGGCGTTTCCGAAGCGTTCGGGGTTTCAGCTGCTGGAGACGGTTCTGCAGCCGGGGCGGCTTCGATGGGGCCGTCTGCCGGGTTGGTTGCCAGATAGCTTTCCAGGTTGGCTTTGATGACGGCGACTTGCGGGCCATAGACGACCTGGACACCCTGGCCTTTCTTGATGACGCCGACAGCACCGGTCGCTTTCAAGGCGGCATCGTTGACTAAGGCCGAATCGGCTACGGAGCAGCGCAGGCGCGTAGCACAGCAGTCGACGGAGGTGATGTTCCGGGTACCGCCGAGGGCGCGGGTGATGGCCTGGCTGACGACGTCGGTAGTAGCTTCGCCGTCGCCGGCTTTGGCAGCGGCATCGCGGGCTTTGACGTCGGCTTTGGTGTAGAGTTTCGTTTCTACGTCATCGTCTTCACGGCCCGGTGTCTTGAGGTCGAACTTCTTGATGAGGAAGGTGAAGATGAAGTAGTAGAGGAAGAAATAGATGATGCCGACCGGGATGATATACATCCAGTTGGTCTTGGCTTCCCCTTGCAGGATACCGAAGATGAACAGGTCCAGTAGGCCGCCAGAGAAGGTCAGGCCGACGGCGATGTTCAGCATGTGGGCGATCATGTAAGCTGCGCCAGCTAAGATGACCTGGACGTAGAAGAGCATCGGAGCGACGAAGAGGAAGGAGAATTCAATCGGTTCTGTAATCCCTGTGAACATGGAAGTCAGGGCTGCCGACAAGAGCAGGCCACCGGCGACTTTCCGTTTTTCCGGTTTAGCCGTGCGGTACATGGCCAGGGCAGCGCCGGGCAGGCCGAAGATCATGAAGATAAATTCACCCGAGAAATACCGGGTGGCATCGGCACTGAAGTGGGTGACGTTAGGCGATGCGAGCTGGGCGAAGAAGATGTTCTGGCCGCCCTGGACGAGGTTGCCGTCGATCATCATCGAGCCGCCGACGCCGGTCTGCCAGAATGGCAGGTAGAAGACGTGATGCAGGCCGAAGGGGATGAGGGCCCGCTTGATGATACCGAAAATCAACGTGCCGATATAGCCCGTCCCCGTGACCAGGCCGCCGAGGGCGAAGATACCATTCTGGACGACTGGCCAGACGAAGTACATGGCGATGCCGACGAACATGTAGACGACGGTGGAAATGATGGGGATGAAACGCGACCCGCCGAAGAAAGACAGGGCGTTGGGCAAGACGATTTTATGATAGCGGTTGTGCAGGTAGGCGACGCCGATGCCGACGATGATACCGCCGAAGACGCCTTCCTGAAGGGACATGATGCCGCAGACGTTGGCAATCGTACCTTCCAGGACATCGGGAGCTACGGTATTGTTGGCCAATACTTTGCCTGTCAATTTGAGGACGGCGTTGGTCGAGGCGTGCATGACGAAAAAGGCAATCATGGCCGATAAGGCAGCGACTTCTTTTTCCTGCTTGGCCATGCCGATAGCGACGCCGACGGCGAAGATAATCGGTAAGTTGCCGAAGATGATATTGCCGGCATCGCTCATGATGGTGAGCAGTGAATGGAGCATCGTGCCGCTTCCGAGGATGCTTTCCAGTCCATAGGTCTGGATGGTCGTCGCATTGGTGAAGGAAGCTCCGATGCCGAGGAGTAAGCCGGCAATCGGCAGGATGGCAACGGGCAGCATGAAACTACGGCCGACAGCCTGCAAGATGGAAAAAGCTTGGTCTTTCATAAAGGTCCTCCTTTTATAGAAATAATAAGTATGAAATAGTACGTTCCTATTTTAACATACCATAGGTAAATGAGAAGGATGAGAGTTGCGTCTAATTGTGCCTATCTCGCATATATGTTTGATAAAAAGTCAAGTGAACGTGGCCATTCGTCGTTCATCGTTGAATCACTAACCACGTAAAAGGGCTTGTCGTCGTGCGACAAGCCCTTTTACTAAGAGGAGAATGAATGTGAAGTTGTTTTCTGATTTTTATGCTTTGGCAGCGGCTTCGCCCAATTCTTTGCATTCCGGGGCGTTATCCGGCATTTCGTTGACGATAGCCGTACCGATGACCGTGGCGCCGGTATCTTCCGTGCGCTGCTTCCAGGCATCCATCCATTCGCCGGAGCCCCAGCCGTATGAGCCGAAGAGGCCGACTTTTTTGCCCTTTAATTTCGGAGCCAGGTCGGTAAAGAACGGTTCGACGACGGAGTCTTCCAATTCTTCCGAACCCATAGCCGGGCAGCCGAGCAAGATGACGTCTTTGCTGGCTACGTCATCGACGTTAGTATCTTCAAAGCGGACTGATTCTACATCAGCACCGGCCGCTTTGACGGCGGCTTCGATTTCATTAGCCATTGCTTCTGTATTACCTGTACCACTCCAATAAACGATTTCTACCATGATAAATCCTCCTTATGCTACGATGAGCGAGTCTAATGTTGTCCCAACGGCAAAGCGGTCCAAATAGTCTTGCCGGCAGCACGTATAGCGATGGAAAGTGCGGGCGGCAGCATGAGCGTCGCCGTATACTTTCCATTCGCCACAGAGCTTAGCGTGGTTTCCCTTGTTGGCGATGAACCCGCACACGTCCTCCAGGGGATAGCCGAGGAAAATGCCTGATTCATGAGGGAAACAGCCGCCTTCTGCAAAGCGCGCGGCAAGATGGTCCAGCAGGGCCGATACGTCCTGGCAGTCTTGATAGCCGAATTGCTGCAAAAATGAAGCAATGTCCCGCCGCTGTGCGTACGCCCAGACCCTGGCCGGCCGGTATACATACAGCAGGGTGCGTTGGGGACAGGCATATAAGATGCGGAAATACAAGCCTTTAGGGTTGTATTTATGATTATATTTTTCAATTATTTTATCATAAGTGCAGCCGTTGCCTAAGCGGGGCAGACAGAGAAGGGATGCCTGTTTAAGCCCTGCAAGAGTAGGCGAACAATGGGTTATTAAGACATAATCCAGGTTCATATCCAATTGTCGCTCCTTTCGCTTTGATACTGTAAGTATAAGATATTTGATATTGATTGTCAATACTAATATGATAATTAATTTCAAATACATAGGAGGGCTTGCCAAGTATAGTATAATAAGGATAGAGCGAAGAATATACGGAGGGTGATGTTATGGAAACTGCGTATGAAACCAATCATTGTTTTGGCTGCGGCCGCGATAACCCGATTGGCCTGAAGCTGGACATGAAGCTGGAAGGCGATCATTGCGTGGCTTATTTTACGCCGAAAGCCGAACATGAAAGTTACGGAGACCGCATGCATGGCGGCCTGACGAGTACCCTGTTAGATGAAGTCATGGGGGACTACGTGTTCCGCAAGGCCGGGAAACCGGCATATACGGCACGGCTGGAAATCCGTTTCCGTAGTGCTATCCGCATCGGGGAAACGGTCAAAGTCGAAGGCTGGCCGGAAGTCCATCGCGGCCGCCTGTTCATCATGAAAGGGAAAATCACCCATGCCGATGGTACGCCGGCTGCCGAAGCGAAGGCAGAAATGATGCTGGCAAAGTAAAGGAGGAGTTATTATGGATAGAACAGATATGATGCACCGCATGTATGACATCAAGGGGCCCTTAGTGGCCAAGAAATTCGCAGCCCGCGGCTTTGAAGCCGTGTACTGTCCGACCAAGGAAGAAGCCTTGAAACAGGCCATTTCGTATATTCCCGAAACGGATGTCGTGTCCTGGGGCGGTTCCGTATCCATCAATGAAATCGGCTTGCGGCCTTACGTATTGGAACACAATCCGGTCATCGACCGCGATTCGGCCAAGACGCCGGAAGAACGGGTCGAACTGATGCGCAAGGCCCTGCTCTGCGATACGTTCCTCATGGGGACCAACGCCGCTGTCCAGGACGGGCAGCTCATCAATATCGATGGCAACGGCAACCGCGTCGCCGCCCTTTGCTATGGGCCGAAACAGGTCATCGCCATCGTCGGCATGAATAAAGTCGTCCCGACCGTCGAAGCGGGCATCGAACGGGCGCATACCGTCGCTTCGCCGCAGAATATCGGACGCTTCCCCGGCGTCGGCACGCCTTGTGCCAAAACCGGCATGTGTGGCCACTGCATCCGACCGGACAGCGTCTGTGCCCAAGTCGTCCGGACGCGGATCTGTAAGCCCCAGGGCCGTATCAAGGTCATCTTGGTTGGGGAAAATCTGGGCTTTTAGTCCTGAAAAAAGAGAGGTACTTTATTATGAGAACAGGAACGGGCGTCGTCGAAGAAGTATGCCCGAACGGGCTGGTCAAGATACAGACCAACCGCAATAATCTATATTCGCCCTGCAGCGACAGCATGTGTGCCGACAATGTCGTCATCGACGCTGTGAACCCAATCGGGGCCCAAAAAGGGCAATACGTACAGTTCAACATCCCCGATGCCGGCATGGGCGTCAAAGGCATCATCTGCTTCGGTGTGCCGCTGCTGCTGGTCATCGTCTGCGGCATCCTCGGCTACCTGCTGGGTGGTTCGTGGCAGGTAGCACCGGAAATGACGGCCTTCGCCGGCATGATCGTCGGCGGCATCCTGGGATGCCTGATTTTGAAAGGCTACGAAAAGAAAATCAACAATAACCAGACCAAAGCCGAAATCACAGGGATTATCAGTGGGTAGTAAAAAAGGGCTTGTCGCACATGCGACAAGCCCTTTTTTTTCATAGGATATCGATTTGGCAGGCTTTCATGGCCTGTAATGCTTTTTCGTGGTTTTCTGGTGTCGAGCCGGCACAACAGGTGCTGTCGACGATGATTTCTTTTTCCGGATAAAAGGATTTGAGCATCATGGCATTGGCGATGACGCAGATGTCGGTGCACAAGCCCATGAGGACCAGCCGGTCGTAGTCACGGACTTCGTCGACCAGGGCCGGGCAGCCGAAGGATGGCTTTTCCAGTATCGTTGCCCACATGGTGTAGGGCAGGAGCTGTTTGCAGATGCGCCAGCCCCGCGTGTCTTTGATACAGTGCGGAATCGGGAGTTTTCGGCCTTCCTGGGTTTCGCTGTAATCTTCGCCGTGTGTATCTTGCGTGAAGATGAGGTCCGTTTCCTGGTCTTCATCTTTCTTGCTGGCGACGATCTTCGCTTCTACCTTCGGGACGATGGCCTGTGCCTGGGCGTTGCCGAGAGCGCCGTCGATGAAATCATTCTGCATATCGATGATGATATAAGCCTGGGTCATTGCGGTCATCCCTCCTGCTTAGGCACGTAATTCCTTCAGGTATTCCGGTACGTCCGGGCAGGTCATGAGTCCTGACATGAGGGCTACGCCCTTGATGGGGACGTCCTGGAGCTGGGAGATGGTCTTAGGCGTGACGCCGCCTAAGGCATAGACGGGAATCTTGACGGCCTTGCAGATGGCTTCGACCGTATCGACGCCGATGGGCGGGTCCGACGGCTTGCAGGCTGTCGGGAAGACATGGCTGGCCATGAGGTATGTAGCACCGAGCTGTTCGGCCTTGATGGCTTCTTCAACGGTGTGGACGGATACGCCCAGGGTCGTCATGTAGTAGAGCAGGGACGAATGGGTTTCCAGATAAGGCAGAGAGCACTGGAAACGGGGAATGTGGAGACGGATGGCAGCCTTGCCGAAATGTTGGAGGACACATGTTTTCTGGTGGATGCTGCAGAGGCGCAGCGCCCGTTTGGCATAATCTGTGTACTCTTCTTCGGTAAGGTTCTTTTCACGAAGGACGATGAAATCTACGTCGGAAGCGGCGATTTGTTCGAGCTGATCCCAGTAGTTCGTCGAGGCTAATTCGTGATTTGTAATTGCAGCTACTTTTAACACGATTTATCACCTGAATATTTAGAGTATTTTATACCTATAACTATACATGAATCTCATACTAACGTCAACAATTATACTAATAGAATATAATAGATGCTCTGTATGACTAAAACGCTGTAAAACATGAGGATTTATAACAAAAACGGTTCGGGGTGGATTGGGTCCCGGACCGTTTTTGTCGGTACTACATGTATAGGATTATAGTGATGGATAGCAAAGTTAGTGGTTACAAATAGATGTACTCACTCGTAAGCGGCTGCAGGCCCATGCTCTTGATGTCAGAATACATCTGGTCGAAGGAACGGCCGTCTGTGATTTCGAACTGTTCGTCGCCCATTTCGGAGCCATCGTTTTCCAAGTGGCCGCCGATGCCGACGCAGACACTGGCCGAGACTTTCGTAGCGGCAATCTTCATGATGGCGTTACGATAGCGGGCGCTTTCGCGGCTCGATACGACGATGCTGGCATAGGGCATGAACAAGCGGTAGGCACAGATAATCTGCGTCAATTTCCGTTCGTCTACGTCCTTCGGGTTGATCTTATCGTTGTTGATGATCGGGCACAGGCGCGGACAGGACAGGGAAATTTCGGCGTGCGGGTATTTGCGCTGCATGAGCCATGCGTGCATGCCCGTAGCCAAAGCATCTTTCTGATAATCGTCCAGGCCTAAGAGGGCTGCGAAGCCGACGCCGCGCATGCCGCCGAGGATAGCCCGTTCCTGGGAATAGAAACGGTATGGGAAGATGCGCTTGTGGCCGGCCAGATGGAGGGTAGCATACTTGTCGGAATTGTATGTTTCCTGGAAGACCGTGACATAGTCGGCGCCACATTCGTGGAGATATTTATAGTCTTCCGAATTGACCGGATAGATTTCCATGTTGATGACCCGGAAGTACTGGCGGGCAATCTTGACGGCGTTGCCGATATATTTGATGTCGCTCATCTTCGGGCTTTCACCGGTGAGCATGATGACTTCTTCGATGCCCGTGTCGGCGATGTTCTTACATTCGCGGTGGAGTTCTTCGTCGGTCAGGCGGGCGCGCTTGATCTTGTTGTGCGAATTGAAGCCGCAGTAGATGCAGTAGTTATCGCAGTAGTTGGCGAAGTAGATCGGCGTCAGGATGGTGATGTTGTTGCCGAAGTGGCGCCGTGTGACTAAATGGGCTTTCTGAGCCATTTCTTCCAGGAAAGGAGCGGCAGCTGTCGATAAGAGGGCCATGAAGTCCCTCGGGTCCAGATGTTCTTTGGACAAGGCCAGGCGGACATCTTTTTCGGTGAAATCGTCGTTGTTGAAGGAATCGTGGATAGCGACGACCTGGTCGAGCATGTCCGAATCGATGACTTCCATGCCCGGCAGATATTTCATATGATCGATGAGTTTGCTTTGGTCGATGGTTTTGGTTTCTTCCGTCATGTTCATTCCTCCTTAATCGCCTAAGAAGCCTGTCAGCGGATCCGATGCCGAAGCCGTTTCACGGACGCGGCCCAGGCCGGCGAGGTAAGCATTGCGGCCGGCGCGGATGGCTTCACCAAAGGCTTTGGCCATGAGCGGCAGGTCCCCGGCCGTAGCGATAGCCGTATTGGCCATGATGGCAGCGGCACCCATTTCCATGGCTTCGCAAGCCTGGGACGGACGGCCGATACCGGCGTCGACGATGACCGGCAGGTCGACTTCGTCGATGAGGATCTGGATGAAATCTTTTGTCGACAAGCCTTTGTTGGTGCCAATCGGCGAAGCTAAGGGCATGATGGCAGCGGCGCCGGCGTCAGCCAGGGCACGGGCTGCATAGAGGTCCGGATACATATAGGGCAGGACGACGAAGCCTTCTTTGGCCAGGATTTCCGTGGCTTTGATGGTTTCGTTGTTGTCCGGCAGGAGATATTTGGAGTCGCGCATGACTTCAATCTTGATGAAGTCGCCACAGCCGATTTCACGGGACAAGTGGGCGATGCGGACGGCTTCGTCTGCCGTGCGGGCGCTCGACGTGTTCGGGAGCAGGGTGACGTTTTTCGGGATATAATCGAGGATGTTATCTTTCTGACCGGCTTCGACGCGGCGCAGGGCCATGGTTACGATCTGGGCACCGCCTTGTTCGACAGCGGCCTTGATGAGGTCGACAGAAAACTTACCGGAACCTAAGATGAAGCGCGATGTAAATTCGTGGCCGCCGAGGACCAGGGTATCTTTTTTTTCCATTGGGAAAACACTCCTTTTATGATGATTGATAGGTCTGTATGTTTCGCTTGGTCAGCAGGAATCAGCCCCCGCCGACGAAGTGGACGATTTCCATAGAATCGCCGTCTTTCAAGGTCACTTTGTCATAATCCCTGCGCGGTATGATGGTGCCGTTCAGTTCGATGGCAATGCGGTCTGTACGATATTCTTGATCGGTCAGGTAAGCGAGCAGGTTCTGGCCGGCTGCTGCGATGTCTTTGCCGTTGATCCGTACCATGGATGGCCCTCCTTTCTCTCTAAATGAAAAAAAGGGTCGCACGAAGAATTACACCCAAGGTGGTGTACCCCTTCGTGCGACCCTTATGATTCGGTCTCACTCTGCCTATGATTATAGCCTATTGTCACAAAAAGTCAACCGTTGACAATCGACGTATATCATAGAAATCATGGAGGAACGACGACAAAGGCTGGCAGATTATAGTATAATAGATTTACGATTTTACAAGAGGTGATCACTGCCATGAAAGAACGGATGGACTGGATGAATATTGCCCGCTATTTTTATTTGACCGACGAACGGCTGCAGCAGATTTCCCGTGATTTTGCTGCCGATATAGAGCGGGCCCTGGAGGGACAGGACGAGGCGACGGTATCGGCGGAAAAATCCTACGTGTCCCTGCCTGGCGGTGACGAAAGCGGCGTCTATCTGGCCCTGGATTTTGGCGGTACGAACGTGCGGGCTTCACGGGTCCGATTATTAGGCCGCCATTGCTATATCATCGAGAAGAAGGTGTGCCAGCCGCTGCGGCTGCCCGGGCAATACGACTACCTGTCTCCCGCGGCGACGGCTGAAGGGCTCTTCGATTTCCTGGCCCGCCTCGTCGGCCAGGTCGCCGGCAAGGATACGATTTATAAGCTGGGCCATACTTTTTCCTTTGCCATGCAGCAGGAATGCCTGAAAGATGCCCGGCTCCTGTCGTGGTCTAAAGAAATCGCCGTTCCCGGAGTCGAAGGGCAGCTCATCAATCAGCTGTTGGAACAAGCCTTGGCACGGCAGGGGTTGACAAATATCGAGCCGTCAGCCCTGGTCAATGATACGACGGCCCTCTTGCTGTCGGCGGCGTATACGATGGAACGCGTCCGTATGGGAGTCGTCTGCGGTACGGGCTTCAATGCCTGCTATTATGAGCCGGCCTGGGATATGATCGTCAATCTGGAAGCCGGTGATTATGGCGGCCTCGTGCGCAATCGCTGGGATAAAGCCGTTGATGCCTTATCGACCCAGCCGGGACAGCATTTGCTGGAAAAGACGGTCAGCGGGGCTTATGCGGCAGAAATCTTCCGGCAGACCTTGTTATCTTATTTCAAGGCTCAGGATTTGCCGCACTTTTCGACAGCCGTCATGAATGAACTCATCAGCCATGACGATGACCACCAGGGTCAGCTGGCGATGGCCCGGGTATGGGACCGCATCGTCCGCATCGATGAGGTGCGGCCTATCCGTAACATCGGTGCGGCCATCTTCGTCCGCGCTGCCCAGCTGGCCGGGGCCGTCAGCTGCGGCATCCTGCGCCATCTCTATGGCGAGGGGCCCGTCCCGGCCCAGTCTGTCGCCGTCGACGGCAGCCTTTTGGAACACGTCCGCGGTGCTCTGTTCATGATGGAAGACGCCATGCAGGCTTGTCAGAATGAAGGCGTGAGCCGGGACAATCAGATTCCCGTCGAACCGGTCCTGGTCCAAGACGGCCCCTTAGTCGGCGCTGCCATCGCAGCGGCCATGGCGCAGTAACCACTAGCCACTAGCCACGACGCCCTTTTTTCGGTACAATATAATATTGCAGAGATATTTCCACCATGTCTGTAGTTCAAGGAAAGGAGACGGCGCCAGGTCACGATGCTGCAACTCGATAAATCTATTAGCAAACCTTATTATGTACAAATCTATGAGTATTATCGCCGGGAAATCGAGGAACGCCGGATGGTAGCCGGTATGCGCCTCGATTCGGTCCGCGAACTGGCTCAGGCAGCGGGTATCAGCAAGATGACCGTCGAAAAGGCTTACTACCAGCTGGCCAGTGAAGGTTATATCCTGCGCCGTCATAAGGCTCGCTATGAAGTGGCTTCCCTGGGAGGCTTGGAGCCGCGGCCAGCGGATGCAGCGGCGCCGGTCTTGTGCGAGGCCAGCCGTCGTCCCGTCTATGCTTATGATTTTGCCAGCGGCGATATGGCCCTGGAACGCTTCCCCCTCGACATCTGGCGGAAATATATGAATCGGATTTTATCAGAACCAGACCGCCTGCTGGCGGCCAACGATGACCAGGGCGTCCCCGATTTGCGCCGGGCTTTGAGCCGCTACGTCTACGAAACGCGTGGCGTCCATGCCGATCCGTCGCAGATCATCATCGGCGCCGGGACGATTTCCCTCCTCGGAGTTCTGACCAACCTGCTCCATGATAAATATACCTGCATCGGCGTCGAAGACCCGGGCTTCCGCCTGGGACGGGAGATTTTCCGCAACAGCGGCTATTCCATCGTGCCCATTCCCATCAGCGGCGGCCTGCTCCACGTCGATGCCCTGGAAGCCAGCGGCGTCCGCCTGGTCTACGTCAGCCCGTCCCATCAGTTCCCGACGGGGACGGTCATGCCGGCCGGTATCCGCCACCGCCTGCTGCGCTGGGCGGAAAAGACGGATGGCCTGATCATCGAAGACGATTATGACAGCGAATTGCGCTACTATGGCCGGCCTGTCCCGGCCCTGCAAGGACTGGACCGTCAGGGCCGCGTCGTCTACATGGGCGCCTTGTCCAAGGTACTGCCCTTTTTTATCCGCCTCAGCTATATGGTCCTGCCGCCACCGCTCATGCCCCTCTATGAGCAGCGGCGCGGCCTGTTCCGCCAGGGCGCTTCGGTGCCGGAACAATGCGTACTGGCTGAATATATCGACAGCGGGGAACTCTCCCGCCAGGTCCGGCGATTGCGCAAGGAGTATCAGGAAAAAGGGGAACTGTTAGGGAAACTCCTGGTCGAAGCCTTTGGCAGCGACATCGTCGTAGGGCGCCTGGTTTCCGGCGTGTACTGCCATATCCGCCTGCACAGCCCTCTTCCGGAAGAAGAATTGCGTCGCCGGGCGGAACAGCAAGGCTGTCGTGTCTTATCCATGAAGTCTTTTTACGAAACACCGTCGCAGGAAACGGATAAAGAATTTCTCCTGTCATTTTCAAAAATTCCCAGCTGCAAGCTCCGCGATGCCGTTGCGGCATTGCATGGGGCATGGTCAGAGAAAGAAGGATACTAATGGCGAAAAGTTTGCGTTTTATTCAATGCGGTGATCTTCATTTAGGGAGTCCCTTCCATAACCTTGCCGCCATTGATGAACGGTGGCAGCGTATCGTCGGGAAAGCGCCTGTCCGGGCCTTCCAGAAAATCGTCCAGATGGCCATTGATAAACGAGTCCACGCTGTCCTCATCACGGGTGATGTCTACACCAGTGCCGATCACAACTTGACGGCACAGCTCGATTACGTGCGCCTCTTGCATAAATTGGCACAAAATAATATACAAGTCTTTGCCGTCCTGGGCAATCACGACCCGCTGGAAGCGTGGAAGGCGAAGATTCCCTTTCCGCCCAATGTCCATATCTTCCCGACGGAATCGGTTGAACGGGTGCCCCTCGTCGTCGATGGCGAAGAAGTGGCGGCTATTTATGGCCAGAGTTATGCTAAGAGCGAACAGCGGGAAAACCTGGCCTGGAAATTCAACCGTGCCGCTGGTGACCGTTTTTCTATCGGTATGCTCCATACTCAGGTCGGCAGCCGGGAATCGACGTATGCGCCATGTACCTTGGAAGATTTAAAGGAATGCGGCATGGATTACTGGGCCTTGGGACACATCCATAAGCATGAAATCCTTTGTGAAAAGCCATATATCGTCTATGCCGGCAACCCGCAGGGCCTGGATTGTACCGAAACGGGGCCGCGGGGCTGCTATTACGTCGAAGTCGGCCCTTATGGGACGACGGACCTGGAATTTATTGATACGAGCATCGTCCGCTGGGAAAGCATTGACCTTGCTATCGACGGCATCGAATCGGTGTCGGAATTGCGCGAGTCTGTCCGCTTTGCCAAGGAAAAAGTGCGCCGCAATATCGGCAAGCCGACCTTCCTGACAGTCAATTTCACCGGCTCCGGCAGCATGTACCACGTCCTCAACAATCCCGAAGCGACGCAGTACTGGCTGGACAGCTGGCGCGAAGAAGAACAGGGGAAATACGCTTTTGTCATGGTCGAACGCCTGCGCAACCTGGCCCGGCCCAAGATGAACCTGGGTGAACGAAGCAAACTGCCAGACTCCGTCGGCGACTATCTGAACGTCTTCGACAAATTGGAAAAGCTGGCTCCTGAAGAGAAAGTCAAGGCTTTGAGGGATATCCTTATGAGCCGTCCGGAATTTGAGCGCCTCGGCACGTATGGCCGGGCATTGACGGATGAGCGACTGCTGGAAACGTTCGAGAAAGCCAAATGGCTTGGCGTACAGAAATTGCTGGAACATAGAAGAGGTTAAGCAGTATGAAGATTACAGAGATGCATTTGGATGATTTCGGGATTTACCATGGTGTGAGCTGGAATCCGCCGGAACACGGCCTGATCGTCATGCACGGCCGCAACGAAAGCGGCAAGACGACGCTCATGAAATATGTCCGGTCCATGTTCTTCGGTTATTTGCGCGGAGACTGGAAAGGCTATTTCGGCAGCATGGGTATCCGCCGGGAAGACGGGAAAGAATACCGGATCGTCCGCAATGAAAAAGAATATTTCCTGTCTGACGGCAGCCAGAAGGTTCAGGACGAACCGGCAGACCTGTGGTGGCACGGACTGGACCGCCAGACGTATGATAAAATTTTTGCCATGGGCCTGGAAGACTTGCAGGGCTTTAAAATCCTATCCAATGAAGCCGTGCGCAGCCATTTCTTCAGCATCGAAGGTGGCGTCAGCATGGGGATGGCCCGCAGTGAAGTGACCAAGCACATGGGGGATCTCCTGGTCGCTTCGCCGCAGGGCAAGAAGCCCATCAACTCCCTGCTCAATGAACAGAAAGATTTCGACCGCCGCATCAACGGCATGGCTTACGATGAAGATGAATTTGCCAGCTTGCAGGAAACGGAACAGACGACCCACGAAATCGAAAACCGCATCCGCCTGGACATCGAAGAATCGAAGCAGCAGATTGAACGGATTTCCATGCCCATTGCCGCCTGGGATGTCTATAAGCGCGGCCAGGATGCCTTGCAGCACATGCAGGCCCTGGCAGACGTTTCCCAGTTCCCCGCTGATGGCGCTCAAAAGTGGGCCGAACTGGAACAAAATATTAAAGCCATCGACGACCAGGTCCGCAAACTCAAGGCGACGAGCCGCAAAGGCCCGGCTTTCCAGGAATCGTGGAACCGCTGGCTGGCCTGCGGCCCCCAGCTCGATGAGATGTATCATCACGTCGGCGAATGGAAACAAGGCCTGGCCGAACTCTCGGACCATGAAGATAAGGAAATGGACTGGGAGTTTGAAGGCACGAAACAAGCCGATTTGCTCAAAACCTGGACCGATGGTAAGGATATTCCGACCGCCGTCAACTGGACCCAGGGGATTTCGGCAGCCGCCGCCCTCGACCACAGCCGGCAGGATCTAGAAAAATGGAAGGCCGATAAGCCGAAGAACGTCTCGTCCCAAGACGGGGAAGACGGAGCGGCTGAAAAGACTAAAGACGAATGGGAAGTCATCGGGACCGCTGTGGCGACAATCCAGAATGTCGTCATGGAACGCCAGAAGATACAGGAACAGCTGGAATGGCTGAAAACGGAACCGGCCAGTTCGTCGAAGGCCTTTACCTTCGTCGGCGTCGCCTTCCTGGTCTTGGCCGCCCTGTGCGTCGCTGCCGTCTACATGGGTCACTTCGATTCGACTGTAGGCCTCGGCGGAGCGGCAGCCTGCGTCGTCATCGCCGTCATTTCTTTAGTCCGCCAGAGTACGGGTGCCGACCGGATTCCCCGTAAAATCGCGGAAATCGAAGGCCGGCTGGCCAGCGTCAACGGGAAAATCGGCGACCTGGCCAAGGAAGCGGAAATTACCCTCAGCACGGATGAATCGAATGAACGCTGGCTCCAGGAACTGGATGCCGTCCGCAAACAGTACCTGGATTGGCAGACCCGGGAAACGAAGAACGCCTGGCAGAAAGAACAGAAAGTCATGTATGACGCCATCTATGAAAAATGGCAGGCCGATGGCAATACCTGCAAGAAACAGCTCCTGGCCTGTGAAAGTGCCTGGGACGGCTGGCGCCAAAAATCCAGTTTCAGCAAGCTCGATACGACGGATGTGGCCAAGGCGAAAGAAGCCTGGGATACGTGGCATGACGTGACGACGGCTGCATCGGACTGGAAACGGCGCAAGATGGAATTAAAAGGAGCCATTTCCCGCTGGAGCGATACGGCAGAACAGATTTTCCGCGAAGTCGGTGTCAAACAGACCGTGTCACCGGATGCCGTCGAAGCCATTTATAAACAGTGGCAGGATATCCGCGTCCAGGCTGAAGTGGCGAAAGAACAGGACCGCCAGCAGAAAGAACGGGAAAGCCAGATTGTCAGCCTTGGTGAAGAACGGCAGCAGCGCATCCAGCAGCAGCAGGAACTGCTCAAGGCGACGGGAGCCCAGTCGGAAGGGGAATTTCGCAGCAAAGTCCTGCGCTTCCGTCAGTTCCATCAGTATAAAGAAGTCTATGACCAGACCGAAGCCCATATCCGCCTCATCGCCAAGACGCCGAAGAACCTGTCCGAACTGCGCCATGAATTGAAGATACACACTTTGAAGACTTGGACGGACGAACGCGATTACTACCAGAAAAAGATTGCCGATGCCGAAAAGAAACTGGCTGAAGTCGCTGAAAAACGGGGCAGCATCATCGAACGCCTGAGCCAGATGGCCAAGACCGACGAATACGGTAAGCTCCTGCAGGCCAAACAGAACCGCAAGGCTGAACTGGACCGGGCTGTCGACGACTGGCTGACCAATATGTATACCCAGTACATGCTGGAACAAGCCCAGGAATATTACGAACGGGTCCGTCAGCCCGTCGTCATCCGCCAGGCCGGCGAATACCTGAACCTCATGACCCAGGGCCGCTATACGTTGCAGGCCAGCCTGGATGGCAAACAGCTCTTTGCCGTCGACGGCAGCCAGCGCCGCGTCCCGGAAAAACAGTGGAGCAGTGGCTTGGGCGACCAGATTTACCTGGCCATCCGCATCAGTCTGGCCATGGCCTTCTCCAAACAAATCGAGCCGATGCCGCTCATCCTCGACGACATCTTAGTCCGCTTCGACGAACAACGCCAGAAAGAAGCTATCCAGTTCCTGGCCTCCCTGGGCAAAAAAGAACAGATATTCTTGTTTACCTGCTCCGACGCCACCTTGAAACTGGCCGAAGAAGTCCAAAAACAACTGGCCGGAGAAACAGACACGATTCACCTCTTCGAAATCGAAAAGGGGACCATCAAAGAGTTCGCCAATCGTTTGTAGTTCATCGTTCATCGTGATGGGTTGATATTAAAACCATCCCCATCAACATCAAATTTTCAACTTAAATTCCGGCTATGCACAGGATTCACGGCGGTACGCCTTTTAGGCGTCCCCTACGGAATCGCATACAGGCGACGAAAAATAAACGCAAGCCGCAATTCGCAGGTGGCCGGTCGCTGTAGTCCTGCAGACTGCAAAAAAATATACGGCCTGTGGCCTTGTGCGTAGGGGCTGTCCCAAAGGGCAGCCCGCTGAGAAATTCCATTACCGCCCATTCTGGTATAATGGCAGGCTTTTACGAACTACGAACCACGGCCATTTCCACGAGCCGAGGGCTTTTAAAGTTAAAACCATCCGCTAACCCCTAATCACTAGCCACTAACAACTCAAAAAGGGCCTGTCGTCATGCGACAAGCCCTTTTTTTACGCCCAGACGAATCCGGTCATAGCCATGGATCCCAAGGTACAGGTATTATTGAATGGCGTAGCTTTGTCCGTTCCGGCTGCGCCCAGGCAATAGAGCAGGGGCAGGTAGTGTTCCGGTGTCGGCACGGCGTAGGCTGCGTGTTCGTGGTTTTCGTAGTGGATGACAGCGTCGAGGTTGCCCTTTGTGACGTTATCGACGATGTCTTGGTTGAAATGTTTGGCCGCTTCAGAGCCGCCGCGCTTGTTCCATTCGACGCGGCGCAAGTTGTGGACGATGTTGCCGCTGGCCCAGATGAGATAGCCTTCTTCACGGAGCGGGGCGAGTTTCTGGCCGAGTGCGAAGCATTGGTCCGGCGTAAACAGGCTGTTTACGGAAAGCTGGACGACTGGGATGGGCGTGTTAGGAAACATATGGACCATAACACTCCATGTTCCGTGGTCGATGCCCCAGGAATCGTCGATGGAAACGGCGTTGCCCAAAAGCTGGCAGACGTCCTGGGTCAGTTTCGGGCAGCCCTTGGCCGGGTATTGGAGCTGATAGAGTTCTTCCGGAAAGCCGTACATGTCGTAGATTTGCCGCGGCTTTTTGGCACTTTGGATGTACGTGCCCGGGACATACCAGTGGGCCGAGATGGCCAGGATGGCTTTGGGCTTGTCTTCGCTGGTTAGAACGTCTGCGCCGACGCGCTGCATTTCACGCGTCAAATCGTTTTCATCGATAGCCAGCATCGGACTGCCGTGACCGGTGAAGATAACAGGCGTTTTTTTCATTATGATGAATCCCCCTTTGCATAGAACCATAAAGATAAAACCATCTTTAGTATATCATGAAGTTACTTTACGTCAACAAACTTCCATTTTTCACATATTTAATAAATCATGGGGGAGCTGCAAAAATTTACGAATGTTATAGTGTTGGATTCCATCGTGACTAAAGTCGAGTTCATCCATAGAAACGACGTATTTGGGGTAATTGTCCTTTATGTCTTTATTACGGTATCGTTAGAAACTTTTCGATGTTCACTCTTCAAGTATTTTGTGATGTTAGAAGCACTGAAAACGTGGCCGATACTGCTAAGGGCATATCCGATAATGCGTTCTATTTCATAATTTCAACTAGTATAGTAGTAGGATTTTTCGTTTACTTGTGAGGATACGCTTCTTTTGTTATAATGGACGGGTAACGTACAGGTTACGGACTTGAGTTTTTAGAGATAACGACTGTGCGTCCTTTTGGGCGCCTTCGTTATCTCTTTTTTTGTTGGGAGGAATTAGCATGGAAGTTCGTCATTATCATTGGAAAGATGGAAAATCGCTGACCGTTGGGGAACGGACGCTGGTCATGGGCGTCCTCAATTATACGCCCGATTCTTTTTCGGATGGCGGGAAATGGAATAACGTCGATGTGGCCTTGAAGCATATGGAAGAGATGGTAGCTGACGGCGCCGATATCATCGACATCGGTGCTGAATCGTCGCGTCCCGGCTTTACGCCGATTTCGGCAGCTGAAGAAATCGCCCGGCTGGAAACGATTTTGCCGCGCCTGGTCGCAGCCTGCCCAGTGCCCATTTCTGTCGATACGTACAAGGCGGAAACGGCTGAATATGCCATGAGTACGGGCGCCCATATCATGAATGATATCTGGGGCCTCCAATACGCGCCGGAACCGGGGAAGATGGCTGCTGTCGCCGCCAAATACGGCGTCCCTGTCGTCGTCATGCATAACCAGGAGGGTACGGAATACGACGATATCATCGAAGATATGAAACGCTTTTTCATCCGCTCGGCCATCATTGCTGACCAGGCAGGCATGAGCCAGGACCAGATCATCACTGACCCGGGCATCGGCTTTGGCAAGGATTTTGACCAGAATGTCTACGTTATGAAACATTTGCAGGAACTGACGGCCCTGCCTTATCCCATGCTCCTGGGAACGAGCCGGAAAGGCTTCATCGGCAAGATCCTGGACCTGCCGGTGACGGAACGGATGGAAGGGACTGGGACGACCTGTGTAGCCGGCGTTTTGGCAGGCTGCACCATTGTCCGGGTCCACGATGTCAAACCCATCGTCCGCATGTGCAAGATGGCCGACGCCCTGCGTCCGGAAAAGTAGTTGAGTAAAACCTTTTACCGTATAAATATGACGAAACTTCCTTGACCACCGTGGCCTGGCGGCGGTATAATAGCCCCAATATGTAAAGGGTTATGGGGAGGTTTTCATATGGAAAATAAGAGTCTGCGCGGCCTCGTCGTGTGCCGCAATTTTTTAAATGATTCCGTCATCAAGGCACTGCTGGCGGTCCAGGAACAGGGGGATAATCCCTTTGGCAAGCATGAAGCAGCGGCTGTCCTTTTGGAACGGGCTGAACAGCTGGGCCTCAGCGGCAACATCCTGCGCCAGTATTTCCTCTACCTCTTGGGGGAAGGCAATACCGTCGCTGCCGAAGCCATCGAACGGTCGGGGAAGGCCGGCACGGGCATGACCAAGGCCCTGCTGCTGGACATGACCTTACTCTGGCCGTATCTGCAACAGTCCGCTTCGGATTTCCTCGATGTCGATTTCCTCGACAACTATGAGCCGGCTGTCCCCAAAGTCTATGGCTATGTCCAGACTTTGGAAACGGCTCTCATGACGGCATCGACACCGGAAGAAGCGACCAAGGCTTTACTGCATCATTATGCAGTCTATGGTCGGGGCAAACTGGCTCAGTTCATGGCCTTCCGTATCGGCGACGACGGCAGCCTCATCGGCATCGAAAACTTCCCGCATCTCGAATGGGATGACCTCATCGGCTATGCGGCCCAGAAGGAAAAGCTCCTGGCCAATACGACGGCCTTTCTGGCCAACCGGGCAGCCAATAACGTCCTCCTGACGGGCTCCCGCGGGACAGGCAAGTCGACGGCAGTTAAGGCCCTGGTCTGCCGCTATCACGAACAGGGACTGCGCCTCATCCAGGTCCAGCGCGGCCAGCTCCATAACCTGCAGCAGCTCATGGAACGGCTCGGTGACATCGGCAGCAAGAAGTTCATCCTCTTCCTCGACGACCTATCTTTTGATGAAAATGAAAAAGAGTATAAATATCTCAAATCGGCCATCGACGGCGGCGTCACACCGCAGCCGAAGAACGTCCTCATCTATGCGACGTCCAACCGCCGCCACCTCTTGAAGGAAACGTGGCGTGACCGCAATGATGAACTGGATGAAGTCTATCGCGACGACAGCACGAACGAATCCATTTCCCTGTCGGACCGCTTCGGCCTCATCCTCCATTACTCGGCACCGACACAGGACGAATACTTGCAGATCATTGCCCATGAATTGAAAAAAGCCGGGATTACCTTGGATCCGGAAGAACTGCGCGTCGAAGGCGTCCGCTGGGAAATGGAACACTCCGGCCGCAATGGACGCATTGCCCAGCAGTTTGTGAAATGGTATCTTGGCAATCGTCGGGCTTAATGATTTTAGGTAGAAAAACGTTTAACCAAACTTTTTTCGGAAAATTTCCCCAAAGCCATTGACAAACGGCGCAGGTTTTTGTAGAATGTGTTCAAGCTTTTCAAACGGGCCGCAACGATAACGGCTCGCAAAAGCATATAGTGAAATCTGATGACGGGAAAGAGTAGTTCGTCCGGACATTCCCAGAGAACCGGCGGCTGGTGCGAGCCGGTAATGAATGGCGATTGAAAATCATCCCCGAAGAGAAGTGCTGAAGCAAGATTAAGCACTGACGATTTTTCCACGTTATAGGAAACGCGTATGTTGGTACGTTGTAGAGAGCCTGGTTGCAGCAATGCACCGGGAATCAGGGTGGTATCGCGGAATAGTACTCCGTCCCTCAGTGAGGGGCGGAGTTTTTTTGTTGGCCTCTTTCGACGAATCTCTAAATCCCAACGAGATAAATTATTTTATACTCAAGGAGAGATGTTATTATGGCAAAAGTATTTTATGATCAAGACGTAAATTGGGACGTTATGAAAGGCAAAAAAGTGGCTGTCGTTGGTTATGGCAGCCAGGGTCATGCTCATGCCTTGAACCTCAAAGACAGCGGCGTCGACGTTGTCGTTGGCTTGTATGAAGGCAGCAAATCGGCAGCTAAAGCCAGAGAAGCCGGCCTCGAAGTCAAGACCGTTGCCGAAGCTGTCAAAGATGCTGACGTCACGATGGTCCTCATTCCGGACGAAAAACAGGCTGACGTATATGCAACGGAAATCGCTCCGAACTTGAAATCCGGCAGTGCTCTCGCTTTTGCACACGGCTTCAACGTTCACTTCAAACAGATCGTTCCGCCGGCTGATGTCGACGTCTTCATGGTCGCTCCGAAGGGCCCGGGCCATCTCGTCCGCCGTACATTCGTAGAAGGCGGCGGCGTCCCCGACGTATTCGCTGTTGAACAGGATGCTTCCGGAAAATGCTTCGACCTCGCCCTGGCTTATGCCCGTGGCATCGGCGGTACGCGTGCCGGCGTCATCCAGACGACCTTCCAGGAAGAAACGGAAACGGACCTCTTCGGTGAACAGGCAGTCCTCTGCGGCGGTATCTGCCAGCTCATCACCAACGGTTTCGAAACCCTCTGCGAAGCTGGTTATCAGCCGGAAATCGCTTACTTTGAAACCTTCCATGAAATGAAATTGATCGTCGACCTCATGTATGAAGGCGGCATGGCTAAGATGCGCAAATCCATCAGCGACACCGCTGAATATGGCGATTACACCGCTGGTCCGCGTGTCGTAACCCAGGAATCGAAGAAAGCCATGAAAGAAGTCTTGAACGACATCCAGTCCGGCGCCTTCGCCAAAGATTGGCTCCTCGAAAACAAAGCCGGCGGCCGCGCTCACTTCCTCGCTATGCGCCGTCAGCACGCTGAACATCCGCTCGAACAGGTCGGCGAAAAACTCCGTGCTATGATGCCGTGGCTCCACAACAACGACCAGAACGACTAAAAGATAGTTTTAAGTTTGATGTTTGGTGTTTGAAGTTGGATATAACTTTTAACATCAAACATCAGACATCAAACCCAAGAAGCGGGTTGAGTGAAGAATAGCTTCTTTGTAAGTATGCGTTATGTTTTATGATGAGGTGAATGAGATGAAAATGACCGGAGCACAAGCAGTGATCGAATGCTTGAAACGTGAACAGGTACAAGTCGTCTTCGGCTATCCCGGCGGGGCTGTCCTGACGTTATATGATGAATTATATAAAGCCAAATTTCCCCATATCCTGACAGGACACGAACAGGGAGCTGTCCACGCCGCTGACGGCTATGCCCGTGCCACGGGTAAGCCCGGTGTCTGCTTTGCTACGTCCGGCCCTGGCGTCTGCAACATGGTTACCGGCATTGCCACGGCCAACATGGATTCCATTCCTCTCGTCGTCATCAGCGGCCAGGTGGCTACGCCTCTCATCGGGCGCGACTCCTTCCAGGAAGCTGATATTTCCGGTATTACCACACCGATTACGAAACACAACTATTTAGTAAAGAACGTCAAGGAATTGCCCCGGGTCTTGAAAGAAGCCTTTTACATCGCAACTACAGGCCGGCCCGGGCCGGTCCTTGTCGATATTGCCAAGGATGTATTCGATACACCTTTTGAATTTGAATATCCCGAAGAAGTTCATCTGCGCGGCTATCAAGGTTGTCACGTCGGCCGTGAAACCGATGTCGACCGCGCTGTCGAAGCCATTGAAAAGGCCAAGCGCCCGGTCATCCTTACCGGTGGCGGCGTCGTCCTTTCCAACATGTCGGATCGGTTGAAACACATTGTCCAGCAAATGCATGTCCCTGTCGTGACGACGCTCATGGGCAAGGGCTGCGTCCCCGACACGTATGACGCCCATTTGGGCATGGTCGGCATGCACGGCTCCTATGCGGCCAACATGGCTGTTACCAAATGCGACCTCTTAGTCGCTATCGGCGCCCGTTTCGACGACCGTGTCACAGGCGACGTCGAAAATTTCGCACCGAACGCGCAGATCGTTCACTTCGATATCGATAAAGTAGAAATCAACAAGATCGTCCACGCTGACATCAGCGTCAACGGTGACCTCCGCTGGTCCCTGCCGCTCCTCGACGAAAAGCTGGCGGCCCATGAAACGCACCTGGCTGACCGCTACGAAGCATGGCGGACTTTCGTCCTCGATATGAAGGCCGCTCATCCCTTCGCCACGCGGGACCTTCCCGATGCCGTTTCACCGCAGAAGCTCTTTGAAGAAGTCCAGAAATGGACTGATGATGACACGATTGTCGTCACCGACGTCGGCCAGCACCAGATGTGGGCGGCTCAGTTCTTTGACCTGAACAAGCCCCGCCGCTTCGTCACCTCTGGTGGCTTAGGCACCATGGGCTATGGCCTGCCGGCTGCTATGGGCGCCAAATTAGGCTGTCCCAAGTCGAAAGTCGTCTTATTCACTGGTGATGGCAGTATCATGATGAACTGCCAGGAATTTGCAACCCTCCATAAATATGGTGTCGATGTCAAGACCATCGTCCTCCACAACAATGTACTGGGCATGGTCAATCAGTGGCAGCGCATGTTTTACAATGGCCACTGTGCCGAATCGCTGATCGGGGATAACCCCGATTTAACGGCTGTCTCCACATCGATGGGCGTTCCTGGGACAGCTGTCCACAAGCCGGAAGAATTGGCGAAAGCCGTAGAAAACTTGTTCCAGACAGAAGGTCCGGCACTGCTCGATGTCTTCATTCCGGCCGATGAAAATGTCTATCCCATGGTTCCCGGCGGCAAGCGCCTGGACCAGATGGTGTTGGGAGGTGAAGGGAAATGATGAGACAACATATCGCCATTCTCTGCGACAACAAACCGGGCGTATTGACCCACGTATCCGGCCTGATCAGCCGCAGAGCCATCAATATTGAATGTATCAACGCCGGCTATACTGAAGAAGCCGACGTCACGCGGATCAATATCGTCGTTTCCGTCGAAAACCGCTGGGAACTCGACCAGGCTGTCAACCAGCTGGCCAAGCTCATCGACGTCATCAAAGTCGTCAATCTCGACGACGCGCCTTTCGTCAGCTACGAACTGGCCATGATCAAAGTCAAGAGCCCGACGCCCCAGACCCGCGAAGAATTGACAAATATCGCTCAGCTGTTCAACGCCAAGATTGTCGACGTCCAGCGCCGTTCCCTGGTCCTGCGCCTGACGGGCCGGGAAGACCATATCGAGGCCCTTCTGGAAATGCTGAAAGATTATGATATTATTGAAATTGCCCGGACCGGCCAGATTTCCCTGTCTCGCGGCGAAGAAGCTGTTAAAGATATGTAAGAGAAAGGATGAATACCATGCGCAGTGATGTTGTTAAAAAGGGCGTTACCCGAACCGCCCATCGTACTTTGTTCCACGCTATGGGCTATAGTGACGAAGATTTACAGAAGCCGTTGATCGGCATCTGCAATGCCTTCAATGAAATCATTCCCGGCCATATCCATTTACGCGATATTGCCGAAGCTGTCAAACTCGGCGTAGCCGCTGCCGGCGGTACACCGATTGAATTTCCGTCCATCGGCGTCTGCGACGGCATCGCCATGGGCCACCGCGGCATGAGCTTCTCCCTTTCGAGCCGCGAATTGATCTGCGACTCCATCGAAGCCGTAGCGACAGCTCATGCTTTTGACGGCCTGGTCCTCATCCCGAACTGCGATAAAATCGTACCGGCCATGCTCATGGCTGCCGGCCGCCTCAATATCCCGACCGTCGTCGTCAGTGGCGGTCCTATGCTCGCCGGCCGCCACAACGGCAAGAACATCAGCGTCAGCACCATGTTCGAAGCCGCTGGTAAAGTGGAATCGGGCCAGATGACGCCGGAAGAAATGCACCAGATGGAATTTCAGGCCTGCCCGGGCTGCGGTTCCTGCTCCGGTCTGTTCACGGCCAACACCATGAACTGCATGACCGAAGTCCTCGGCATGGGCCTTCCCGGCAACGGCACCATTCCGGCTGCCTACACGGGCTTGCGCCGCATGCTGGCTAAGAAAGCTGGCCAGGTCGTCATGGATTTGGTTCGCAAGGATATCAAACCGCGCGACATCATGACTCTCGAAGCTTTTGAAAATGCCATTGCCGTTGACATGGCTATCGGTGGTTCGACCAATACGGCCCTTCATTTACCGGCTATTGCCCATGAAGCCGGCGTCGACCTCTCGCTCGACGAATTTGACGAAATCAGCCGTAAGGCCGCCTATATCTGCAAGATGAGCCCTGGCGGCACCTACCATATGCAGGACCTCGATGAAGCCGGCGGCATCTGCGCCGTCATGAAAGAAGTCTCTAAATTAGGCCTCATCCATACCGATGCCCAGACCATTACCGGTACGGTCGGCGACCGCATCAAAGACGCGAAGATCCTCAACCACGAAGTCATTCATTCCGTCGAAGATGCTTATATGCATAAAGGTGGCATTGCCGTCCTCAAAGGCAACCTGGCTCCCCTCGGTTCGGTCATCAAAGAAAGTGCCGTCGAACCGGACCTTTTGGTCTACAAGGGCACGGCTAAATGCTATGATTCGGAAGAAGCTGCTATTGCCGCTATCATCGGCGGTGAAATCAAAGAAGGCCACGTCGTCGTCATCCGCTACGAAGGCCCGAAAGGCGGCCCGGGCATGCGCGAAATGCTAAACCCGACAGCTGTCATCACCGGTATGGGCTTGAAAGTCGCTCTCCTGACAGACGGCCGCTTCAGCGGTGCCAGCCGTGGCGCCTGCATCGGCCATATCTCGCCGGAAGCCATGGAAGGCGGTCCGCTGGCCCTGGTACACGACGGGGATACTATCTCCATCGATATCCCCAATCGTAAGCTGGAACTGGAAGTCAGCGACGAAGAATTGGCAAAACGCAAGGCTGAATGGAAACAGCCGGAACCGAAAGTCAAGACAGGCTATCTGTCCCGCTACGCCAAACTCGTCACGTCTGCCAACACCGGCGCTGTCATGAAATAAACCGTCTTTGATTTCACCTCTTGCCCCGGCAGGGCTTCTTCGGAACTTCGGAGAATTCCCTTCTGGGGCAGGAGGTTTCTTTTTCTGCATTTATAAACATACTGTGTTAAAAGAGGTATTCATTATGAAAAAAGTCTGTGCCCTTATCGGCAAATATTTCGGCGTTATCGCCGTCATCTTCCTCATCATCGGCATGACCTTGCCGACGAGCTTTTCCTGGGTTCTCGGCAAAGTGGGCGGCATTTCCGTTCTCTCCGTCCTCCTCGGCATCATCATGTTCGGCATGGGCATGACCATGAGCGTCCACGATTTCGCCTTGGTCCTCAAGCGGCCGAAAGATGTCTTTTTTGGCGCTTGCGCCCAGTATCTCGTTATGCCTTTCCTGGCGTACGTCCTTTCGACTCTCTTTCATCTCGACCCGGCGCTGACCGTCGGCGTCGTTCTCGTCGGGACCTGCCCGGGCGGTACGTCGTCCAATGTCATCACCTTCATGAGTAAAGGCGATGTCCCCCTGTCGGTTACGATGACCAGTGTATCGACGCTCATTTCGCCGATCATGACGCCGCTCTTGACGTACCTTATCATCGGTCAGCGTATTTCTTTTGACCCGGTTGGCATGTTCTTATCCATCTTACAGATTGTCATTGTCCCCATCGCCCTGGGCCTTATCGTCAAGAGCTTCCTGCCGAAGCTGGCGGATACGGCGACGGACTACTTGCCGGCCGTTTCGTCTCTGGCTATTTCCTTCCTCATTGCCGGCATCATCGGCGCCAGCCGCGATGCCATCCTCAACAGTTCGGGCATCATCCTGCTGGTCGTCATCCTGCACAACTGCCTGGGCTATGCCCTGGGATTCTTCATCGGCCATCTCTGCGGCATGAGCTGGAAGAAAATGGTCGCCTTGTCTATCGAAGTCGGCATGCAGAACTCCGGTCTGGCTACGGGCTTGGCAAAAGCTCACTTTGCCTCGCTGCCCATGGCTGGTGTCCCCGGTGCTGTCTTCAGTGCATGGCATAACATTTCCGGCGCCGTCCTGGCTTATCTTTACGTCAACTATCTGAACAAACGCTTTGATTCTAACTACGAAGCCGACCAGAAAGCCGCTGCCGTATCACCCACAGTAGCCCATTAAATTCGATTATCCACATCAAACTTTCAACTTCAAACTTCAAACTCAAAAAGGGCTTGTCGCACATGCGGCAAGCCCTTTTTTCTGCTATAATAAATATAAATTCACTTGTCAGGAGGAAATTTACATGTTTGCTGTCATCGTCAATGCCGTGACGTCTTCTTTGGGAGCGTTACTGGGATTTTTTTTGAAGCGCGGCATACCGGAGCGCTTTACCAAAGCTATTTTTGGCGTCATTTCGCTGTGTGTGGCCATCATGGGTATACAAGGGGCCGTCCAGAGCCAGAATCTGCTCCTGGTCCTGGCCAGCATGGTCATCGGGACCCTCGTCGGGACGCTCATCGGCATCGAAGATGGCATGAACCGCTTCGGCGAATTTCTCAAGAAACGAATGGGCCGCGGAGATGACTCGCGCTTCGTCCGGGGCTTCGTCACCTTATCCATCATGCAGGTCATCGGCGCCATGGCCATTATCGGTCCAGTCCAGGCAGCGCTGGGAAGTAACGACCTTTTGTATTTCAAGAGCGCCCTCGATTTTACATCGTCCTTTATTTTCGGGACTCTTTATGGCTTAGGCGTCGTTCCCGTCGGCATCGTCCTCTTCCTCTATCAGGGATTTTTCTACCTCTTGGCGACCTTCGTCATGCCCCTCATGACACCGGATGTCGTCCGTGAACTCAATGCCGTCGGCAGCGTCATGATCCTGGGCATCGCTCTCAACATGTTCCAGCTGACGAAATTGAAAGTAGCCGACTTCCTGCCGGCCCTGTTCATACCTATCATATACTATCATTTAATCGTATGATGAGGGTATTGCGATTATGTGCCCCCTCATCATACATGCTTTGGCCATTTACAGGATTGCACGCGGGACGCCCTTTGGGCGTCCCCTACGGCATCGCATACAGGCGATGAAAAATAATGCGGCTATATGCCGCCTGCGTAGGGGCCGTCCCGGCCAGGGCGGCCCGCTGTGATGATTGACCACAGCCTATCCGTGTATCAAGCGGGACGCCCTTTGGGCGTCCCCTACGGCATCGCATACAGGCGATGAAAAATAATGCGGCTATATGCCGCCTGCGTAGGGGCCGTCCCGGCCAGGGCGGCCCGCTGTGATGATTGACCACAGCCTATCCGTGTATCAAGCGGGACGCCCTTTGGGCGTCCCCTACGGCATCGCATATAGGCGATGAAAAATAATGCGGCTATATGCCGCCTGCGTAGGGGCCGTCCCGGCCAGGGCGGCCCGCTGTGATGATTGACCACAGCCTATCCGTGTATCAAGCGGGACGCCCTTTGGGCGTCCCCTACGGCATCGCATATAGGCGATGAAAAATAATGCGGCTATATGCCGCCTGCGTAGGGGCCGTCCCGGCCAGGGCGGCCCGCTGTGATATTCCACCACAGCCTATCCGTGTATCAAGCGGGACGCCCTTTGGGCGTCCCCTATGGCATCGCATATAGGCGATGAAAAATAATGCGGCTATATGCCGCCTGCGTAGGGGCCGTCCCGGCCAGGACGGCCCGTTGTGATGATTGACCACAGCCTATTCGTGTATTATGGTAAGCTTTTTACCCTTTAGGAGGCGTTTTATGCATTTGCAGGAGATCATTGATCAATTAAAAACGGACGAACGGAACGCGGCGTATACGGCCCGCGGTATCGGTCCGATTTTTCAGATTCACGAGGAAGCGAAAATCCTGATTATCGGCCAGGCTCCGGGCAAAAAGGTCGAAGAATCGGGTATTCCTTTCCATGATAAATCCGGCGAAAAGCTGATGACCTGGATGGGCATCGACAGTCAGATTTTCTATTCGCCGGCCATCTCCATCATGCCCATGGATTTCTACTATCCCGGCAAAGCCAAAACGGGCGACAAACCGCCGAGACGGTTCATCGCCCAGGAATACCATCGTGAAATTCTGCAGCTCATGCCGGACCTGAAACTTACTATCCTCGTCGGCAAGTACGCCATCGACTATTATCTAAAAGGCCGGAAAGAGCGCAATTTGACGGAAACCGTGCGGAATTATCAGGCCTATCTGCCGGACTATTTTCCCATCGTCCATCCCAGTCCGCTCAACTTCCGCTGGCAGGCCAGGAATCCCTGGTTCGAGGCCGACGTCGTGCCGGAATTACAAAAACGAGTCCATGAAATATTGTAAAATTTTAAGATTAAACCTTTAACTTAATCGGTGTAACGTATAACGAACCTAAAATCTTATTGACAATTCAGAGGTGACGCGATATAATAAGCACCAACAAATACAAAACAGTGTTGAATGGAAGTAGTAAGGTTTGGGAAACTATGACAGAGACCTGCTGGTGGCTGAGAGGCAGGATGGGATCCCGGCGTGAAGTCGTCCAGGAGCTGCTGCCCGAACGCATTTTGTTAGTAGACGCAGCCGGCAGGCAACCGTTACCTTGCCAGGCATTACATGGGCTGTCCCGGAGATGCTGGAAAAGTGGTCGTTACGACAATGAGAGTGGTACCGCAGAGTGAATACTTTGTCTCTTTTTAGAGGCAAAGTTTTTTTTTGCTCCATCAAAACCGTTTGCGTATTTGTATTTATCAGGTCTTATTTTGGAAAGGATGTGCATGACTATGATGGATTTCATTGGAAAGTTAAGCGGTTTTGTTGGGAAAAATTTGACGTATATCGTCTTTCTCGTCGTCATCTGGGCGTATTTCATGCCCAATGCCTTTCTCTGGGCCGTTCCGCATACGGTCTTGTTGCTAGGCGTCATCATGTTCGGTATGGGCATGACGCTCCACGCCCGGGATTTCAAGTTGATCGTCCAGCGGCCGAAGGAAGTCCTCATCGGCTGTACGGCTCATTATACGATTATGCCGCTGCTGGCGTATGCCCTGGTCCTGGCTTTTGAAATGCCGCCGGAAATCGCCGTCGGCATGATCCTCCTCGGTTCTTGTCCCAGTGGGACGGCGTCGAACGTCATGGGGTTCCTGGCCAAGGCGGATGTCCCCTTGTCCGTTTCCATTACGACTTGTTCGACGTTGTTGGCGCCCATTATGATGCCTTTCATCGTCTGGGGCCTGGCCGGCCAGTGGGTCGAAGTTTCCTTTATGGCTATGGCCATGACGGTCATGAAAGTCATCCTGGTTCCCCTGGTCCTCGGCTTGTTGACGCACCGCCTGATGGGGGAAAAGCATATTGCCTCCCTGTCGAAGGTACTGGTCCTCGTATCCGCTTTTGGTGTCCTGGTCATCGTCGGCGGCGTTATTGCCATCAATGGGGCTAAGATCCTGGACATGGGCATCTTTATCATTCTCATGGTCCTCCTGCACAATCTCGGTGGTTTCCTCATCGGTTATTTTGTTACGGGGAAATTGGGCTTAGGGAAAAAGCAGCAACATTCGGTTACACTGGAAGTCGGCATGCAGAACGACGCCCTGGCCATTTCGCTGGTTTCGGTCTTCTTTGCGCCTGCCGTCGCCATTCCTGCCGCTGTCGGTGCCGCTATCCATCAGGTAACCGGCTCTATCCTGGCGGGTATCTTTGCCCGTCACATGGAAGCCCATGAAGCCAAGGAACGGGCTGCTGAAGCGAAGCCCCTTATCGAAGCGGTACCAGGAAATCATTAAGTTCATTACATGAGCCCTTGCAAGCCCCCATTTGTTTTGATACGATAAGTATATACAATTGGGGGCTTTTGCATGAAATTTATCATATATTTACAAAAATATATCCAGCAGCTGTTCCAAAGGACGCTAGGGGATTTTCAAGATATCCAGGCTATTTTATCGGACCCGGAATTTAAAAAACGGAAAATCCGGGATAATCTCTATGCTTGCAGCTTTGTTGCCTGTTTATTGTGTATCATTTCCATGACCGGTTTTGTTGGAACCTATGCGCCAAGGGCAGTAGGCGCCGTTTTGACGACTATTAATTCGACGACTGTCTATTTGGTGATTTTTGGCATCAATCTCGTCTTTTTGGCCTGTTTCTATCAATGTCTTCGGGAAGTCGTAAAAGATGAGGAACTGTTAGATGACTTGGTCTACGTTTTTTTGCTCATCGATTCGTCGCTGGCGTGTCTTTCCTTTTTTACGACCCAGAACGGGAGCAGTTTCTTCTTTGAATACCTGCTCATACTCATCCTGGTCTATTTACTGCCTATTTATGATAATATCAAGGTCTTGATTCCCATCATCGCCGTCAATCTGGTCACGACGTTCGCTGTCATCGATGTGACGGGGCATGAAGTGCCCTGGCAGGATCAATATGATATCGTCTTATTTTACCTGGTCTGTCTGGTCATCATCTTTTCCAGGCGTCATCTGGCTTTATCTTTTGCTCAGGTCCGCATGACTCTCCGGTCCCGCAATGAAGAGTTCTATCAGCGTAGCCGGACCGACGAGCTCACGGGCCTTCTGAACCGCGAAGCACTGCGGGAAGATTTTGAACAGTATTTTGGCAAGGCCCTTTGCGTCATGATCTGTGATATCGACCAATTCAAATTCTACAATGATACCTATGGTCATATCCGGGGCGATGAGATTTTATCCGTTGTCAGCCGGCTCTTTCAAAAGCACTTTGGCTATACCGGCGTCTACCGCTATGGCGGCGACGAATTTCTCATTATCTCCTTTATGCCCCATGACGGCTTCCAGCATTATGTCGAAATCTTCCAGAATCAGCTGTGTAAGCAGCCCTTCGAGGCCGTGCAGCGCCATCCCACCGTCAGCGGCGGTTATACCTGGGGATACTGTGAAGGAGCTGTTTCTTTGCGGACGATGTTCGCCCGGGCCGACCAATTGCTCTATAAAGCCAAAGCTGCCGGGCGGAACCGCGTCTTTGGTGAGCCCTTCGATATGGAAAAAGCCGAAGCCGGCCTGCACGAAATGGCAACGTGGATCAATAAAAGTTCGTAAAAAAAGAGGCTGTCGCACGTGCGACAGCCTCTTTTTTTACGAGCCACGAGCCACTAATCCCTAACCTCAAATGGCCTGCGGGAAGGTGTTGGTCAGGATTTTTGCTCCGCCTTCGGTGGTCCGGGTCTGCAATGTCGTGCCACCGGCAGCGATGTCTTCGATGTCCGTCGGGATGCGCTTATAGGGCAGCTTCTTCATAATGCGGTCCATCGATTCCGTCAGGATTTCGTTGGGGTCGTTCAGAATCGATGCCGATTCGACTTCACGGCCTTTGTCGCTATAGCTCCTGAAAGTATCGCTCCGCTTATCGTAGGCATATACCGTCAGGTGATAGAGACATTCCGTGATGATTTCGTCGTCATCATAGCGCCAGAATCCGGCCATGTGCTGCCGCCAGTACCAGGTCTGGACGACCGGGACCAGGACGACGTCGGCTTTATACTGAGCCGCCAGGGTGCGCAGCGTATCGATATTGACGTCGGACGGCGACAGGGCGGTATCCGTTTCGATGCGGTCCCAGTAGGGGATGCGGAAGGGCTGTTTCAGCCGGCTTTTCATGAAACGGGCCGCATAGCTGTCCTGGGTCGTATCGGCGATGACGACGGTCCGCATGTTATCGAAGCGCGGGCTGTCAGCCAGGGCCGTCGTGACCGACAGGAAACAGAGAAGGAGCAGGAGACAGAGTTTTTTCATGAGGCAACACCTCCAGCAAAAAATCAGAAATTGCCGTTATCGTTGAGTAGTGGCAGCGTGTCATCGACTTGCGGGATGTAGCGTTCCAAGGCGGCCAGCATCTTTTCCTTGTCCATCGGCAGGGTGCCGCCGACAGGCAGGAGATTGGAAACGTGGTTGCTGCGGAAGATACAGGGCTTGGTCATTTCCGTATGGCGCAGGATCATGTCCAGTTCCTTGAGGAAACCCCGTGCCGTCAAGGGCGTGAACGTCCCTTCGACGACATCCTGATAGAGCGGGACTTCGTGAGGAATGATGAGCGACAAGGCGCTGAGCATGGTCGGATTGATGGCCGATACGACTTGGGCCGTATGCAGGGCGTGTTCTTTCGTCCGTTCCTGACCGCCCAGGCCGAGGAGGATCATCGTCGACAGTTTCATGCCGGCAGCCAGGGCTTTTTTCCCGGCTTCGATGGTGAGGGCCGCTGTCGTCCCCTTATCGACGAGTTTCAGGACGTCATCGTCGCCGCTTTCGATGCCCATGTAGACGATGGCCAGACCGGCTTCGCGAAGACGTTTCAATTCTTCCGGGGTCTTGCGGACCAGGTCGGCCGGCGTCGCATAGGCGCCGATGCGGTTCAGGTTGGGGAATTTTTCGTAGCACTTCTTCATGATAGCGATGAGCTTGTCCGTTGGCAGGACCAGGGCGTCGCCATCGGCCAGAAAGATACGGCGGATAAAGGGCATGGCATAAGCGCCGCGCTCGATGATCCCTTCGATTTCCTCCATGGGACGGATGCGGAACTTAGAAGCTTTGTACATATCGCAGAAACGGCAAGTATTGTGAGAACAGCCGATAGTAACGCGCAGAATGAAGCTGCGGGCTTCACTAGGCGGGCGGAAGACAAGGCCGCCAGCATCATCAATAATCATAAGTAACACACCTTTCTTCAAAGATGAAAAAAACATTAGTCGTTCATCTCTTATTATACACGAAAAGTACGTATTACGAAATAGCTGGTTTCTTCTGCAAGATGATGATGAAGACCGTCGCGATGATGCAGGCATAACCGATGAGTTCAACCGTATGGAAGGTCGTGCCCAAGGCGATAGCCGAAACTACGGAAGCGATGACCGGTTCCAGCGTTCCCAGGAGCGTCGCTTTCATCGGTCCGATTTCGCTGATGCCTGTGACGAAAGCCGTAAAGGACAAGGCCGTGCCGATGATGATGATAAAAGCGACGGCCAGCCAGCCCGTCAGGTCCAAAACAGGCCAGAGTGTCCAGACCTGACAAGATACGCTCAGGAACAGCCCGCCGATCATCATGCCTAACCCGTTGGCGACAGCGGCGCCCCAATTCGCGGCCAGCCCTTGAGACAAGACGGGATAGGTGACACAGGCAACGGCGCCAATAAGCCCCCAAGTCAGTCCTAAAGGGGAAATGACCATTGCCGATGGAGTCCCATCTGTTGCGGCTAGATAGACGCCGCCAAAGGCCAGGAAGACCGATATGATTTCCCTGGCTGTGGGCCGTTTGTGAAAACGGACGGCTAAATAAAGAGACATGAAAACGACACTTAATGTTTGCAAGACCGTCGCCGTGCCGGCATTCGAGTTCTTTATGGCTGATAAATAAGAAAACTGGCTCAAAATAAGACCGAAGAGGGCAAAAAGAATTAATTGGCGCAGGCTGATCGGGTCATGAAGCATAAGACGTATTTCGGCCTTCTTTGTCGGCCAAATCATGAGGGTCAGGAACAGGCCGGCCAGGCACATGCGTATCGACGCCAGCCACGACGGTTCTACGGTATAATGAGAAAGCAGGAACTGGCTGACGACCCCATTGAAACCCCATGATGTCGCCCCGATGACACAAGCTATGATACCATGCTGCGTTTTTGTCATACTAAGACCTCCTCTGCCTGCGGCTACCTATTTGTCCCTATAGTATACACGAGGGAAAGGAGGGGTGCAAGGGCTTATCCCACCAGGCTAAGTGGTCGTTAACTGATAGCTGGTGTTGATGAGCTCCCCAATCTTTTCATCCGCTAAGGTTTCATCCAGGACCACAGAAATCCATGTCTTGTGATTCATGTGGTAAGCGGGATAGATGCCGGGGGTTTTCCGTAGCTCTTCTCCCTGTGCTGGGGAAATCTTTACATTTAGGATATCGATGGGAGACGTGTTTCCATCTTTATTCAGCACATCTCTTGTTACATTCATGATGAGGGCAAACCATTTCCGGTTGGACCTATGGCGAAAGGCTCCGTATGACTGATACCGGGCGGAATGTTCCCAGGGAAAATCCGGTTTGACCTGGAAATGGTCCAAGATGGCCTGGGTCAGCCGGTTGGCCTGAGATGAAGCAAACAGGACGTCGCTGCAGCAGGAATCTGCAATATCCGTGAGCAGGGAGCGATAGGCAGAACGGACCCGGTTCACATAAGGCCCAGTAGCCGTTTCCTGTCGCAGCTGATAGTACTCATCCTGGGTCATCGAATCGATGACCTTGCCCGTCACCTGTCCTTTGGGGGTAACGGAAAGGACGGTTTTGAAATCTCCGTCAAGAAATGGTTTTTCAAGAATATAAGTTTTGTTTGCTTTATGAAAGCCATAGGCGAGCATTTTACTTTCTATCCACCGTTTGCGGGAAAAGACAGTTTCCTCGATGGGAATCATCGGGCCAGCACCTCTTTTTCTAAATACTATCTCCCAAAAATGAAGCAGCAAACTCAAAGAGAATTTGTTGTTTCATTAATTATATATCAGAAAAATCCTTATATCAATTTATTATTAGTATAGCAAATCAAGTCGGATGCCTGGCCCCTGGCTGGTGACATTGCGGGAACGACCTCGGCCTGCACGGTCATTATGGACCGTGTAGGATGCCGTGCGTGCTATTTGCGTCCGGCGTGCTGCTTTGTTTGAGCGTAGCGAGTTTCAGCACGCCAGAAAATGGCACTCTCGGCAAGAGGAGTGGAGCACGCGAACCAGCCAGGGGCCAGGCGGCCGACGGTAACCTCTCCAGAAGAACCTCTCAGACCGCCGTTGGCGGCCAGCTCCCCTAGTATGGGAGCCTTTTGTATTCCTGCACTTTATCCCGAACAACGAACAATTTAAAAAGAATGTCACACGAAGGTTTGGCCATCCGCTAACCCCTAGTCACTAGCTGCTAACCACTAAAAAGGCGCTGTCGCATCGCGACAGCGCCTTTTTTTTATTTCTTTCCGTTCTTTCCGTGTTTCTTTTCGAATGCAATCATGTGTGCTTCTTGGTCGGTATGGCCTTCGGCTTCCGCCTGGGCGATGAGGGCGACCATTTCTTCATAGGCTTCGGGGATGACTTTGGTCAGGTGAGTGACGGTGTCGTCCCAGTTTTCTAAGAGGATATGGCCCAAGTTGCTGTCCGTGTATTTGACGTGTTTTTCCAACATCGTCTTGACGGCCGCTTTTTCATCGTCATCCGTGAGCGGTTCCAGTTTGACCAGGTCTTTATTGCATTTGTTCGGATCCAGGTCATAGACGTAGGCGATACCGCCGGACATGCCGGCAGCAAAGTTGCGCCCTGTCTGGCCGAGGATGAGGACCCGGCCGCCGGTCATGTATTCGCAGCCGTGGTTGCCGACGCCTTCGACGACGGCGCTGATGCCGCTGTTGCGGACGCAGAAGCGTTCACCGGCCGTGCCGTTGATGTAAGCTTCGCCGCTGGTCGCGCCGTAGAAGGCGACGTTGCCGATGATGATGTTGTCTTCCGCCGGGAAGACCGATTCCCGCGGCGGCGATACGATGATCTTGCCACCCGACAGGCCTTTGCCGAGGTAATCGTTGGCATCGCCTTCCAGGGTCAGTGTCAGGCCATGGGGGATGAAGGCGCCGAAACTCTGGCCGGCCGAACCGACGAAGGACAAGATGATCGTGTCTTCGGCCAGGCCTTTTTCGCCATAGCGTTTGGTGATTTCACTGCCCAGGATGGTCCCGGTGACGCGGTCCGTATTCTTGATGCGCAGGCGGGCGCGGATATGTTTCTGTTCTTCCAGGGCCGGACGGCACATGCGGACCAGTTTGGACATATCCAGGGTCGTGTTGATCTTGTGGTCCTGAGGTGTTGTGAAGTGCTGGCCGACGGAAGCGTCGGTGTACGGACGGTACAGGAGGTTCTTCAGGTTGACCGTCTTGGCTTTCCAGTTGCCGAAGTGATCGCGCTGTTTCAGGCAATCGTAGCGGCCGACCATTTCGTCGATGGTATGGAAGCCCAGGCGGGCCATGATTTCCCGCAGGTCCTGTGCGACGAAGCGCATGAAGTTGATGATGTATTCCGGTTTGCCCTTGAAGCGTTTGCGCAGTTTTTCGTCCTGTGTGCAGACGCCGTACGGGCAGGTGTTGAGGTGGCAGACACGCAGCATATGGCAGCCGATGGCCAGGAGCGGCGCCGTACCGAAACCGAAGACTTCAGCGCCGAAGAGGGCGGCGATGGCGACGTCGCGGCCGGTGAGCAGTTTGCCGTCGACTTCCAGGGTGACGCGGTCGCGCAGGCGGTTGAGGAGCAGTGTCTGCTGGACTTCGGACAGGCCGATTTCCCAGGGCAGGCCGGCATGGCGCAGGCTGGTACGCGGCGAAGCGCCGGTCCCGCCGTCATAGCCGCTGACGACGATGTCGTCGGCTTTTGCTTTGACGACACCGGCTGCAATCGTGCCGATGCCGGCGCCGGACGTCAATTTGACGCCGATCGTAGCCTTGCGGTTGGCGTTCTTGAGGTCGAAGATAAGTTCGGCCAGGTCTTCGATGGAGTAGATATCGTGATGAGGCGGAGGTGAAATGAGGGCGACACCGGTCGTAGCATGACGGGTCTTGGCGATGTCCGGGTAGACTTTATTGCCCGGCAGATGGCCGCCTTCACCCGGTTTTGCCCCCTGCGAGCATTTAATCTGCAGTTCGTCGGCGTGGATGAGGTAATCGCTGGTGACGCCGAAACGGGCCGAGGCGACCTGTTTGATGCGGTCGTTCGTTTCCGTATTGAAGCGGGCCGAGTCTTCGCCGCCTTCACCGGTGTTGCTCATGCCGCCTAAGCGATTCATGGCCGTAGCGACACATTCATGGGCTTCCTTGCTGAGGGCGCCGTAACTCATGGCACCAGTGCGGAAGCGCTTGACGATGGAGTCGACCGGTTCGACTTCTTCGATAGGGATGCTGCTGCCGGCAGGATATTCGAAATCCAAGAGGTCGCGCAGGCGGAAGATAGTCTGGCGGTTGACGTGGTCGGCGTATTTCTTATACGTCGCATAGTCGTCGTTCTGGACGGCCTTCTGCAGGAGCTGGACCGTTTCCGGGTCGATGATGTGCGGCTGGCCGCCTTTATGGTACTGATAGAAGTCGCCCCGTTCCAATTTATCGCCTGTGCTGTACGCTTCTTCGTGGCGCAGGGCGTTTTCTTTGGCGATTTCGGCAATGCCCAGGCCTTCGATGCGGGACGGCGTGTTGCAGAAATATTTGTCGATCAAGTCCTGCTTGATGCCGACGGCTTCAAAAATCTGTGCGCCGTGGTAGCTGTGGACTGTAGAAATGCCCATCTTGGACATGACGGCCAGGATGCCTTTGACGGCGGCGTCGATGTAGTTCTGTTTGGCCGTTTCATAATCGATTTTCTGGAGCTTCTTGTTGGCAATGAGTTCCTTGATCGATTCCAGGGCGATGTACGGGTTGATGGCCGTAATGCCGTAGCCGATGAGGGTGCAGAAGTGATGGACTTCGCGCGGTTCGCCCGATTCCAGGATGAGGCCGACGTCGGAACGGACGGCCTTGTCGATGAGGTAATGGTGCAGGGCTGCCGAGGCCAGGAGGGCCGGGATGGCGGCCATGCGGGAGTTGACGCCGCGGTCGGACAGGACGAGGATGTTGGCGCCGTTCTTGATGGCCTTCAAGGCGTCGATGCACAGCGATTCGATGGCCGTTTCCATGCCTTCGGCACCGCTGTTGACGGGATAGAGCATGGACAGCGTGGCTGCACGCAGTTTCGGCGTCATGAGGGACTTGATGACCGACATCTGTTCGTTGGTCAGGATCGGTCCTTTGAGGTATAAGGCTGCCGTCGATGCTTCGTTCGGTTCCATGATGTTGGCGACGTTGCCGGCCATGACTGCCGACGACATGACCGTCTTTTCGCGGACGCCGTCGATAGCCGGGTTGGTGACCTGGGCAAAGTTTTCTTTGAAATAATCATAGAGGAGCTGCGGACGGTCGTTGAGGACGGCCAAAGGTACGTCGACGCCCATGGAGTCGATGGCGTGCTGGGCATCGCGGGCCATGGGCAGGATGACTTTGTCCATGTCTTCCTGGGTATAGCCGAAGACCTTTTCCTGTTCCTTCAGGTCATAGGGGATGATGGCATCGCTGTTGGCGATGTTCTGGCCCGTCATGAGATCGTCGAGGTTGACGATATGTTCTTTGTACCATTCATGGTAGGGGTGTTCCGTGGCGATTTCATGCTTGATTTCGTCGTCGTCGATGATGCGCTGTTTATTCGTATCGACGAGGAGCATCTTGCCCGGTTCCAGGCGGCCTTTATAGAGGACGTCTTCCGGCGGGATGTTGACGACGCCGACTTCGGAACTTACGATGACCCGGTCGTCGCGGGTGACATAGTAGCGGGCCGGGCGCAGGCCGTTGCGGTCGAGCATGCCGCCGATGACCGTGCCGTCGCAGAAGCCGATAGCTGCCGGGCCGTCCCACTGTTCGAGCATGAAGTTATGGTAGCGGTAGAAATCACGTTTTTCATCGCTCATGAGGGGATCCCGTTCCCAGGGTTCCGGAATCATCATCATCATGGCGTGGGGCAGGGAGTGGCCTGTCATGTACAAGTATTCCAGGCAGTTGTCGAACATGGACGAGTCGCTGCCCGTATCGTCGACGACGGGGAAGACTTTTTCCATATCCGGGAAGAAGTCCGATTTCGACTTGCCTTCACGGGCGTTGAGCCAGTTGATATTGCCCTGGATAGTGTTGATTTCCCCATTGTGGACGATATAACGGTTCGGATGGGCCCGGGCCCAGCTGGGGAAGGTATTGGTACTGAAACGGGAATGGATGAGGGCCATGGATGTGACGAAATCCAGGTCCGACAGGTCGAGGAAGAAGTGGCGCAGCTGCATGGACGTCAGCATGCCCTTGTAGACGATGGTCTTCGACGACAGGCTGGCGATGTAGAAGTCCGTGCCGTTCTTCTGGCTTTCCGGGACGATGGCTTTTTCGGCCAGTTTGCGGATGACGTACAGTTTCCGTTCAAAGTCCATTTGGGTCTTCATGGTCGGGTCTTTGCGGATGAAGACCTGCAGGAAATGGGGACACGTCTGTTTGGCGATATTGCCGATCAGGCTTTCATCGACCGGGACGTCGCGCCAGCCGAGGATGGACAGGCCTTCGGAGCGGACGATGTCTTCAAAGGCTTCCATCTGTTTCTTGCGGAACGTTTCATAGCGGTGGGCAAAAATCATGCCGACGCCGTAGTCGCCTTCGTCGGGCAGGGAAAAGCCCAGGACTTCACATTCGCGTTTAAAGAACTGGTGTGGAATCTGGACCAGGATGCCGGCGCCGTCGCCGCTGTTGGCGTCGGCCCCTTCGGCACCGCGGTGACGGAGGTTTTCCAGGATGGTCAGGGCATCGTCGATGATGCCGTAGGACTTCTTCCCTTTTATATTGGCAACGATACCGATGCCACAGGCATCGTGTTCATATGACGGATCGTACAGGCCCTGCGGGCTCGGCAGATCGCGCATTTCTTTATTCATACGTAATCCCCCTTTGGGTATACAAAAACGAGCCGTCACTGTATGAGAGAGAAGGCTCGTATATACTGTGGTGTACCTATGATTATAAACAATTTGTGAAGTCGATGCAATGATTTTCTTGCATGTTTTCGTAAAAACACTGATAAATTTAATGTAAAAATCAAATTTAACCGATTTTTTAAAGGAATTATTGGGAAAAACGTGCGAACTGTTCCCGGAAGAGGCTGGCACCACCGTTTGCCGGATGGCGCATGGCCAGGGCCGGGAAGCCGGCATTTTGCAGGGTTTCTGCCGATTTCCTGCCGATGGCGGCCAGGCGGATATCGGGACGGCAGTACTGCAGCAGGGCTTTGGCGTATACGAGGCCTTCGGCCAGCTCGCTGTCCGTCGGCGTGCGGTTGGAAAAAGGCGAAGCCTTATAAGGATGGAAGGGAAAGATGTTCCATAACAGGACGTCGCGCGGATCCAGGCCGTTATCGACAACGGCACCCCAGACATAGGTGTCCGTCGGTTCATTCATGCCTTTTTCCCGCTGGGGCCGGCTGGTCATGTAAGGGCTGTCGGGCCGGCTCGTGCGCTGGCCGCGATGGCCCAGGATGATGGCGGAGCCTATCTGTTTATGCTGGTCCAGGAGCATGCGTTCGCAGGTGATGGGGATGCCTGTGAAGCGGCAGCCCTGGTAGCCAGCGGCTTCGGCGACGAGGACGATGCGGGCCTTGGACAGGCGCGGCGCCAGGTAGTCACGCAGCTGCTGGCAGCGGATGGCCGGGGCGTCCGGACCGAGGTCACAGGATTCGTCGTATTCGGACCAGGGATTGAAGACGCCTGGGCGATGATAGGTGCAGAGTTTTTGGATGAGTTCTTCCATGGGAAATCCTCCTGTCCTAAGGAATGGGCTTGAAAACGTGGTATGGGCCGGATTGGCCGGTTTCATGGGTCAGATTGAAAAATTTCGAGGCTTTATAATCCTTATATTTCCCTTCCGGGACGACGATCGTCAGGGACTGATGCTGGGTCAGTCTGGTCAATACCTGAGCTTCTGCCTCTGTCGGGTAGACGTGTTTCTTGGCCCAGACGGCATCGCGCTGGAGCCGGGCGCTTTCATCGTAGTCCGCCGGTGCCGTCCAGTACGCCGGCTGTCCCGTATAATAGGGATAGGACGTGCGGTATTCTTCAAAGAAATAGACCGGGCCCTGATTGGCCAGGCTCGTCAAGGTCTGGGCCGACCGGTACTGATAGAAGGGCACCAAGACCTGGAAGGTCACGATGAGGTAAGTGACGGCTGTCGCCGTGACGAGGAAAAAGGGCAGGGCCAGATAAGCTTTCTGCCACCAGGCCAGCCAGGTCAGGATGGCCATGATGATCAGGAAGACAGTCAACAAGAGCAGGCTCGGGACCGGAAAGGGAGTTTTTCCCGTAAAGGCTGTCAGCGAAGCGAAGAGCAGGCCGTAAAGGGAAGCCGGGATGAGGGCTGCCAGCCAGGCATAGCGGGCGTCTTCGTCGAGCCAGTCCTGCATCGTGCAGGCGCCGAGATATAAGAGGGGCCAGTTGGCGATGTACGCGTATGTCGGGTATTTCGTCGCCATGAGGCTGTAGAACAAAATCGTCCCCAAGGCCCAGAGTGCCATGAAGACGTATTCATCGCGATGGCTGCGCCGCCGCCACAGGCCGTACAGGCAGGGACCGGTCCAGGGCAGGAGGCTGACCGGGACGAGGACGATATAATAATACCAGACATCGTATTCGGGATGTTCCGATACGGTGGCCCGGACGACGTTGTTGAAGCCCAGCAGGCCGTCGATGAAGTCCATGCCATGGCGGTTGTACATGGGACCGTACCAGCTCAGGCAGAGGAGGAGAAAGAGGACGATGCCGACTGGCGGGAAAAGTCTTTTAAGATAATCGGGCCGGCGCTGGATGGCGATAAAGAGCAGCAGGAACAGGCCGGGCAGGACCAGGCCGACCGGGCCTTTGGTCAGGACGGCGCCGGCTGCCATGACATAAGCTGCCGTGACGTAGCTTTTCTTTCCTTCGGTCAGGCCGATGTAGGCGAAGAACAAGGTAGCGCCACTGAAGAAATACAAGGGCTGATCGGTGATGACAGAACGGCTGATGAACCAGCCGATGAGGGACGTGGCTGTCATGGCGGCGAAGAGGATGGCTGTCAGGCGGCGTCCTGTCTGGCGCAGGGCGAACCAGGCCGCCAGGGTGCATGAAGCTGCGCCGAAGAGGACGGCCGGCAGGCGGGCAGCCAGGTCGGTCGTACCTAAAAGACTGTAGGACAGGCTCAGGAGCCAGTACAGGAAAATGGGCTTATCATACCAGTAGGTGCCGTAAATCTGCGGAGAGAGCCAGTCGCCGCTGCGGACCATTTCTAAAGCCGTCAGGGCGTAATTCGATTCGACCGGGTCGGTGACGGCCAGCTGGGAGATGCCGGCGGCCAGGAAGAGGAAAGCCGCCATGAAGATGACGGCCAGGAAGGTGCGCTGTTTCATGGGATACCTCCTAGGGATGATTGATGAGGATGACCTGCGTCGGCGTTTCGGCGGCGATACCGAAGCGGTCGATCAAGTGTTGGGACTTGGCCAGTTTGTGGAACGTCGATTTCGACATGATGAGGAAAATCTTATCCTTTGTCTGTAATAAGGCTTCCAGGTCCGGGTCCTTGACGGGGTCCCACTCGCGCCCGTACATACCGCTGTAATAGGAGATACCCGGGCGCAGGAACTTTTCGATATAGAGCATGGAATGGCCGTCGTAGACGTCCGGCAGGATCTGGGCCGTGTCATAGGAGGTGACATGGCCTTTGAACTGGGGAATGATGAAGCCGAAAGCGGCCCAGGAGAAAGCGGTCATGGTCACGATGCCGGCGATGAAAGCGGTCCGATAATAATGGCGCCATAAGCAGACCGCCGGCAGGAACAAGGCCGCTGCCAGCAGGCAGGAACCCCAGAGGATGGCCGGACGGAAAAAGGACGCTTCCTCGTGGAGGGGGATGGCATTACAGGCTAGGACGGCCAGCCCCAGGAAATATAAGGTCAGGAGCAGGGGCCGTGAGAATTTTCGTTCGATATAGCAGCGGTAGCCGTACCAGCCCAGCAGGTAAGCCGTCGGCGGAAACATGGGGGCAATGTACGTGACCAGCTGGGTCTTGGAGAAGGAGAAGAAGAGGAAGATGAACGCGGCCCAGACCAGGCAGTACTGCAGCGTATCCCGGAAGGGGTCCCGTTTTTTGAACAGTCGCCAGAGCGTCGGGAACAAGGCCGCTGTCCAGGGCATCATAGCGGCGAAGAGGATGGGGATGAAGAAGAAAATACTGTTCTGGCCCGGATGTTCCGGCGCGGCGAAGCGGGTGATGTTGTGATAGCCGATGAAGGTGTCCAGGAAGACTTCGCCGTGGACCTTATACATCAGGAAGTACCAGGGCAGGCCGACGGCAAAAGCCAGCAGGATGCCCTGGGGGATCTTCATGTGTTTCATGAGCGTCCACTGCCGTGTCCAGGCCAGGTAGATGAGCATGATCAGGGCCGGGAAGGCATAGCCGACGGGGCCTTTGGCCAGGAGTGACAGGCCGCAGAAAATATAGGCTATATAATACTTTTTACGGTAAAAGGAAATCATCGTCACCGTCAGGGTGAACATGAGGGTCATGTCGGTGACGGCGGCCTTGCCGATATACATGAAGCCCGCACTGGTCACCAGGAGCAGGGCTGAGAGGAAGGCGATGGGTTTATTGAATAATTCTTTCCCCTGGACATAGACGTACAGTGTCGTGGCCAGGGCCATGATGACGCTGGGCAGGCGGGACGAGATGTCGGAAATGCCGAAGAAGCTGTATGACAGCATTTCCAGCCAGTAGAAGAGTGGTGGTTTATCGTACCAATATTGGCCGAAAATGCGCGGCGACAGCCAATCCCCGGCCAACAGCATTTCCCGCGCCGTTTCGCCGTAGACCGGTTCGTCCGGGTCCATGAGGGGCGCAGCACCTAAAAATGGCAGCAAGATGATTGCTGCCACTAAGGCGACGGTCAAGCCGTACCGATTTTTTAAGAACCATTGTTTCATGCTACATTTCTCCGGCGGCGTTTATGCCATACGAATACGACGGCGGCGACGACACAGAGGGCAGCGACGGCCATGAGGAAGATGTGGTTGTACTGGATGAGGTCGCGCCAATGGCTGCCCAAGAGAGAGCCGGCCCATACGAGGAGCAGCGTCCAGGGGATGGTACCGATGATGGTGAAAATGACGAAGCGCCAGAAAGGATAGCGGGCTACGCCGGCCGGGAAGGAAATGAACGTGCGCACGCCGGGCAGGCAGCGGCAGATAATGACGGCGATGCCGCCGTACTTGTTGAACAGGTCTTCGGCCATGCGGAATTTGCGTTCATTGAAGAAGATGTATTTGCCATACTTTAACAGTAACGGCCGGCCACCGTAAGAGCCGAGCCAGTAGCTGATGATCGAGCCGACGACACCGGCGATGCAGGCTACGGCAAAAGTCGTCCAGAATGAAAAAATCTGCTGGGAAATGAGGAAACCGGCGAACCCGAGTACGACTTCGCTGGGAATGGGGATATTGGCATTTTCCAATGCCATAGCCACGAACATAGCGATATAGCCATACGATTCCATGAGTTGTAATAATGTATCCAAGTAGGCACACTCCTTATCCATAATGTAAAGAAACAAACTTGCTATCTATCATAGCACAGATGGCCTGCCGGGGCTAGTATTTCGGACCATTATCCCTTGCTTTTAAAGCATGGGATGTGGAGCAGGGCATAGCGGCAGAGCAGGTAGCCATAAATCGCCAGGACGAGGGCCGTAATGACGATTTTCAGCCATAGGGCGACGGCCAGAGGCTGTAAGAACCACATCGAATGGATGATGATCGGTTCGCTGACGAAGAACAGGCCGTAGGAAATGCGGTGCAGCGTGTGGGACCAGGCCGTATGCGCGTTGAACTGCTGGCGGAAGCAGGCCGACAGGCCCAGGACAGAAGCGATGAGCAATAACGTCGGTGTCAGCGCCGTCAGGATCGTCGCGCCTTTGCCGGGCATCCAGGCCGCGTAGACGCCGACCATGATGGCAAAGCCCAGGAGCCCGTTGCCCTTGGGCTGATAGCCGGACGGCGTGAACCAGCGATGGCGGAAGGCATAGACGCCTAAGCCAAAGGAGAAGAAAGACAGGACCAGCCAGTCCGGACGGACTTGGGCGATATAGGGGATAGCCAGGGACTGGGGCAGGCAGGCCTGGCAGAAGAAGAGGGCCGCTGCCAGGATGACGATGAAAGCCAGCAGGAACGGGACGGAGGGCTTCGAGGCGATGCGATGCTGCAAGATGTTATGGTTGAGCTGTTTGACCAGGGCTAATCCGGCAAAGAGCAGGAAGAGCCAGGGCAGGACCCATGACGTGACCGGCAGGCTGGCAGTCACCAGTTGTTCCTCCATGCCCAGGAGCAGCAGGACCAGGCCCGGCCAGCCCAGGCGTTTCCCTTTATCCTTGAGGAAGAAGGATATCGTGCGGATGCGCAGGGCCGAGGCTCCGAAGTAGGCACTGATGAAAAAGACGATGGAAATGGCGATGACCGCACTTTCCTCATAGAAAGCGTGCCAAGGCTGAAGCAATAACGCGGCCAGCGTCAATACGACGGCGGCACTGCGCAGATTATCGAAATAAATGAAGCGGTTCATGGGAATGACCTTCTTTCTTTGAGGCGGAGAAAACATTTTGCTTGTTCTTTCCTTCCTATCTATACTATAATACCATTATAACGTTTTCTTAACGGATGTAAAAAATATTTTGAAAGAAGTTGAGCCTATTATGATTTCTACGGAAGACAGCATCATCCGCCTGATTATAGCCCTTATCCTGGGCGGACTCATCGGTTATGAACGGCAGGCCCAAAGCAAGTCTGCCGGCCTTCGGACGCATACCCTGGTCTGCGTCGGTTCCTGCTTGTGCATGATTATATCCATCAACATCGCCATGGATTACTATTTCACCTTCGGCTACAACAATTCCGACCCCGAACGGATTGCGGCCCAAGTCGTATCCGGTGTCGGTTTCATCGGTGCCGGTACGATCCTGGCCAATCAGAAGGACCGCAGCGTCCGCGGCTTGACGACGGCTGCCGGCCTCTGGGCTGTTTCGGCCATCGGCCTCGTCGTCGGTGCAGGCTATCTCACCATTGCCTGTGTGGCGACGGCCCTGATTTTCCTGGTCCTGACGGTCTTCGTCCGCCTCGATGCCCGCCTGGAAGGGCGCTTCCACAAGAAGTATGTCATGCACCTAGTCATGAAGAACAATATCGGCCAGGCCCGGAAATTATCGACGTTCATCCACGATCATCATATGCATATCAAAACGTTCCATTCGCATAATGATGATGACGCGCCTTTGGCAGATATCGACATCGAATTGAAGGCGGCCCATCACATGGATGAGACGGAAATCATCAGTCAGCTCCTGGCGATGAAGGGCATCAAACAGGCGACGTTCCATGTCGATGACGGTAGTCAGGGACAGGAAAATCATGGACACTGAATTTTGTATACAAGATACTTTTTGTGTATACAGTATTTTATGCTTTTCGCTATATAAAAACTCTTTTCATAGTGCTATAATGTAGGACGTCAGGACATTTGGGGAGAACAAGTGTCCACGGAGTAAACGCTACATGCAGAGAGGGGTTTTTCATTATGACGATTATGGCAGCATCGAGCCGAGAAGGCAAGACTTTACGTGACGTGGTATTCGCCGCTGGAGCGGCAGCCCGGGAGGCGGCAGCGCGGTATGGAGAAGAGAAAGTTATCAACGCGACTGTTGGCTGTTATGCCGGTGAAGATGAAAAACTGGCTTGTCTGCCTGTCGTCGAACAGTTATACCGCTCTTTGCCGATGAGCGATTTCATCACTTATGCGCCGCCCATGGGGCTGGAAGGCTACCGGAAAGCCGTCATCGATGAAACCTTTGAAGGCTGTCGGCCCGACGGCTATGTCGATGCCGTAGCTACGTCAGGCGGCACCGGTGCCATCCACATTGCCATTGCCAACTATTCGGAAGTCGGCGATGCCGTCTTGACGACGGACTGGCGCTGGAACATCTATGACTGCCTGTGCCAGGAAATCGGCCGCGATCTGCATACGTTCTCGATGATGGATGACCAGGGCCATTTCAATACGGCCGCGTTCTCGGCAGCTGTTTCCCATATCCTGCACCGCCAGGATTCGCTGCTCATCATCCTCAATACGCCGGCCAACAACCCGACGGGCTTTGCTCTGTCCGATGCAGAATGGGCCGATGTCCTCGAAGTCTGCCGCCTTCATGAAAAGAACGGCAAGCGCATCAGTATCCTCGTCGATATCGCCTATATTGCCTATGCCGGCGAAAAGAACCGCGTCCGCTCGTTCATGACCCAGTTCGCAGGCCTTCCGGAACATATCTTTACCATGTTTGCTTTTAGCATGTCCAAAGGCTATACGATGTACGGCCAGCGCGCTGGGGCCCTCGTTGGCTTGTCGTCGAGCCAAGCTGTCATCGAAGAATTTACCAATCTGGGCAAATATTCCGCCCGCACGGCCTGGTCGAACATCAACCGCGCAGCCATGACGCTCCTGACCCGGATACGCAGCGACCGCGACCTCATGGCCCAGCTCGATCTGGAACGCCTGGCCTTCGCCAAGAGCTTGCGCCGCCGTGCCGATATCTTTACATATGAAGCCGACCGTTGCGGTCTCTCTTATGTGCCTTATAAAGGGGGCTTCTTCATTTCCATCCCGACCCAGAAATCAGCTGCCGTCTGCCAGGCCCTGGAAGACGACCTGGTCTTTGCCGGCCCCCTGGCTCAGGGCGTCCGCCTCGGCGTCTGCTCCATCCCGGAAATCAAGATGCAAGGCCTGGCCGCTATCGTAAAGAAAGCCATGGACCGCGTAGAAGGAAAGACCGATCTCCTCGTAGCCGGAAAATAAATGTTAGTAGTTCGTAGGGGCCGTCCCAAAGGGCGGCCCGTTTTTTTTTATTTGCAAATTCCTATCACAACCTGTATAATGGATATATAAACTTTTTATTATATACTACTTGAACGAAAATGTAAAATTTTTTTCGAGAAAAAGAAAAGCAGGATTACGGATAGGAGGATGCTACATGGATGGGCTAGATCGGTTTATGGGTTGCATGTTTGGTGGCGCTGTAGGCGACGCTTTGGGGTTCGTCATTGAATGTGATGATTTGAAGACGATTCATAAGAAATACGGTCCTTATGGATTGCGTACTGTTTTAAAATCGGCTAAAAATGGCAATAAGAGCCTGATTTCGGACGATACGCAGCTGGCTTTGTTCACGGCTGACGGCATGCTGTGGGCTGACCACGACGGACTGGAACCTTCAGATGGACTGTATCGGTCGTACATGCGCTGGTACTATACGCAGACAGAACGCATCATTCATCCGGAACAGGAAAAATGGATGAAGCGCCAGCCCCATGAAGTCGATTGCGACTACGACATCATGGGAGAAGAAGAACTCTTTGCCCGCCGCTCGCCGGGAAAGACCTGCCTGACATCCCTGGCCTCAGGGAAAAAGTTGTCCCGTCAGGAACCGATGAACCACAGCTGTGGCAGCAGCACGGTCATGCGGGCGGCGCCCATTGGCTTGTTTTACGCCGGTGACCCGGAAAAGGCCTTTGCCGTCGGCTGCCAGGCTGCCAGCCTGACCCACGGCGGTCCGGAAGCGTATTTGCCGACGGCGACACTGGGTGCCATGATCGCTTTCCTGGCGGCAGGAAAGGATATCAGCACGGCCCTGGGAGGCGCCTTGCGCATCTTACAGGGGGACCCGGAAGGGACGCCGCTCATGAAGACCATCCTGCGGGCTGTTGACGAAGCCGTGACCGACCGCAACCCGGTTCACTCCATGAAGAAGCTGGGACTGGGCAAGAAAGGCGATGAAGCCTTGGCCCTGTCCGTGTACTGCGTCCTCAAGACGGGGCATCTGAAAGATGCTGTCCTCATGGCCTGCAATCAGGATGGTGACAGCGATACGTGCGGCGCCATCTGCGGGAATATCATGGGCGCTCAGGATGGAGTCCAGGCCATTCCGAAGAGCTGGCGCGGCCATTTGGAATGTGAAGCGTTGATCCGCAAGCTGTCACAGTGCCTGTACGACCATAGCCAGGCTTCCCGGGAGGCCTGCCATTGATGGGTTTCAGGAGACTGCCTGGCCTTCCCTCTTGACATTATAGGAGTATTCCCTATAATAAGTATATTATTTCTTGGCGTCGTGAAGATGCCGGATCGGGGGAACGAGGATGATTGAATCGATTGACCGGGCCCTGGCCGTTTTACAGCTCTTTTTAAAAGAAGAAAGGCCCCTCAGTGTGACCAGTATCAGCAAGATGATGGAACTTCATAAGAGTACGGTCAGCCGTACTATGGATACGCTGGAACGGCGCGGATTCGTCCAAAAAGACAACGAAACGGGGAAATACTGGCTGGGGCTCCAGGTCTATGCCCTGGGGATGCTGTTCCGGGAAAAGGATAAATTCCCCAAAGTCGCCTATCCCTATGCCAAGGCCTTGTCCCTGCAATGCAACGAAGGCGTCCACATCACGACGTTTGCCCATAACGGAGCGCCTTATCCGCAGCACATCATTTTAGAAAAGATAAAGTCGCCCAGGACGATTGATACGGCACCACCTGTCGGTGCCGTCCGTCCGGCGTATTGTTCGGCGTCGGGCAAGTGCCTGCTCGCTTTTTCACCGGAATACCTGCACACCTACACGGGATGTACGCTACAGAAGTTTACTGAGTATACCGTGACCGACTGGGGCGATTTGCTCCAGGAACTGGAAAAAATCCGCCGCCGGGGCTATGCCGTAGAACGGGAAGAAGTGGAACTCGGCATGGCCTGCATTGCGGCGCCTATTTTTTATGGCGGCCATATCACGGCAGCTATCAGTCTATCCGGACCGGCGGAACGACTGGCTGGGGAAGAACGGAACATGGCCATTGAGGCCGTCAAAAAGACGGCAGCTGACATCAGCAAGGCCCTCGATTGAAGGAAAAAACAATAAAAAAATAATAAAATTAAATATTTCCCTATATGAATTGTTTTTACATGAAAATTATGCAAAAGGGGAATATAGAATATGCATTTGCAGAACTGGACTTTTATGGTACAATAACCGTGGATACTACATTCGGGTCACAAGATTGTCTGCTGTAAGATGAAAAAATATTTTCCTTTTCGTCGGCAGCAGTGTGGGAACAGCTTGGGATCTTATCCACGATTCGAGGCGAAAGAAGAATGAAAACAACAATCAGCATGGCCGCAACGACTGTACCGCGTGTGGTCCACCCGTATAAGACACGGAATGGCGGAGCTACCGTCACGGTTTTCGTGCCTTACAACTGTCACAATCATTGTCCGTTCTGCATCAACAAGGCAGAATATGAAGACATGACTGGTTTTTCCGAAGAGGCTATCTGCCGGAGCATCCGCCTGATGGATAGCATTACGCCGTTCTGTGACTTTGTCTTCACTGGCGGCGAACCTTTTGCCAATATGGAATCGCTGCAGCGTATGCTGGACTGTATTCCTGTGACACATAAGGTATACATCAATACGACCTTGCCGGTCTTTGAAAACCAATCGGAAGACGACATCGTCGCCTTTACGGAACGCAACCGCCATAAGATTACCTGCATCAACGTATCGCGCCATATGCAGCATTATGTACAGGAATCGAATGACGCTCTCTTGAGCCGTCTGGCTGTTCCTTTCCGTATCAACTGTGTATTGTATAAGAAATATCCGGCTGACCAGCTCAAGCCGTACCTGGAACGGTTCCGCCACATCGACGGGGCATCGATCCAGTTCCGTTTCGACTATACGGAAACGACGCCGGACAATCTCTATGAAGAAGGTCACGACCATATCCTTCACGACTTGAAGAAAATCGCCGATTATACCGGTCTTGATGGCTGCCGCATGCGTTGTGGCTTCCATTTCGACTACAAAGGCATGGAACTGACCTATCATAAGACCCTGCCGTACAGCACGGTCATCGAACGGGATAGACGGGATGACAAAGAATACGACATCCTCTACGATATCCTCATCAAACAGACCGGGGACATCCATTCTGACTGGGATGACACGCCCTTGGATATCGAAGCCTATAAGCGCGTCGTCTTTGAACCGTATGACCTCAAGTGGATCCAGCGGTCGCGGACGGGCCTGAGCAAACGCCTGCCCTTCCTCAAGACGGCCTGCGCCATCTTCCATTGATTTTTGCCGCGTGAAGGCTTTGGAAACTACAAACTGCAAACTTAATACGCCAAAAGAGGCTGTCTTCATGCGACAGCCTCTTTTTACTGTTCTTTTCCAGTGGAAATCGGGTATAATAGAGATAATCGATTTTTATGTAAGGAGGTACGTCCATGGCTGTTACCGTATTATTGGGCAAGGCCGGAAGCGGCAAGTCGACGCAGTGCTATCGGGAGATACAGGCCTGTGCGGCTGCCGGCGGCAAGGCTTTGCTCCTTGTCCCTGACCAGGCGACATATGGCGCCGAACGGCATCTGGCTGAACATTCAGAGGGACAGGGCTTTATAGGGACGCAAGTCGTCGGTTTTTCCCGCCTGGCTTATAACGTGTTCCAGGAACGGGGCCTGGCCCATGCGTCTCTGTCCGAACTGGCCCGGAAGATTATTTTACAGCGCCTGCTGCACAAGGGGGAAAAAGAGTTTTCCGTCTTGCAGACGGCGGCCAGACAGCCGAATTTTGCCGATACGGCTGGCCGTTTCTTATGGGAATGTCGGTCTTTCTGTGTCACACCGGATGCCTTGCGTAAAGCTGCCGAAGCCGTCCCCAATCCGACGCTGTCGCATAAGCTGGAAGATATTTCCCGGCTCTACGGAGCGTATCAGGATTTTCTGGCCGATCATTTCGGCTCGGCAGACGATACGATGACCCTGCTGGCCCGGGAAGTCGGTCATTATTCCTTCCTCCAGGGCGCCCATGTCTGGGTCGACGGGTTTCAGTGGTTTACACCGCAGCAGATGGAGATTTTGCGGCAAATGGAACGCGTGACGGCGCAGGTGACGATTACCCTGACCATCGACGAGGAACACCTGGAACAGCAGCGGCGGGAAACGGCTTTGTTTCACCGGGCTTATGAAGTCTATCGCGATTTAAAGACCCTCTTTCCTCATCTGGAAACGACCAAGGTAGCCAAAAGGCCGGACGGCCCGCTGACGGCCTTTCGCGACGCCTTCTTCCGGCCTGTACCGGCTGAAATGACACAGCCCGTATCGGCCCTGGAAATCTGGGAATGTTCCGACAGGGACGGCGAAATCGACAGCGTTGCCCGGAAAATTGCCGCTCTCTGTCATCAGGGCTATCGTTATCGTGACTTTCTCGTCCTGGCCAGGACGAGCGATTTGTACCACGACCGGGTCGAACGCATCTTCCGGCGCTACGGCATCCCCTGCTTCAGCGACTATCGCCGGCCCATGACCAGCCATCCGGCGGCCGAGGCGATTTCGGCCCTGTTCGGCGTCTTCCGCAGCCGCTGGTCCCATGAGTCGATTTTTCGCCTGCTCAAGACGGACCTCTTTCCCGTGAGCCGCCACGATGTCGACGATTTGGAAAATTATTGTCTGGCTTACGGTATCCAGGGCCGCCATTGGCTGCGGGATGGCGAATGGACCTATGGGCGCCGGCAGGAACAGCCACAGGTCGTGGACGAACGGGAAGAAGCCTGCTTGCAGCGCATCAACGACATCCGCCAGCGCGTGCGGGATATCCTCTTCCCCTGCTGGAACGAAGCCCAGGAATCCCATTGCCTGCGCGATTGGTGTACCCTGTTGTACCGATGGCTGTGCCGGCTGGGCATCCCCGACGCCTTGCGCCAGTGGCAGGAAGAAGATGAACAGTCGGGCCTTGCCGAAGAAGGCAAGGAACACGAACAGGTCTGGAAGCGCATCGGGACCTTCCTCAATGAAATCGTCAGCCTTTGCGGCGACGATGAAACGGATCTCGATGAATTTTCCCGCATCGTCGAAGATGGCCTGGGCAGTCTGAAATTCAGCCTCATTCCGCCGACGCTGGACCACGTGACGCTGACTGCTGTGGAACGGGGGTATACGATGCAGGCGAAAGTCGTCTTTTTATGCGGCGTCAATGACGGCATCTTTCCCCAGCACAGCCAGGAAGAAGGGCTGTTCAGCGATAAGGAACGCCACCGTCTGGCCGACCTGGGTATCGTCCTCGGGCCGGGGAGCCGCTTCCGTTCGTTCCAGGAACGCTTCTTGTTCTATTTAGGCGCGACCCGGGCCAGTGAACGATTCGTCGTATCTTATGTCGTCGCTGACGATGACGGCAGCGCCCTGGAAAAGGCGTCGTGGATCCATCAGCTCTGTGATAAGGGCTATACAGCCGGCATCATCCGCAAAGATACGAAAGTGCCGCCCGGTCAGGAAGCCGAGTATCTGCTGGCTTTGCCGGCAGCGCTGGACTACCTGCCCGGTCATTTGCGGCCGGCTGCGGAAGGCCAGGCCGTCGATCCCGTCTGGTGGGCTCTCTATGACTGGGCCTGGCAGCATGGCTGGCGCCATCAGGCTGTCCGCGCCGTGCAGGGCCTGTTTCACACGAACCTGCCCGTCACCTTGCCGGAGGCGCTGGTCCGCCGCCTGTTCGCTCCCGATGGGACTTTGCGGGGGTCGGTCACGAAGTTTGAGCAGTACCGCAGCTGTCCCTTTGCTTACTATTCCCGCTACGGCCTGGGGCTGGAAGAACGGCCGCGCTATCAGTTTGCCGCCCCCGACCTGGGCATGCTGGTCCATGGGGCCCTGCGCATCATCGGGGAAAAACTGCTCCGCGAACAGAAGCAGTGGCATGACATCCCGGACAGTGAAGTCCCGGCTATCTGCCGCCAGGCAACGGATGAACTGGCCCCACAGGTCCAGCACGATATCCTCATGTCCAATGCCTATTTCGCCCAGATCAAGGAGCGGCTCATCCAGACCCTGACCCGGACGGTACGCCGTCTCAGTGCGTTCAGTGCCGTGTCCGATTTCCATATGGAAGGGCTGGAAAAATCCTTCGGCCGCCCGGGCAGTCCCTGGGAAGCCCTGCGCTTCACCTTGAAGAACGGCCTCCACGTCGTCGTCACCGGGCAGATCGACCGCATCGATACCCTTCGCCAGGGAGAACATAAGTATGTCGTCATCATCGATTATAAATCGGGGCGCAAACAACTCGATATCAGCCAGATTTTCACGGGCCTGGAACTGCAGCTCCTGACCTATATGTTCGTGGCCCTGCTCAATATTGGCGGCGATGCCATTCCGGCTGCCGTGCTGTACTGCTACGTCCGCAATGACCGGGTGTCCCTGGAATACCGCGTCAGCGATGAGGATAAGAAGAAGCTCTATGAGTCTAAGGGAAAATTGACCGGCTTCTACCTCGACGATGGCCAGGTCATGCAGCAGCTGGATACGTCGATGCAGGGCTTTTCCGATTTCCTCAACTTGAGGCTGAAAAAGGACGGTACCTTAAGTGATGCGTCCCACACGCTCTATAATGAAGCGGGCTGGAGCCACCTGCTCGACTGGGCGGCCCGGCAGATTGAGGATATTGCCGGCCATATCGGTGACGGCGATATTTCCATCCATCCCGTCCTCCTGGGACAGAAGGCACCGTGCAGCTATTGTCCGTACCGACCGGTATGCCGCTTCGATGTGGCCATGGCCGGCAACACCTATGATGCTGCCGGACGGGAAGATAAAGACGATATGATCCGCAAGATGTTTGATGAAGGAGATGACGAACATGTCCTGGACAAATGAACAGCAGGCAGCCATTGACAGCCGGGGACAGACGCTGCTCTTGTCGGCAGCTGCCGGTTCCGGGAAGACGGCCGTTTTGGTGGAACGAATCATCCGCCGTCTCCTGGATAAGGAATATCCCGTCGATATTACCGAATTATTAGTCGTTACCTTTACCAAGGCTGCCGCTGCCGAAATGCGCGACCGCATCGGGACCGCCCTCATGAAAGCCTTGTCGGAAACGCAGGACCCCCGCGTCGAACGGCAGCTGGCCCTGCTGCCATCGGCCCAGATCTCGACGCTCCATGCCTTTTGCCAGCATGTCATCCGCAAGTATTTTTATACGATTGACCTGGACCCGGCTTTTTCCATTGCCGGTGAAGAAGAATTGAACCTCTTGCGGCGTCAGGTCCTGGAAGACGTGTTCTTGTCCTATTATGAAGACGATGAAAAGGCATCGGTTCTCTATCCGCTGGCCGATATGTTTGGCAGCGACCGCGGTGACGACGTGCTCATGGATACAGTGAGCCGCATGTATACCTATGCCCGCAGCATGGCCTGGCCGGAACACTGGCTGAAAGCGGCGGCCCAGGCCTATGACGTGGCTCCCGATGCCGTCATCGACGATATGGTCTGGGCGGAACCGGTCAAGGATGCCGTGCGCCGTATCCTGGAAGAAGATGTCCGCCGTTATGAAGGCGTGCTCTACCACCTGCGCCAACGCGAGGCCTTTGCGCCTGCCTGTGACCAGTTCACGGCGGAACAGGCCGCCCTCCGGCAGGCTGTACAGGCGCAGTCCTGGAATGATCTGAGCCGCTTCGTCCGGGCCATTGATTTCCCGCGCCTGAAAGGGCTGCGGAAATTATCCGATGAAGATAAGGCTGTCTGGGAACGGTGCAAGAAAGTGCGGGATGACGTCAAGAAAGATATCACCAAGACGCTGCAGCCCGTTTATTTCTCGGCGACGCCGGAAGAATGGCTCGACGGCATGCGGACCATGAAACCGGTCATGGCGGGTCTGGTGACGCTGACCCTGGATTTTGCCAAAGCCTATGGGGCAGCGAAGAAAGAAAAGGGCTGGATCGACTTCAGCGACTTGGAACACTTTTGTCTGCAGATCCTCCTGGCACCTGACGCATCGCCGGAGCATCCCGTGCCGTCAGCAGCGGCGGAAGAACTGCGCAGCCAGTATGAAGAAGTCTTCATCGATGAGTACCAGGATACGAACGGTGTCCAGGAACTCATTACCCGTCTCGTCTCGGGCGACGATAACCGCTTCATGGTCGGCGATATCAAGCAGAGCATCTACCGCTTCCGCCTGGCCGACCCGACGTTGTTCCTCGATAAATACCAGTCCTTCAGCCGCGATGAAAAGGCCGTGCAGCGCTGTATCGACCTGGGGCGGAACTTCCGCAGCGTCCCGGTCATCCTCGATGCGGTAAATGACGTCTTTTTGCGGGCCATGACGAGGGATGCTGCTGGCATGGACTATGGAGAACGAGAAAAACTCTATGCCGGCCGGCAGGCTCCCGATGATGACCGCTGGATCGGTGGTCCTGTCGAGGTCGATATCGTGCCGACGGCAAAGGACGACGAAGACGATGACGGCAGTACGGCCTTTGAAAAGGAAAGCCGCTTCATTGCCCGCCGCATCGGCGAGCTCCTGGCCAGCGGCCGTATGGCAGCCCGCAAGGACGGTACGCTGGAGCCCTTGTCCTATCGCCATATCGTCATCCTACTGCGCTCCATGGCCGGCAAGGCCGACGTCCTCATCCAGGCCTTGCAGGAAGGGGGCATTCCGGCCTATGCTGAACAGAGCGGCGGTTATTTTGCCGCCGTCGAAGTCCAGGTCATGTTGTCTCTCCTGCGCTGTATCGATAATCCGGAACAAGACCTGGCCATGGCGGCGGTCCTGCGGTCGCCCCTGGTCGGATTGGATGAAACGGCCCTGGCCGATGTCCGCCTGGCGGGGGACGGGACGCTGTGGCAAAACCTGCCGGCCTATGCGGCAGCCCTGCCCGAAGGGGACGATAAGAAGGAAGACCTGCTGCAGTTCATGGAGACCTTTGATTCGTGGCGCACGTACAGCCGCCGCCATGGTGTAGCAGAGCTCTTGCAGCGCCTGTACGATGATACGGCCTATGTCGATTTCGTCGGGTCCATGCCGGGCGGTGATGTGCGCCAGGCCAACCTGAAGGCCCTGTACGACCGGGCCCAGCAGTATGAGGATGCCGGCTTCCGCGGCCTGTTCCGCTATTTGCAGCTCATGGACAAGATGAAAGAAGACGGCCTCGACCTGGCACCGGCTAAAGTCGTCAGCGAAAATGAAGACGTCGTGCGCATCATGAGTATCCACAAGAGCAAAGGCCTGGAATTTCCGGTCGTCTTCGTCGCCGATCTGGGTAAAGCCTTCAACCGGCGCGACATGCAGGACCAGATACTCTTCCACAACCGCCTGGGCATCGGCCTCAAGCAGTATGACCCGGAATGGCGCATGTCTTACCCGACGCTCATCTGGAGCGGCATCGCGGCCCAGCTGCGCTGGGAAGGGACGGCCGAAGAAGAACGTATCCTCTATGTCGCCATGACCCGCGCCAGGGATCAGCTCATCCTGACAGGCCACAGTACACATGTTGCCGATGACTGGCAGCGCTGGACGAGCCGCCTCAACCCGGCCCAGGCCAAATCGTATTTCGACTGGGTCATGCCGGCGGCGCTCGACACTTTCGGTGCCCGGGCCGATACGGAATATGCCCGGCCCGGGGCAGCTTGGCAGGGCGATATCTGGGACGTACACATTACGCCGGCTGGGACGGCGGCTGCAGCCGATGACGAGGCCTGTGAACAGGAACCGCGGCTGGAAGCTTTGCGGCGCGGCGATGCGACGGGGACGCCCATCCCGGACTGGCTTGACGCACAGCTGTCCTGGCAGTATGCCTATCCCCAGGCCGTCCGGACAGCGGCTAAGTTTTCCGTATCCGAAGTCAAACGAAAATACCAGGAACTGCATAGTGATGAACTGGCCGAAGAAGAGGGCCTGTCCATCCCGGCCGGTGCCGTCATCGCTGCCGCACCGGGCGAAGACGATGCCTTTTCCGAACTGCCGCCCTGGCTGGCCGAAGAAGAAGAGAAAGTCAGCGGTGCCCAGCGCGGGACGGCCCTGCACAAAGCCCTGCAGTATATCACGCCGGCTGCGGACCAGACCGTGGATACATTGCGCCGTGAAATCGAAACCTTTGTCCGACAGGGGGTGTTGAGCCGTGACGAAGCAAAGCTGGTCTACGTGCCGGTCTTAGCCGCCTTCTGTCAGTCTGACCTGGGCCGGCGCATGGCCATGTCGCCGGAGCTGCATCGTGAATATCCGTTTACCGTGCTTTTGGCCGGCAGCGATCCCCTGCCTGCTGTGGAAGGGGGAGAACGCATCTTGATCCAAGGGGTCATCGACTGCCTCTTCCGCGAAGACGATGGCTGGATCCTCGTCGACTACAAATCGGACCGGCTGGAAAGGGAGGACGCTTTCCGCAAGCGCTATGCCGTCCAGCTGGCCTTATACAAACGGGCTGTCGAACAGATTACGGGCAGGCCCGTCAGCGAAACTTACATTTACAGCTTGCATTTACAAAAAGAAATCAGAATATAAGGAGGTTTTCTCATGGGTGTTTTTGATGTGGTCGGTCCCGTCATGATCGGGCCTTCCAGTTCCCACACGGCCGGAGCGGCCCGCATCGGCCTCATGGCCAGGGAGATTTTAAAGGAAGAACCGAAGAAAGCCGTCATCACGGTCTACGGTTCGTTTGCCAAGACCTATAAGGGCCATGGCACGGACCGGGCCCTCGTGGCCGGCCTGCTGGGGTTTTCGGCCGATGATGTCCGGCTGCGCACGTCTTTTGCCCTTGCCAAAGAACAGGGCCTGGCTATTGAATTTCATCGGTCTGATGAAGAAGTGGACCATCCCAATACGGTACGCATCGCCATGACCGGCGCCTCGGGACGACAGATGGAAGTCCTCGGCGTCTCTTTGGGCGGCGGCAAGATCGAGATCCGCGAGATCAATGGCTCTGAAGTCGCCTTGAATGGGGAAGAACACACGCTGATTACGGTCCATAAAGACCAGCCGGGCATCATCGCCCAGGCGACGACGGTCCTGGCTATCGGCCATATCAACGTGTCGAATATGCGCGTCTTCCGCAGCGCTAAGAATGAAACGGCTGTCATGATCGTCTGCACGGACAGTCCCGTTCCCAACGAAATCGTCCACATGATACAGAATATTACGGCCATTGAGAGCGTCGTCACGCTGCTGCCGCTCTAGGAGGAACACATGTATAAATATGAATATAAGACCCTTCATGATTTACTGGCCCTGGCAGAAAAAGAAAAGACGACTCTGTCAGACATTGTCGTGCGTCATGAAGTAGAGTCGTCCGAAGAAATAGAAGAAAGAGTACGGGCCGTCATGGCCAGCCGTCTCGATGTTTTCCAGGAATCCATCGATGCCGGCATGAAGGATCCGGGAAAATCGGTCAGCGGCCTCGTCGGCGGCGATGCCCATAAATTGGCCGAAAAGGCGCCGCAATTACTGGGATCGCTGACCCATAAAGCCGCCGTTTACGCGCTGGCCGTCAGCGAAGCCAATGCCAAGATGTTCAAAATCGTCGCCTGCCCGACGGCCGGTTCCTGCGGTATCGTGCCGGCCGTCATGATGGCGGCAGCCGAAATCTTGAAAGTTCCCCGCAAAGCCTTGGTTGACGCCTTGTTCACGGCAGCCGGTATCGGTGCCGTCGTGGCCCGCAATGCTTCCGTCGCCGGTGCCGTCGGCGGCTGCCAGGCCGAATGTGGGACCGCCGCTGCCATGGCTGCCGCAGCGGTCGCTGAAATGGCTGGCGGCGATAACGATACGATATTGCAGGCCTTCGCTTTGTGTATGAAAAATACCCTGGGCCTGGCCTGCGACCCTGTCGCCGGCCTCGTCGAAGTGCCCTGTGTCAAGCGCAACGCCATCTTTGCCGTCGAAGCCATTACGGCTGCTGAAATGGCTTTGGCCGGCATCCGGAGCGTCATCCCGCCGGACGAAGTCATCGCGGCCATGGCTGAAATCGGCCGCCTCATGCCGGTCGCCTTGAAAGAAACGTCCGACGGCGGCCTGGCCCGGACCGAAACAGGAAAGACCATCGCAGCCAGACTGGAAAAAGCAATGGAAGAGTGAGGAAAAGGCGCTGTCTTCATGCGACAGCGCCTTTTACGACTCTCCCTCTGCTCCCGGCTGGCTCTGTGCCAGTACCGGCTGGCCTTCGAGCCGGCGGTATATCATGCGGCATAGGCTGGCAGATACGGGCGCATCTTTTGGCTGGCAGGCGAATTCGAGGATCAGTTCGGCTTCAAAACGGTTCAATTCTACCCAGCGTACCTTCAATGTGATTCATCCCTTTGATGTTAATATAAGTCGTTCTATGTACTCTTTATTTTACTATACCGACCTGGCTTTTACAAGGAGCGCCGGGCCGGTGGGATTTGACATTTTTCTCATTTATTGTTATGATATATCCCGTCAATTGAACAGGCGATGAGATTCTGTGAATCCCTCCGGCACGGACGCTGAGGGCAAAAAAGTCTATCGTCATGATAGTGGAGAGGGGCGTCGCGTTCGCGGTGCCTCTTTTTGGTTGCGCAGGTCCATTTTTCGCTTATAGTATGATATAATGAAGCTGAATCGAACAAAAAGGGAGGGGATTCTATGAGCTCTTTGACCCGGACAGCCCCGGCATGGCCGCGGTTCTTTTCCTTGATGGACACGGAAAAGATGACGCCTGTCCATCCAGGCTATGGGCGCTGTGTCCAGCAGTACTTCCACAGTCTCTTTCCGCACCGGCAGTGGAAAGTCTTTCACGATCCGGATGGGACGCCGCTGGCTGTCGATGTCGAACTCCTGTACCCGACCGTTGAAGAACCTTTTTATTTGCTTCATACCATGGGCATGAGTGCTGCGCCTATGCACTATCCGTCCGGTGAATTTGTGACCGGGAAAGAAGGGTACAGCGAACTCTGCCTCATCTTGCCGGCCGACTGGCCTTTCCGCAAGGACCGGGACCTTTCCCTGGCTGATGAACAGGCCTGGCCTATTTGGCTGCTCATGGAGTTAGGACGGTTCCCTCACGTCCATGATATGTGGATGGCTTATGGCTTTCTCCTGCCCAATACGGAGGCCAATGAGCCCTTTGCTGCAGATACGGCTCTATCCGGCCTGGTCATCGTCCAATTCGAGGGGCAGCTGGGCGGCGTGAAGATGCCCGATGGTACGGCTGTCGAATTGCTCATGCCTATTTTGTTGTATAAAGAAGAAATGGATTTGTGCAGCGACATCGGCGTCGATGCCCTTGTCGATGCCGTCGTAGATGAGTGTGGCGGTTCTTTTTTACTGGATAAGGACCGGCCGAACGTCGGCCTTGGCGATTATCCGTGTACGGGAATCCCGCTATGAAAAGGAAAGGGGTAAGTGCCAGTGATTACCAGTACGACGACCCTTGTCCCAGATAATCCGGCAGCGGCCTATGCTGCCTATCGGCAGGCTGCATCGGCCGTCTTTTTAGCTGGGACACAGGGATTGAAATATAAAAAAGACCATTATGACCTGGCTGTCGATTTGTCGAAAGCCGGCCTGACTTATATCGACGAAAGGGCCGATGAAATTGTCATCGGGGCCATGACGCCTCTGTGGCAGATCAAGATTTCCCAGGCCATCCAGAATTTTGCTGGCGGAGCCATCAGCAAGGCTATCAGCGACGTTGCCGATAAGAATATCCAGCGCTATGGGACCCTGGGCGGTGTCATTTCCAGCAAGGCGCCCTTTTCCGTCCTGCTGCCGATCCTCTTGTCCCTCCACGTCGATGTACAGCTCCAGGACAAGGGCTGCATGAGCCTCGATGACTACTTGCACTGTCCGCCTATGGGCGAGCTGGTGACGGGGATTTCCATTGCCAAGGAAGCGGTCTATACGGCCTATAAGGCTTATCGCAAGCTGCCTGTCGATGAACCGTACCTGGTCGGTGCCGTAGCTATGCGGGACGATTCGTGGCGCATCGTCGTCGGCGGCCGTCCCGGCCTGGCAGCGATTGCCCGTTCGGCCAGTGAAGAGCTGACAGAAAAGGGCATGGCTGTGAAAGAAAATGTCGCCCATCTGGCCAGTGAAGAGCTGGATTTCGGCAACTTCGGGACCTGTTCTGAAAGTGAACGGCGGGCGCTGACCATCGAAATGGTCCGCAGCCTCATCAAATCGGCCTGGAAAGGCTATAATCGTTATGTTGTGAAGAAGTGAATTTCCAAAGGAGGTACTTTCATGTTTGAAGATAATCGTTGGCGGCGTATGCTGAAACCGGGTATTACGGCTATTGTAGGGGCCGGCGGCAAGACGACTGTATTGGAACGCCTTGGAACCTATGGCCACGGCGGTCACCTGCCGATCATGGTCAGCAGCATCGTACCGATGGACAGCACTCGTGTCGACAATGTCGAACCCTTTGACGTCATCTGCACGGAAGACATGGAAAAAGGCGAATCATTCTGCGCTGAACGCATTGCTGCCGGTCACGTCCCGGCCTGGTTCGCCGGGCTCGACGACCAGGACCGCTATATCGGGCTCCAGCCCAAGGTCATCGATGACATCAAGATGCGCCATCCTGCCTGGTATATCCTTATCGAAGGCGATGCAGCCGGCAATAAGTGGCTTAAAGCGCCCTTGGCCGACGACGTGCCCTTGCCGGCTTCCTGCGATACTGTCATCGGTGTCTTGAACCTCCAGATGCTGGGCAACGTCATCAGCGATGAAAAAATCGAAGGCGTCGAAACGGCAGCGGCTATCATGGGCCGTCCCTGCGGGGCTGTCATTACACCGGCTATGCTGGCCAAGCTCATCAAGCATCCCCGCGGCTTGTTCCGCGGCGTGCGCTGCCCGCGGATCCTTTTCTGCACGGGCTATAATGCCGTTCAGCACCGCATGACCGAAGCCCTTCTCGACGATTTGGAAGACTTCGACCTGACGGCCAGCGTCCTGGCCGATGGCTATCGGGAAACGTGTACGATACGCCAGTATATCCACTATGGTAATGTCAAAAAGAAACGGATGTAAGCAAAAATGAAACAAAAAGGCAGACTGTTTTTGGGATGTATCTTACTGTTCTTCCTGGCTTCGCTGGGGCTGTTCCTGAATTTTGACCGCGACCGCGTCTTGGCGGCGGCTGAATCCCGGCATATCCCGGTTCCGCAGGTCCTGTCCGGCAAGCCCGATGTGGCCTTTGTCGGCGATGATTTTTCTTTGCCGCCTGTCGATAATGATAAACCTGTCTATGATAAATATACGACCCGGCAGCGCCAGGAAAAAGGCCTGCCCACGACGTATGGCAAGACGAGGGACTATTATTACGGCGACAAGGTCGTCTATCTGACCTTTGATGATGGCCCGAACGATAAGAATACGTCGCGCATTTTGGACATCCTGAAAAAAGAAAACATTCATGCTACCTTTTTCCTGACCGGCCAGAATGTCGTCCGTTATCCCGATGTGGTCAAGAAAATCTATCAGTCCGGCAATGCCATCGGCGTCCATTCGTATACGCATGATTATAAGAAAATATACGTTTCGCCCAAAGCCTATACGGATGAACTCTTGCAGACGGAAGAAGAGATTTATAAGATACTCGGCGTCCGGCCCATCATTTCCCGGGCTCCTGGCGGTACGGAAGGCCACTTCACCAAGGATTTCTGGACGGCCATCAACGATATCGGCTACATCGAAGTCGGCTGGAATGCTCTGACTGGCGATGCCGACGGGACGGGCAAGACGGCCGATAAAGAAGTGGAAAACATCAAGCAGCAGCTGCAACTGCGGCCTTATCTCCATCGCCACCTGGTCATCCTCATGCACGATGCCTATGGTCATGGTGCCACCGTCGATGCCCTGCCGGACATCATCCATCTCCTGAAGGATCAAGGCTATTCGTTCCGCGTCGTCACGACAGCGATTCCACCTTCCTGGTAAAATGCATGGGATATATGCGAAAATAGTATACAATATATTTACTGGTAAAACGATTGTCCATGGGGATTCTCATATATATACAGAGAATCCCTGTTTTTTTGTCTTGACAATATTCTCCCTGAGGTATACAATGACGACAACGAATTTTAAAAAGTTGTACAAGGAGATTCCTATGAATACGTCATTCTTACATCACGTAACTGAATACGTCTTTACTTATTTTAGCTGGGGCTATCTGTATTTTAGCGCTGGCTATTTTGGCTACGACAAATTCCATAAAGATGATGTAAGCATGAGAAGACTTCCACCTTTTCTGAAGACGGCTGCGGCCGCCTAAGGAAGACGCGCGGAAAAGGCGATAACTGAGAATCTTAGGAGCAGGCTCATGTGGGCCTGCTTTTTTTATTACTGAAATGGAGGAAAACGAGTTATGATTATTGTATTGAAAGCCAACACACCGAAAGAAGAAGCGAAGCAGTTAATTGACCACATTAAATCCAAGGGGCTCCAGGTCGATATCAGTAAAGGCGCCCGTCAGACCGTCATGGGCCTCGTCGGCAATACGGACGTCATCGATGTCGAACAGATCCAGGGTTACGAATGTGTCGACAAGGTCATGCGCGTCGAAGTGCCGTACAAACGGGCCAGCCGGGCTTTCCATCCCCAGGATTCGGTCATTCCCATCGGCAATGGAAATGTCACCATCGGCGGCAAGAAGCTGGCTGTCATCGCCGGCCCTTGCTCTATTGAAACGCCGGAACAAATCGAAGGCGTTGCCTGTGACGTCGCCAAAGCCGGCGCCAATATCCTTCGCGGCGGCGCCTTCAAGCCGCGTACTTCTCCGTACTCCTTCCAGGGCTTAGGCAATAAAGGCCTGGATATGCTCCGCGATGCCGGCCGCAAAGCTAAACTCCCAGTCATTACGGAAATCATGTCGGCCGATAAGCTGCCTGTCTTCCTCGAAGATGGCGTCGACATCATCCAGATCGGGGCCCGGAACATGCAGAACTTCGACCTCCTCAAAGCCGTCGGCAAGACGCACAAGCCGGTCCTCCTCAAGCGGGGCCTGAGCGCGACTATCGAAGAATGGCTCATGTCGGCAGAATACATCATGGCTGAAGGCAACCACAACGTCATCCTCTGCGAACGGGGCATCCGTACTTTTGAAACGTACACCCGCAACACCCTCGACTTGAGCGCCGTCCTGGCCGTCAAACGCCAGAGCCACCTGCCGATCGTCGTCGATCCCAGCCACGCTACGGGCAAGCGCTGGATGGTAGCCGACCTGGCCAAAGCCGCTGTAGCAGCCGGTGCCGACGGCTTGATGATCGAAGTCCACAACAACCCGGATAAAGCTTGGTGCGATGGGGCACAGTCGATTACGCCGGCTATGTTCGCAGACCTCATGGATTCGCTCCGCAAACTGGCTCCTGTCGTCGGTCGGGAAATATAAGGGATACAGAGGGGGAGACTATCATGGATAAGGAAGCTAGTGGTTTTAATACGAAGCAGACGGTAGCTATCGTCGGATTGGGGCTCATCGGCGGCTCTTATGCCCGCGGCCTGCGGCGCCTCGGCGTCGACCATATCATCGCCGTCGATCCTGACGAAAAGGCCCTGCAGCAGGCCAAGCAGGAGGGCATGGTCGATGATATCTATACGGCAGGGACGGAAGCCTTGAAACAGGCAGATCTGGTCATCTTCTGCACGGCTGCCGATGTGATGATACGATTCCTGGCAGAGAACAAAGCCTTCTTCACGCCGGGAACGATCTTGACGGACGTAGCCGGCATCAAAGGTGATACGGCGACAGCCATTGCGGCCCTGCTGCCGGAAGGTGTCGATTTCGTACCGGGTCATCCTATGGCCGGCCGCGAAGGTCGGGGATATGCCATGGCCAGTGCGGACATTTTCAACGGTGCCAATTACATCCTCGTTCCCATGGAAGGCAATGACGAAGACCATATCCTGGCCGTGAAGAACATGGCCATGGCCCTGGGCTGCTCCCATGTCGTCCGGGTGACGCCTGAAGACCACGACCGGTTCATCGCCTATACCAGCAGCCTGCCTCACGTCCTGGCGACGGCCCTGGTCAACAGCGAATCCATGAATACGCTGACCAAGTATTTTGTAGCCGGCAGCTTCCGCGACGGGACACGGGTCGCCGACATCAACGCCCCGCTGTGGACGAAACTGTTCTTATCCAATAAAGACAACCTCTTATATGAAATAGACCGCTTCAGCGCTGCCTTGCAATCTTTCTCGACGATGCTCGCCGAAGAAGATACGAAGGGAATGACCCGTTTTTTACAGCAAGCTGCCATGCGGAGAAGGGAATTAGTTCATGAAACACATTCACGTTGAATTAGGAAAAGATTCTTATGATATTCATATTGAAAATGGTCTTCTCAACCGGGTTGGCGATTATATCCGCAATTTGACGAAATCGCAGACCCTGGCCGTCATTACCGATTCGAACGTCGATGCCCTCTACGGGCAGCGATTGGAAACGGCCCTGACCGGCGCTGGCTTCCGCGTCCACCGCCTGGTCTTCCCGGCCGGAGAAGAACATAAATGCGCAGCGACCCTCCTCGACCTGTATCAACAGCTTTCTGACGCCGGCATTACCCGCAGCGATTGTATCTTGACTTTCGGCGGTGGTGTCACTGGCGATCTCGGCGGCTTCGCAGCAGCGACTTTCTTGCGCGGCGTTCCCTTCATCCAGATTCCGACGACGATTATTTCCCAGGTCGACAGCAGTGTCGGCGGCAAAGTCGCCATCGACCTTCCTAGCGGCAAGAATCAGGCCGGTAATTTCTATCAGCCTAAAGGGGTCCTCATTGACCCGATGTTGTTATCGACCCTTCCCAAGCGCTTCATCCACGACGGCATGGGCGAAGTCATCAAATACGGCTGCATCCGCGACTTGGCTCTCTTTGAACTCCTGGAAAAGCTCGATGACCAATCCATCTTTGAACATTGGGAAGAAATCATCGAACGCTGCTGTCAGAGCAAGGCCGATATTGTTGAACACGATGTCTTCGATATGGGCGAACGCATGATGCTGAACTTCGGCCATACTATCGGCCACGCCATCGAAGGCTGTTATGGCTTCGGCCACTATACGCACGGCGAAGGCGTCGCTGCCGGCATGTCCATGCTGACCGGCGTCACGGAAGTCATGGGGCTGACGAAAGCCGGGACGACGGCACGGCTGCGCAAGGTTATCAAGCAGTACGGCTTGCCGACCGATGTCGATGCGTCGGCAGAAGACCTCATTCCTTACATTAGCAATGATAAGAAGATGCGTGGCAATCATATTACTTTAGTCATTATCGAAGAAATCGGCAAGGCCCGCCTGTTGCCACTGGTTGCGGAAGACCTGCCGAAATATATCCGAAAGAAGGACGCTTAATGAATGTCATTATTACCCCACATACCTTGCAAGGGACAGTAGAAGCGCCCTCTTCCAAAAGCATCGGCCACCGCGACCTCATCTGCGCCGCCCTGGCAGAAGGAGAAAGCCTGGTTGACAACATTTCCTTGTCCCAGGACATTGAAGCGACGTGCGACATTCTACGGGCTTTGGGGGCAGATATTACGCCGGTCATGTCGTCTCATCCCGGCCGGGCGGCTTACCGCGTCAGAGGCGGTCTGAAGAAACAAGATGGGCCTATCGCAGTCAGTGCCAATGAATCGGGGTCGACGTTGCGCTTCCTCATCCCCGTGGCCATCTTCAGCGGCAATGAAGTGACTTTTTCCGGCCAGGGCCGTCTGGCCAAACGGCCGCTGACACCGTATTATGAACTCTTCGATGAAAAGGGTGTGACTTATGAAACGACAGAAGGCGCCCTGCCCCTGACCGTGTCCGGGACTTTACAGCCTGGAACGTATTCTCTGGCCGGCGACGTCAGTTCCCAGTTCTTTACGGGCCTGCTCATGACCCTGCCCCTCCTCGATGGCGACTCGGTCCTGCGCAGTACGACACCGCTGGAATCGGCCAGCTATGTTGACATGACCCTCGACTGCCTGCGCCAGCACGGCATCGTCATTGAGAAAGAACAGAATGGCTCCTACCGGATTCCGGGCAACCAACACTATCGGTCCGGGACTTACGTCGTCGAAGGCGATTATTCGCAAGCTGCTTTCTGGCTTTCGGCTGGCAGCCTGGGTCGGGCCATCTGCTGTACGGGCCTGCGGTCGCAGTCTTCCCAGGGTGACGAAGTCATCGTCTCCCTCATCCGCGACATGGGTGGCCAGGTCGAAGGCAAGACGGAATTGACGGCCTGTCCGTCGGACCTGGTTGGCCGGGTCATCGACGTCGAAGACTGCCCGGACCTGGTGCCGGTCCTGACCGTCCTGGCTTCCTGTGCCAAAGGGATTACCCGTATCATCCATGCCGGACGAGTACGGCTTAAAGAATGTGACCGCCTGCACGCCATGGCTACGGAGCTCAATAAAATCGGCGGCGATATCGAAGAAGAAGACGAAGGCCTCATTATCCACGGTGTCGGCGGTTTCACCGGCGGTACCGTCAGCGGCTGGAACGACCACCGCATCGCCATGGCCCTGGCCGTTGCATCCCAGCGCTGCAGCCAGCCGCTGCGCATTGAAGGCGCTGAATGTGTTCGCAAATCGTATCCGGAATTCTGGCAGGATTTCCAGGCCTTAGGCGGCATGATCCAAAAGGAGGGGGAAGAATAATATGAATACCTTTGGAAAGACAATCGGCCTGACGATTTTCGGTGAATCCCATGGCCTTTCTATTGGCGCCGTCCTAGACGGTCTGCCGTCAGGCGAAGCCATCGACTGGGACGCTGTCCGGGCAGAAATGGCCCGGCGGGCACCGGGAAAGAATCAAATGTCGACAGCTCGCTCAGAAAAAGATGCCTTTGAAGTCCAAAGCGGCTTTTTCAACGGCTATACGACGGGGACGCCGCTGTGTGCTATCATCCGCAACAGTGACCAACATTCCCGTGATTACGACCAGCTGCGGCATCTTATGCGGCCTGGCCATGCCGATTACTCCGGTAAGATACGCTATGGCGGCTTCAATGACTACCGCGGCGGCGGTCATTTCTCGGGCCGCCTGACAGCGCCCCTGGTCTTTGCCGGGGCCGTGGCTTCCCAGATCCTGGCCCGCCACGGCATTACCGTCGGCTCCCATATCCTGCGCCTGGCCGGCATCGCCGATAAGCCTTTCAATGCCGTCGGGGAAACAGTAGAAACCTTGCAGGCTTTGAAAAAAGAAACGCTGCCCGTCCTCGACAAGGCCCAGGCCGGACCGATGGAAGCTAAAATCCTGGCCGCTAAGAACGACCTCGATTCCGTCGGCGGCGTCATCGAATGTATGATCACCGGCCTTCCCGCCGGCATAGGCGACCCCTTCTTCGACTCCGTCGAAAGCCAGCTCAGCCATATGATGTTTTCCGTACCAGCCGTTAAAGGCATCGAATTTGGCGACGGCTTTGCCCTGGCAGACCTCCGCGGTTCCCAGGCCAATGATGACTTTTATTATGACGGCGATGTCGTCAAGACCCGGACCAATCACAACGGCGGCATCAATGGCGGTATCACCAACGGCATGCCCATCATCTTCCGCCTGGTCGTCAAGCCGACGGCTTCCATCAGCCAGAAACAGGAAACGATCGACACGGATACGAAAGAGAATTGTGACCTCGTCATCAAAGGCCGTCATGATCCCTGTATCGTCCAGCGGGCCATTCCCGTCATCGAAGCGGCCGCAGCCTGGGCCATCCTCGACGTCTGCCTGTCAGAGAAAGGGCGGTGCTGGTAATGGATGCTTCTGAAGATATGCCGTTGAACATCGCCTGTTTCGGCCAACCCGGCTCCTATACATATGAAGCCATGAAGACCTATTTTGCCGGCAAGAATATTTTGCCTACGTATGGTTCGCATTTTGAAGACGTCGTCCAGGCTGTCGCTACCCGTCAGGCCCGCTACGGCGTCCTGCCCATCGAAAATTCATCGACTGGCGGCATTACCGACGTATACGACCTCATCCACCGCTACGACTGCTGCGTCGTCGGTGAGAAATACGTCAAAGTCGAACACTGCCTGCTGACCTTGCCGGGGGCGAAGCTCGAAGATATCCGCGAAGTGTATTCTCATCCGCAGGGTCTGAACCAGTGCCGGAGTTACCTCAAGCATCACAGCGAATGGCAGCTCCACCCGTATTTCAGCACCTCCCAGAGTGCCGAAGAGGTTCAAAAAATGGGGGATCCCCATATCGCAGCCATTGCCAACAAAACGGCAGCCGATATGTACGGCCTCGATGTCCTGGTGGAACACATCAATGATAATACCATGAACTACACGCGGTTCTTCATCATCGCCGCCGATATGGAACAGTCTCCTGAGGCCGATAAGATTACCTTGGTCCTGACGACCCAGCACCGGCCAGGCGCTCTGTACCACGTCTTGGGATACTTTTTCTATAACGGCATGAACATGACACACTTGGAATCGCGGCCTCTCAAGGGGCGGCCCTTTGAATATTTCTTCCACATCGACGTTATGGGCAATCTGCGCAATCCGGCTACAGCCCGGGTTTTGCATAATCTGGCAGAGCACTGCAATTATTTTAAAATCTTAGGAAATTACGTATCCGATCAAGGAGGGAATGCAGATGAAATTAGGCGTTATCGGGGCTAAGTTGGGGCATACGGCATCCCCGGCAATCCATGAAAAATTATTCAGAATCTTACAAATTGAAGGACAGCATCAGTACGGCGTCCTGGAAATGGATCGCAATGATATCCCTAATGAACTTCAGCGCCTGCGCGACGAAGGGTATACGGGAGCTAATGTCACTATTCCTTACAAACTCGACGTTATACCGTACTTGACGGATATTTCCCGCGAAGCCCGCATCATCGGAGCCGTCAATACACTCCATTTTACGGATAACGGGATTTTTGGCTATAATACGGATTACAGCGGATTTGGCCGTTCTCTGGACCATGCCGGTATTGATGTGAAGGCGAAGGATTGTGTCGTCCTCGGTTCCGGTGGCGCCGCCCGGGCCATCATCCAATACTTATCGGATGCCGGGGCCCAGTCGATTACCGTCGTATCCCGTCATCCTCACTCGAAGACGGAATTCGATGCCTTTATTCAACGAATTGGCGCCGACACCATCGATTACCAGGATCTGGAACACTCCCAAGGCGGTGACGTCCTGGTCAACTGTACGCCTGTCGGCATGTTCCCCGACATCAACGGCTGTCCCGTATCGGAACGGATCATTGCGGCCTTCCCGGCTGTCGTCGACATCATCTACAATCCGAAGGATACGAAGCTTCTCCAGGCTGCCCGCCGCCACGGCGCCAAGACCCTGAACGGCATGTACATGCTCGTCGCTCAGGCCATCGGCTCAGAAGAAATCTGGATGGGCCGGACCATCGATTCGTCTGTGATTGAACAAATCGCCAAGGAGATGGAACATTATTATGAATAATAAACAGAACATCATCCTCATCGGCATGCCTGGATGCGGTAAGAGTACGTTAGGGAAAGCTTTGGCGAAACGCTTAGGCCGTGATTTCTACGACGCCGATGATGTCATTGTCGAACAGGAAGGCAAGACCATTCCGGAACTCTTCGCCATCAGTGAAGACTGCTTCCGCGATGCCGAAGTCCGGGCCAGTCAGTTTCTGGCCCATAAATCGGGTATCGTCGTAGCCTGCGGTGGCGGCGTCGTCAAGCGCTCGGAAAACATGGACATCTTCAAGAAAACCGGAACGGTCTTTTTTCTCGACCGTTCCCCTGATGATATCGTCAGTGACGTCGACGTATCGACACGGCCTTTGCTGAAAGACGGCAAACAGAAAGTCTACGACCTCTACGACGAACGCATTGCCCTTTACCGCAATGCCGCTGATTACTGCATCCCCAATAATAAGCCAATGGAAGCGGTTCTTGATGATTTTGAAAAACTCATAAAAGAGATAGACTAAAAAGCTGCTGCATTAAGTGTTTTTGGCTTAATGCGGCAGCTTTTTCGTTAAAAATCGGAAGTCCCGTATGGGCTATGTGTCTTGGGAAGGCGAGGTTAGGTTCGCTGGGCGGAGCGAGTAAAAAGAAAATAATATAATATCATAGCTGCAGCCGTAACGGCCGTACAGATTCCACCGTATAACAGCATGTATCCGAAGAGCTTGGCTACAAAGCCGAGCAGCATGGCCGCCAGTCCGACGAAGATGTCAAGGAACCAAAAGTACGTCGCCGTAGCGGCACCGGCGCGTTCGGCCGGGACACTTTGGATTGCCAAGGTCTGGAAGGCTGGGCTCAAGGCGCCGAAGCCGAGGCCGAGGATTGCCGCGGCGATGAGGAGCGTGACCTGAGATGTTACCTGGCTGAAGACCATGAAGCCGGCCATAAAGATGATGAAGCCAGGATAGACGATGGCGCTGGCTCCCATTCGGTCAAAGACATTGCCGACGACAGGACGGCTGAGGACGATGACCAGTGCGAAGATCGCGAAGAAAAGTCCTGTGCTGTCCGACAGATGTAGGGATGCGGCGTATAAGGGAATAAAAGTGAGGATACCGCCGTAAGCGAAGAAGACCAGTCCTCCTAGCAGGGATGCAGGCAGCGATTTCTTTTCTACGATATGGGACCATATCGGCTCGTCATGTGTACGGGGTACTGGCTTTACGACTGCCTTGGGGAGCGGGACTATAGCGGCAATGACTAAGGTCAGGATGGCCAGGGCTGTCAAGGATAAAAACAGGCCAGACATACCCAGACTGTTATATAACAGCAGACCGGCTAAAGGCCCAATGACCATGGCTAAATTCGTCGTCACTGAAAAATATCCAATGCCTTCACCGCGGCGCGAAGCGGGGATGACCAGGACGGCAATGGATGCTGCTGTCGTTGTCGCTAAGGCGAAGATGATACCGTGGAGCAGCCGTAGCCCATAGATTTCTGCTACATTTTCAATGCCATTGAAAGCACCGATAATGATGAGGAAGACGATGAGTGAGAAAAGCAGCAGGTGCCGTTTATTTTCCTTATCGACAAAATACCCGGCTGCCGGGCGGAATAAACTCGTACCGATTTGGAAAAAAGTCATGGCCAGGCCGGCTTCTATTTCGCTTCCTTGGAAAGAATCGATAATACAGAGCGGTAAGGTCGTTACTAAGATATATTGGGTCATGAGTTGAAAAAAATTCGTGCTGCCCATAGATAAAAATGGGCCTGTCCACAGCTTTTCTTTTGCCATTATTATCGTCCCCTTTGAAGCTCTTTTTGCGGATACCCTATCATTATAGCGGGTGCAAGGGGAATGTCAATGAAGGAAAGGCGGATAAAAAGGGCCTGTGCACAAATAAATCGAGCCAGGCCCTTTGTTTATGTGATTCTCTCTTCAAGCCATGCCCTGATCAGGAATGGAGGGCACGCAGGATTTGCTGCAATGTCGTGACTTCCAGCTGGCCCGGAGCAGAAGCCTTTTTGGCCGAACCAAAGGTCAGGGCGGAGCCGAAGATTTCCCCGCTGATGCGGCTGATGGCGCCGAGTTTACCCATAGACATGGTAATGATCGGCTCATCAGGATATTGGGATTTGACGGATTCCGTTGCCGACAAGAGGGTCAGGACGTCTTTGGCCGAGTTCGGCATACAAGCCAGTTTAGCGACGTCAGCGCCGAGTTTCTTCATGCCAATGAGACGGCCCGTGATTTCATCGAAAGACGGTGTCTTGTCGAAGTCGTGGTTGCTCATGATGACCGTGACGCCGTGTTCTTTTGCGATGGTCAGGACTTTTTTTATGCTGGCGCGGTCGCGGAAGTATTCGACGTCGATGGCATCGATTTTACCGCTTTTGACAGCATAATCGATGAGATCGAAGTAGTAGCTTTCAGGAACTTCCATTTCGCCGCCTTCTTCTTTAGTGCGGAACGTGAACAAGATTGCGCTGTCAGGTAATTCCTGGCGGACAGCGGCTAAGGCATCACCGACAGCGTCGAGGGATGTGACGTCCTTCAGGAAATCGATGCGCAGTTCGACGACGTCATAGATCTTGTCTTGGAGATAGCGGCATTCTTGGACGAGTTCATCCGTAGAATGACCGACAAGGGGAACACAGATTTTAGGCATGCCATTGTCGAGGGCAACCTTGCCGATTTTTACCATAAGTTGAATTCCTCCTCTTGCGAGCAAATTGCAGTGGATTTTTCTTTCATGACGCTATTATAGCGCAAAAATGATAAGTTGTTAGCCCCTTAATAACAAAAAGAGGGGATTCGCATGAAACCTTATATCATCATGCGAATCCCCTTTTATACACTTACTTTTCGTCCATAATGGCCACAGGGCCACGGTCACCAGTACGGATGCGGACGGCATCGTCCAGGCGGTAGATGAAGATCTTGCCGTCGCCGGGTTTTCCTGTTTTGCAGATTTTTTCAGCGACTTCGACGACCTTGTCGACCGGGACTTCACAGACGACCGTTTCGACTTTGATGCCTGGCAGGAGGTTGATGTTATACCGCTGGCCGCGGTAGACTTCGACGTAGCCTTTCTGGAGGCCGCAGCCGAAGACCTGGCTGACGGTCATGCCCATGACACCGATGTTGTTCAGGGCTTCTTTGAGCTCTTCCAATTTACTGGGACGAGTGATGATTTCTACTTTTGTAATCGGATGTTCTTCCATTCGTATCACCTCTATAAGTTACGACCGTTAATGCCTGCGCTGTTGACGGCGGCATTGTCTAAAGCTGCATTGCCGAGCGGCGTCGTCGGCGTTTCGCCGAAGGGGCTGCCGGACATGATAGCATAATTATAACCCCGTTCGCCGTGTTCGCCAATATCGAGACCTGTGATTTCTTCATTCTTATCGGTGCGGACAGTCATGAAGAAGCTGATGATCTTGAAGAGGATGAATGTGCCGACAATGGCCAAAGCGTAAGCGACGACGGTCGAAATGATCTGAGCGACGAGCAGGTCGGAGCTGCCGTAGAATAAGCCGTCAGCACCGGCCGGGTTGACTTCTGTCGTAGCCCAGATGCCGGTAGCGATGGAACCCCAGGTACCGCCGATGCCGTGGATACCGAAGGCGTCGAGGGAATCGTCGTAACCGAGTTTGGCTTTGACGACAGCGACGGCGAAGTAGCAGATGACGCCGCCAATCGCGCCGATAATCAAGGCCGGGAGGGGAGCGACGAAGCCAGCTGCCGGTGTGATGGCAACTAAGCCGGCGATGCAGCCCGAAGCGGCACCGAGGATGGTCGGTTTACCCTGGACAATCCATTCGACGGCAACCCAGGTGACGGTAGCTGCCGCAGCGGCAGCCTGCGAAGCGATGAAGGCGCTGGCAGCCAGGGCATTGGCGCCGAGTGCACTGCCGGCATTGAAACCGAACCAGCCGAACCAGAGGAGAGCCGCACCGAGGACGGTCATGGGCAGGTTATGCGGAACCATGGGGATTTTCCCATAGCCATAGCGTTTGCCCAGGAGGACGCAGAGCGTCAGGCCAGAAACACCGGAGAGGATGTGGATGACCAGGCCGCCGGCGAAGTCCAGGGCACCGAGTTTAGCCAGGAAGCCGCCGCCCCAGACCCAGTGTGCCATGGGGTTGTAAATGAAGATGGCCCAGAGCAGGATGAAGACGACGAAAGCGTGGAACTTCATGCGTTCCGCAAAGGCCCCTGTAATCAGGGCCGGAGTAATGACGGCGAACATGCACTGGAAAGCGACGAAAGCCATTTCCGGAATGGTCCCGTTTTCCAGGACGGACATGCCGACACCGGCCAGGCCGACTTTATCAAGAGAACCGATGAAACCATTAATATCTGTGCCGAATGTCATGGCGTAGCCGATGAGGATCCATTCTACGGAAATCATGGCGACGATGAAGAAACTCTGCATGATCGTCGTCAAGACGTTCTTATTGCGGACCATGCCGCCATAGAAGAAGCCCAGGCCCGGTGTCATGATGAATACCAGGGCGGCGCTGATGAGGACCCAGGCCGTATCGCCTGTATCGATCGTCCCCGGATCGGAAGCGAAGGCTGCCGGCGCTGCCATGAGCAGACACGGGAGCAGCACTCCTAAACGTGACCATAATTTTTTCATATTCCTAACCTCCTGACAAATGAAAAAAGATGTCCTGGATTCACGTTATTCCCATTGCGTGCTTTGTGTGAAAATCCATGGACATCATCGTCTATTGCCATATTTTATTTTCTCCAGAATATACGAAAAGCCCAAGCGGCAGGTTTGGTCACTGTCGCTTGGGCTTCATTGCCGTTTATTCTGTTGATGGACTCATTATATAAGTAAAAAGCCGTTATGTCAATAACTTTTTCTGAAATTCTTTCGAGAAAAGTTAGAAAAACGTATTTTTCCTAACTTTTCAAGAAAAAATGTAAACTCAGACGAAAAGGGTGTGTCCCAGGAAAATATAGAAGGTCAGGGATACGGCGCTGAGGGCCGTCGTATTCATGACGACCTGCGTGGCATAATCGGGATTGTTGTCAAATTCGATGGCGAACAAGGCCGTATTGACGGCTGTCGGGATGGCGCAGTAGATGAGGAAGACCGTAGCGCTGACGGCGGTGAACGTGCCGGGCCGGAAGGCGTTGGCGATATAGATCATGGCCAGGCCGATGAGGGGCAGGGCCGTCATCTTGAGGATGCTGACAATCCAGACATCCTTGTCGAGCCAATGGATCTTCGTCTGCGATAACTGGGCGCCGATGCTGACCATGGCCAGGGGCAGGAGGGCCTTGCTGGCCATTTCCATGATGGGCCATAAGAAGAAGTCCTTCGCATCCCAGCCGACGTAACGGGCAATCAGGGCGGCGGCCAGGACGTAGAGCAGGGGCATGTGGAACATGACGGACAGCGTATCCCGGGCCGTCAGGCGGCCCCGGCCGGCCTGGTAAAGGCCGAGGGTGTTGAGGGAGATGCTCTGGATCATGAAGATGATGATCTGGACGACCATGGCTTCGGCCAGATACGGCGTCTGGCCGTTGACGACGAAGGGCTCATGGGAAAAGACGAGGATGATCAAGGCGACGCCGAGGTTGCCCGTGTTGTTGAACATGAAGGCGTTGCGGCATGATTCTAGCATGGCTGCGTCGTAATGGCGGATGCGGGCGACGATGTTGGCGATGATGAAGCAGATGACCATGAAGACGGCAATGGCGGCGATGATGTTGATACTCGTCGCCGGGAATTGGGTCGTATAAATATTGGTAAAGATGAAACTGGGGATGACCAAGAAAAACATGAGCTTCGATAAGGTCTTGACGTCGAGATGGAATTTCTTGTCGAGGAAATAGCCGAGGACGACGAGAAAGAAAATGGGAAGCATCGTGTGTTCGATGATGAACCAGAAAACCATGAGGGGTATCACTCCTTTTCGAGATGGATACCCCTCATTATACGCTCAATATGAAATTAAACAACTCGTAATTTTACTGATAGCTTTCAAAGTAATAGACGATGTTGAGCATCGTTTCGCACATGTACTTCAAGGCATTGCTGTCCCAGTGGAATTCCGGCGAATGGCCGATGACGGGTTCATTGCTGTAGACGCCGACGTAATAGAAGGAACTGGGGACGGCAGCACTGAAGTAGGCGAAGTCTTCCGAGCCGGAACCGCGTTTCAAGGGAACCAGGTCGACCCGGTCTGCACAGTGGTCCTGTAAAATGTGGACGACCCGGTCGGTGACGCCGTCGTCGTTGACACAGACCGGCGAGAAGGGGACGACGTCCAGGTCGAAGGTGCCGCCGTACGTCGTCGTGACGTTTTCCAGGATGGCCTGCAACGCGGCGAGGATGCGGTGCCGCTTGGTTTCATCATAGGTCCGCAGGGTCCCTTTCAATTCGGCCGTTTCCGGGATGACATTCGGATTATGGCCGGCCTGGAACTGGCCGAACGTGAGGACGACACCGTCGCCGTCAGCGTGGCAGTTGTAGACGAAGTTCTGGACGGATTGGATGATGTCGATGCCCATCTGGATCGGGCTGATGCACAGGGACGGCTGGGAACCATGGCCGCCGCGGCCGTGGAGGGTGATGGTGAAGTCGTCGCAGGAGGCCGAGATTTCGCCGCGGCCGATGCCGACATAACCTTTCGGCAGGCTGCCGGCGACGTGCAGGCCCAGGGCGTAGTCGACGCGGGGATTGTTGAGGATGCCGGCGTCGATCATGCGGGCTGCGCCGCCATTGCCTTCTTCGGCAGGCTGGAAGGCCAGGCGTATCGTGCCGCGCAGGCAGTCTTTATGCTTGTTGAGGATTTTTGCGACGCCCAGCAGGTTGGCGGCATGGCCGTCATGGCCGCAGGCGTGCATGACGCCGTCGACGAGGGATGAATAAGGGCAGTCGAATTTTTCTGTCAGCGGCAAGGCATCGATGTCGGCCCGCAAGAGGATGACCGGACCGGGCAGGGCGCCGTGGATCAGGCCGGTGACGCCCGTACCGGCGATGATCTTGACGTCTTCAATGCCCATGAGGGACAGTTCCTGGAAAATTGTCTTGCACGTATCAAATTCCTTTTCGCTCAATTCCGGATGGGCATGGAAATACTCGCGCATTTCCATCATATACGGCAAGGTCTTGCGCACTGCTTCGTGAATATTAAATGTCGGTGTGTATCTATCGTTCATAGGACAGTCCCCCTTTATTGAGCCGGATGCATTTTCTATATATGTATATATTATTCTATAATAAAACAAAAAATCCTGCCACCGACAGCGGATTTTTTTCTATATTACTATAATAAGACCTGGAGAAGGCCTTCGAGGGCCTGCTAAAGCCGCAGTACTTGTGGTATAATTTTGGTCATACGAATAGAAAGGATTGTGAAAGATATGCATGTCGATACACAGTTAGAAGCGGCTCTGCGGGCTCTGGACCATTGGCCGCGGTTCCGGCTGCGCCTTTTTTTTGAAGGCATTTTAGTCGGAATATTATCGGGAACCGTTATCAGTTTTTTTCGCTGGGGCCTGGAAATGGGGACAGTTTGGCGCCAATGGATCTATGCCAATGTCCTGGCCAGCGGCGGCATACTCCTGAACCTGGGCTGGTTCGCTGTCTTACTGGCCGCGGCCCTGCTCTTATGGCGTCTGGGCGTGTATGAACCCAATGCCGGCGGCAGCGGCATCCCACAGGTAAAAGGCGTCATCTTAGGGGCCATCCGCATGCGCTGGCTGCGCATCCTCTGGGTCAAGCTCGTCGGCGGCATCGTCGGCATCGGCCTGGGCCTGTCCCTGGGCCGCGAAGGACCGTCCATCCAGATCGGTGCCGTCACCGCCCAGGGCTTGAGCCGGGCTTTCGGCCGGACGCGGATGGAAGAACGCTATCTCATCACGGCCGGTGCCAGCGCCGGCTTGGCGGCGGCTTTCAATGCGCCACTGGCAGGCGTCATGTTTGCCCTGGAGGAACTGCACCGCAATTTTTCCGGTGTCGTCCTGGCACCGTCCATGGCAGCGGCCCTATTGGCTACCATGGTCAGCCGTTACGTCTTTGGCCGGGCGCCGGTCTTCCATTTCGGTATGCTGCCGCCCTTTCCTCTCCGGTACATGTGGATTGTAGTTATTTTAGGAATTATTATCGGTTTTGCGGGCGTTATTTTCAATAAAGGCTTGCTGAATATTCATTATTTTTATGACTTACCCGTTTTTCGCAATCAATATATGCGCATTGCCTTTGCCTTATGCATGGCCGGCGTACTGGGCTATGTCTTCCCCGAAGTCCTTGGCGGCGGCAACGACCTGGTCAACAGTCTTTATACGCTGCCCTTGTCGCTGAAACTCTTTGCCGGCCTGCTCATCGGGAAGTTCCTCTTTACCCTGGTCAGCTATGGCTGCGGCGTTCCTGGCGGCTTCTTCCTGCCCATGCTGGTCCTGGGGGCTTTGACGGGCGGCATTACGGGCATCGTCTTCGTGCAGCTGGGCCTCATCTCTTCGTATTACTTATCTAACATCGTCGTCATCTCCATGGCTGCTTTTTTTGCGGCCTCGGTACAATCACCGGTTACGGGAACGATTCTCATCATGGAAATGACCAGCTCTTATGAACACCTGCTCGTCCTCTGTACGGCGTCACTGGTCGCTTTGGTCGTAGCCCAGCTCTGTCAGGGCGAACCGATTTACGAAGCCCTGCTGCAACGGAACTTGGCCAAGAATAAGCCTGTCTTATCGTCGGAAGAACGGCGGAATCTCTTGGAATTGACCGTATCCAGCGGCAGTCAGGCCGATGGGAAATATATCGGCCGTATCGCCTGGCCGGCTCATACGGTCATCGTCGATGTCAAGCGCGGCAGTGGTGACATCATCCCCGATGACGATACGTGTCTGCGCGCAGGGGACTACCTTTATGTCCTTACGGATTCTGTCGAAGGGGCCGAATCCATAAGAAATATTGTGGAGAAGACAAAGTCTTGAAATAGGTAAAAATGCATAATAATTATAAAAAACTAGCACCAGGTACTAAAAAATACAACTCAAAGTTGAGCATTAACGGCCATATACTGATTGGATAACGTACAGAATAGGGTATAAAATCATCGAAAATGAATTATAATTATCTATTTTTTTGACTTATGGTGGGAAGTTTGCTATAATTCAGGACGTACTTGATATTGTGTTCGTTCAAAGAGGTGGTTTTTTGAGAAATCGTATACTGATATTAATGACAACAATCTGCATATTTGCGTTTACATCCCTGGCCTGTGCCAGCGTTCAAATGGGTATGAGTGGCTCTGTCGTACAGAGCGTTCAATATATGCTTCAGGACACGGGCTATCTGTCCGGCAGTGCTGATGGCGATTTTGGTCCTTCGACAGAAGCTGCTGTCGAACAGTTCCAGGCTGACCACGGCCTTACGGCAGACGGTGTCGTCGGCTCCCAGACCATGGAAGCTTTGTCGGAAGCCAGCGGCCGTCCGATTCCTGAAGAATCGTCTTCGACAGAAGGCTATCAGCGTCGTCTTGTCATGGAAGCTACGGCTTATACGGCTGCCGATGGCGGCGGTGATGGCTACACGGCAACGGGCCAGTACCTCCAGCGCGGCATGGTCGCTGTCGACCCCGATGTCATCCCTCTCGGCTCGCAGCTCTACATTGAAGGCTATGGCTATGCCGTAGCTGCCGATACGGGCGGAGCCATCGTTGGCGACCGCATCGACCTGGCCATGGATTCGACCAGCGAAGCCCTGGACTTCGGCCGTCGCGATGTCGTTGTCTATGTATTAGGTTAATACGAGCTATTGGATAAAAGAGGCGTCTTTATGGGACTGCCTCTTTTTTTTCGCCCCGTTTTGTGTTATCCTTAAAAGGACATTATATAGTTATGGAATTCAGGGAGGCTATAACTGGATGAAAAATACTATTGCACTTATCCTCGCTGCCGGCAAGGGGACGCGTATGAAGTCGAAGTTCCCCAAGGTTTTGCACAAAGTCGGCGGTGTCCCGATGGTCGAACAGGTACTGCGGGCTGTCAAAGCAGCCGGGACGCAGCGCCAGGTCGTCGTCGTCGGTTTTGGCGGTGAAACGGTCCGGGATTACCTCGGTGACCAGGCCGAAACGGTCATGCAGAAAGAACAGCTCGGCACAGGCCACGCTGTCCTGCAGGCCGAACCGCTGCTCCAGGGTGAAGCTGGCACCCTCCTTGTCACCTGTGGCGATACGCCGCTGGTCACGAAGGAAACGTTTACAGCCCTTATCCACTGTCATGAACAGAGCGGCGCAGCTGCGACGGTCCTGACGGCGCACATGCCGGATCCGACGGGATACGGCCGCGTCATCCGTGATGAAAAAGGGCAGGTCGTCAAAATCGTCGAACAGAAAGACGGTACGCCGGAAGAACTGGCTGTAGACGAAGTAAACGCCGGCATTTACTGTTTTGATATGTCTCTCTTGTGGGATATGCTTCACAACGTCACCAATGACAATGCCCAAGGTGAATATTATCTGACCGATATCATCGGCATGCTCGTATCGGCAGGCAAGGTCGTCAGTGCCTTTGCCGCACCGTCCTATGCGGAAACGCTCGGTGTAAACTCGCGTCAGCAGATGGCCGAAGCCGAACGGGTCCTGCGCCAGCGTAAACTGGATGAACTCATGACCGATGGCGTCTCCATCATTGACCCCAATAATACCTATGTAGACACGACGGTTACCGTCGGCCGCGACACCGTCCTCTATCCGGGGACGATCCTCGAAGGCGATACAATCATCGGCGAAGGCTGCCAGGTCGGTCCGTATGTCCGCATGACTAACGTCAAGATGGGCGACGACGACCATGTCCAGTTCATGTATGCTCATGACTGCGAAATCAAGAACGGCTGCGAAATCGGTCCGTTCGTTCATTTCCGGCCCAATACGGTCATTGGCAATCAGGTCAAGGTCGGCAACTACATGGAAGTCAAGAACTCCATTGTCGGCGACGGCACGAAATTGCCGCATCTCAGCTACATCGGCGACAGCGATGTCGGCAGCGGTGTCAATATCGGCTGCGGCACGATCACTGTCAATTACGACGGCAAGATCAAGCACCGCACAACCATTGGCGACCATGCCTTCGTAGGCTGCAACAGCAACCTGGTCGCACCGGTCAAAGTCGGCGATTACGCCTATGTCGGCGCCGGCTCGACCATTACCAAAGATATTCCGGCCAAAGCCTTATCCGTTGCCCGGGCACGGCAGCGCAACATTGAAGGCTGGGTCAAGGAAGATACATATAAAAAATAATATTAATCACTACTTACACAGGGAGGCTCACTATGAGTTACGAAGACGGGAAAAAGCTGAAGATTTTTACGGGGAATGCCAATCCGGAATTGGCTAAGGAAATTGCCGATTACCTCGGTTTGGAACTGGGCAAAGCCTTTGTTGGCAAATTCAACAACGGCGAAATCCAGGTCATGATCGACGAAAGTGTCCGCGGTAAGGACGTATTCGTTATCCAGCCGACATGCCAGCCGGCCAACGATACCCTCATGGAACTGCTCATCATGGCAGATGCCCTCAAACGCGCTTCGGCTAAACACATTACCGCCGTTGTTCCGTATTATGGTTATGCACGTCAGGACCGCAAGACCCGCGGCCGTGAACCGATTACATCCAAACTGGTTGCTGATTTGATGACGACCTCCGGCATCACCCGCGTCGTTACCATGGACTTGCATGCCGGCCAGATCCAGGGTTTCTTCGACATTCCTGTCGATCACCTCGGCTCGGCTTCCATCATTGCCAAATACATCAATCAGAAGAAAGAAGAAACGGATATGGGCGACATCGTCGTCGTATCTCCTGACCTCGGTGGCGTAACGCGTGCCCGCGATCTGGCTGACCGCGTCAATGCACCGATCGCCATCATTGAAAAACGCCGTCCCCGTCCGGGCGTTGCTGAAGTCATGAACATCATTGGCGACATCAAAGGCAAGACCTGCATCCTCGTCGACGACATCGTCGATACGGCTGGTTCCTTGTGCGGTGGCGCCAAAGCCCTGAAAGAAATGGGCGCTTCCCGTGTCTTTGCTGCCTGCGCTCATGCCGTCCTCACCGATCCGGCTGTCGAACGCATCCAGAAATCGGTCATTTCCGAACTGATCATCACCAACACCATCCCCTTGCCGCCGGAAAAACAGATCGACAAGATCAAAGTCCTTTCGGTTGCACCGCTCCTCGGTGAAGCTATCATGCGCATCTTCCACGACGTTTCCGTAAGCCGTCTCTTCGACAAATAAGGAAATCCATCGTGCATATGATCGTTGGCCTGGGCAATCCGGGCCGTCAATATGAAGAATCGAAACACAACACGGGTTTCCGTGTCGTCGATGAATTAGCCAAGCGCTGGAATGTGACTTTGTGGCAGGATAAGATGGACGCCCTCGTAGCCCAGACTACCGTGAACAGTGAAAAAATCATCCTGGTCAAGCCGCAGACTTACATGAATGAAAGCGGCCGCGCCGTCGGCCCGCTCATGCGCTGGTATAAGATCGACCAGCCTGACGTCTACGTCGCGTATGACGATATGGACCTGGCCGTCGGCCGCCTGCGGATCCGCAAGAACGGCAGCGATGGCGGACATAACGGCATCAAGAGCCTTTTCGCCAACGGCTGTACGGACTTTACCCGCTTCCGCGTCGGCATTGGCCGGCCCTTGCCGCACCATGACGTCGTCGACCATGTCCTGACTCCTTTCCCGGAAGAACTCCGCGAAGCCTACCAGCAGGGCATCGAAGACGCGGCCACAGCCATCGAAGGCTGCCTGAGCCTCGGCGTCGACAAAGGCATGAATCGCTATAACCCAAAGAAGAAGAAATAAGAAAAGGGCTTGTCGCATGTGCGACAAGCCCTTTTAAGTGGTTAGCAGCTAGTGGTTAGTGGTTAGCAAATGGTTTTAAATTTAAAGGCCTTTATCCGTAGGGGCCGTCCCAGAGGGCGGCCCGCCTGATTCCTTAAAAGGAGGTCCTATGATCCAGCAAGTCTATTCTCATCCCGATATTTACCGTATCCGCGTCGATCTGCCCGACAACCTCTTGCAATATCTCAATGCTTATGTCATCAAAGGGCCGTCTGGCAATCTGGTCATCGACACGGGTTTCAACCGCCCTGAATGTAAACGGGCCTTGGGTCAGGGTTTACAAGAATTGGGTATCTGTTTACAATCCGATACGGCCCTGTTCATCACCCATCTCCACGCCGACCACAGCGGCCTTGTCGGCCTTTTTGCCGCTGCCGGCTGCCCTGTTTACATGCATCCCGTCGATTACCAGTATCTCGTCGATTCCGAGGACGGCTCGACATGGAAGGCGGCTGAAGACAATTTCATGCGCGAAGGCATGCCACCGGAAGAAATCAGGACCCAGTTTTCCAACCAGGCCCGGACCTTTTCGCCGGACCCTCATTTCCCGGTGACGACCGTCCAGGACGGAGACCACCTTCATCTGGCCGGCTGCGATTTACAGGTCATTCACGCGCCGGGCCATACGCCGGGGCTGTGCTGCCTGTACCTGGCGAAAGAGCAGGTTTTCTTTACGAGTGACCACATCCTCTTCGACATTACGCCGAACATCCAGGTCTGGTATCACATGAAACACGCATTGCAGCGTTATCTCGAAAGTTTACAGAAGGTCCGCGACCTGCCCGTCCGACTGGCCCTGCCGGGGCATCGCGAAGGCGATACGTCTATTGTCGGCCGTATTGATGAAATCATGGCCCATCACGACCGCCGCCTGGCCGAAATATGCCATCTGGTAAAGTGCTATCCGCACAGCACGGCTTACGAAATCGCCCCGCATATGACCTGGTCCATGCGCGGCAAGAAGTGGAAGGATTTCCCGCCGACGCAGAAGTGGTTCGCCCTGGGCGAAACGCTGGCCCATATCGAATACCTCGTCGATCACGGTACCTTGCGCTGCTGTGAAGAACAGGGCTGCCGCCGCTATAATTTGATTTAACGAGAAAGGAACTATAAATCCTCTCGGGAGGTTTGTCATGAAATTCAGTCTGCCTAGGTTGCGTAACTGTATAATCGTCTTTATGGCCCTGACTTATCTGGCGGGAGCAGATGCCGTACAGGGCGCGGACTGGCAGTCTGCCGGCCGGTCCCTGGCGGCGACACAGGCCGGGACGGCGACGTTTTATCAGATGGCGTCGGATCTTCTCTGGCGCCGGTCTGATGACAACCGTTTTACGGCCTACAAGGACCTGCTGGAACCATCTGATGACACGGGCTGGTGGGTCAAGACCGATTACCGCAGCTATACCTTCCCGGATTATGGCAGCCTGTCTTACAGCCAGGACTATAGTGCGACCCTCATCGGCTACGAATCGCCGCACAACATGGCCCGCTGGGGCGGGACCCTCCACCAGGGGGCTTTTTATACGATGAGCACGTCCAATGTCTATACCGACGGGAAAAACGGCAGCCAGCCCTATGGCAGCGGGTCGGACTCGATGAAAGAATATGGCGGCGGCTTTGCCGTGGAATGGGGCGATAAACGCGACCGCCATGGCGATGCCGTCATCCGCCTGTCGCAGCTGCAGCATACCGTGTCCTACAGCGATACTGACGGGAACAGCGACTTGGTCAACTATCGGACCTGGCTGTTAGGCGCGGGCATCCGTTATTATGAAACACGGCTCCTGCCCAAGCAGTTCTTCTGGGAACCCCAGGCCGGCCTGTCCCTGGGCTATGTCTTTCCTTATACGATCAGCGGCGATGCCGTGACTTACCGATCCGGGAATAAGCCCTATGTAAGCGGCCGCCTGGGCATCATGGCCGGGAAAGCCTATTCGGTCAACGGCCATGCCGGCCTGCTCTACGGTCGCTTCGGCGTCCAGCGGGCTCTGGACGGCACGACGACAGGGACCCTGGACCAGGGAAATACAGCATCTATTTTTGGCGATGTCGGGTCCAAGACGTATACCTGGTACGATATGACTTTCGGCTCTTCTTTGTCGCTGGGACAGGGAAATTCTGTCTGGGGCGAATTGACGCGGCGGTCCGGCTCCAATATGACGCCGACATGGAGCGTCAACGGCGGCCTGGTCCTCAAGTGGGGCGGTGCCAGCCGGACGACGAGGGAACGGATGAAAGCCCTGAAAAAAGACCCACACAGCCTCGATTTGGATATTAAGAAAAAATAATAAAAAATAATCGTTCTCCGTTATTGACAAGTGTACCAATTTAGTCTATAATAAGCACATAAAGAAAAAATAATTATTAATTAAGAAATAACTTCTCATATATAGATTGTACCTTAGTCAGGGGCCAGGCCCCAAAGGAGGAACCCATATGAAACACGTAGAATTTTACCGTAACGATAAAGATGGCAGCGTTTTAGTATCTGTAGGCACGCAAGTACCGGAAAAACTCATCTATGCCGGCCAGGAATTGACTCATCTCGTCGCCGACACTGTCGACGCAGCTAAAGAAAAACACGTACCGGCTATCCAGAAAATCGATGGCCACTTGGAAGTCCATGTCGGTTCGGTGACACACCCGATGGAAGAAAAGCATTACATCGAATGGATTGCCCTCGTCGATGACAACGGCGTCGACATCCGCTACCTGAAACCCGGTGAAGAACCGAAGGCTGAATTTGAAACGGGCGATGCCGGTGAAGTCTATGCATATTGCAATCTCCACGGCCTGTGGAAAGAATCATTCGCCGTCAAAGAAGCTCCGTCCCTCGATGGCGCCACTTGCTCGCCCGAATTCGGCGGCTGCGTTATCCACGAATTATAAACAATAAGGAGGTTATATTATGAACGTATACGATTTCACGGTCAAAGACATCCAGGGACACGATGTATCCCTGAGCCAATATAAAGATAAGGTCCTGCTCATCGTCAACACGGCCAGCAAATGTGGCTTCACGCCGCAGTACGACGGTCTGGAAGCCTTATATCAGAAATATAAGGATAAAGGCCTGGTCATCCTCGGCTTCCCGTGCAACCAGTTCCTGGAACAGGATCCGGAAGACAACCAGCACATCGAACAGTTCTGCCGCCTCAACCACGGCGTCACCTTCCCGCTCTTCGCCAAGATCGACGTCCGCGGTGACCAGGCAGCACCTCTGTACCAATACCTTACAGAAGCCGCACCCTTCAAAGGCTACGAAACGGATAAAGAAAGCGGCCAGCTCATCCAGAAGGTCGTTTCCGAACACTATCCGGACAATGCCCAGGGCAACGGCATCAAATGGAATTTCACCAAATTCCTCATCAACCGGGACGGCAGCCAGGTCCAGCGCTTTGAACCCAGCACGACACCGGAAGAATTAGACCCGATCCTCGAAAAACTACTCCTCTCCTAATAAGAAAAAGGCTTGCTGCATAGCGGCGAGCCTTTTTCTTATGACAAACGTTATAAAAATGGGGTATAATAAAATCGAAGCGTTATTTGTAAAAAAAGGAGTGTTTTCCAATGAACAAGAAAGCTGAAAACTTTAAAAAATATCTCGACGAAAAAGAAATCAAAGCCTTTACGGTCGACGAAATCAAAGATGACCAGTTCCAGACGGTCGTCTTCCGGTCGGCTGCTGACATCAACGGCAACCGCCTGCCCCTCATCGTCATCCTCGATACCAGCATTTACGGCATGATCCGCGTCCTGGTAGCACCGAAGGTCCTGCACGATGACAATGAAGCGGCTGTCCTCAAGCTGCTCAACACGTACAATAAGCAGTACAAATCCTTTAAATACTACATCGACGATGAAGGCAACCTCATCCTCGACACGTGCGTCCTCCTCAAAGACGATGAAGTCGATGGTGATTTGATTTACGCCATGTTCGACGTCATCATCCGCCACCTCGGCGAATCGTACAAAGAGCTCATGAAATCCATCTGGGCGTAAGGGCTCGATGTTTGAAGCGACGATTTTTAAATTTAAAAACGGATTACATCAAACATCAAACTTTTAACTTCAAACTTAAAAAGGCGTTGTCTCTTGCAGACAGCGCCTTTTTTTATGACTCTTTTTCATGAATATTCACGCTTTTAGACAAAATCGGCATAAGATGAACGTTTTACTAGAAAGGCCTTGCATAAATTTTTTCGAAATAGTACAATGAAGATAACAAATAGTCATCTAGAAAATACCTTAGTCACATAGTGAAAAATGATGATTTTATCTGCGCAATCTATCAGATGACTCCTAAGTGTACACGGATTCTTTCATTTATCAGGTTTTACAGAAAGGGGAACAAGTACTATGGCAAAGAAAATTTTCAAGACAATGGACGGCAACGAAGCTGCGGCTTATATTGCCTACGCCTTTACCGAACTGGCTTCCATCTTCCCGATAACGCCGTCGTCGCCGATGGCGGAACACGTCGATGAATGGGCCGCCCATGGCCGTAAGAACTTATTCGGTACGACTGTCCAGGTTCAGGAAATGCAGTCTGAAAAAGGGGCTGCCGGTGCCATGCACGGTGCTTTGAACACTGGCGCCTTGACGACGACCTTTACATCTTCCCAGGGCATGATGATCATGCTCAGCAACATGTTCAAGATTTCCAGTGAACTCCTGCCCGGCGTCTTCCATGTCGCCTCCCGTACGGTCGCTACCAACGGCTATACGATTTTTGCCGGTCATGACGATGCCATGGCTATGCGCGGCACGGGCATCAGCATGATGTGTGAATCGAGTGTCCAGGAAATTATGGACTTGGCAGCTGTCGTCCATGCAACGGCTATTTCCTGTCGTATCCCGATCATCAACTTCTTCGATGGCTTCCGCACATCCCACGAAATCCAGAAAATCGAAGTCCTGCCGTATGAAAAACTCCGTCCTCTCCTCGATATGGACGCCGTCCGGGCCTTCCGCAAACGCGGCATGAACCCGGATAATCCGGAAGCCATTTCTTTCTGCGAACCAGCTGAAACGTTTATGCAGCACCGCGAAGCCCTCAATAAATTCTATGACCGCGTCCCCGATGTCGCCGAAGGCTACATGCAGAAAATCAGCGAAATCACGGGCCGTGAATACCATCTGTTCAATTATACCGGCGCACCGGATGCCGAATTTGTCCTCGTTTCCATGGGTTCTGGTTCCCAGACCATCGAAGAAACGGTCAAGATGCTCGTCGCCAAAGGCGAAAAGGTCGGCTGCATCAACGTCCACATGTTCCGTCCGTGGTCGGAAAAACATTTCCTGGCTGCTCTGCCGAATACGGTCAAGAAAATCGCCGTCCTGGACCGCACGAAAGAAACCGGTGCCAACGGCGAACCGCTCTATCACAGCGTAGCCGCTACTTTTGCCGTAGCTGACAATGCACCGAAGGTCTACCACGGCCGTTATGGTATCGCATCGAAAGAATTCTTGCCGGGCGACGTCGTCGCTGCCTTTGAAAACCTCAAGGCCTTTGAACCGAAGAACGACTTCACCTTGAGCATCGTCGATGATGTTACCTATAAATCCCTGCCGCGCGTCAAAGGCATCACGACAGGCGGCAAAGGCCTGAAAGCCTGCAAGTTCTGGGGCTTCGGTTCCGATGGTACGGTCGGTGCCAACAAGAGTGCCATCAAGATCATCGGCGATAACACTGACATGTATGCCCAGGCATATTTCGCTTATGACTCCAAGAAATCCGGCGGCGTCACCGTATCGCACCTGCGCTTTGGCGATACGCCGATCCAGATGCCGTACCTCATCAATAATGCCGACTTCATCGCCTGCCACCGCCAGTCCTATGTCCATGGCTTCGACCTCCTGCGGGGCATCAAAAAGGGCGGTACGTTCCTGCTCAACACGGTCTGGAAACCGGAAGAACTGGACGAAAAACTGCCGGCTAAATTAAAACGTGCCATTGCCCGCAACGACGTCCAGTTCTATATCATCGACGCCGTCGGCATTGCTCAGAAAATCGGTCTCGGCGGCCGCATCAACATGATCATGCAGTCGGCCTTCTTCAAACTGGCAGATGTCATCCCCTTGGACCTGGCTATCTCTAAATTGAAAGAATCCGTCGTCGCATCGTATGGCAAGAAAGGCCAGAACATCGTCGACATGAACAATGAAGCCATTGATCAGGGCCTGTCGGCTATCGTCAAAGTCGATGTACCGGCCGCCTGGGCTGATGCTGTCGATGAACCGGTTGATATGTCGAAACATACGAAATTCTTCCGCGAATTTTCCATCCCTGTCAATGCCCTTGAAGGCGATGACCTGCCGGTCAGCGCTTATGACGGCATCGAAGACGGCCGCTGGCCGACGGGGACCTGCGCCGAAGAAAAACGCGGCGTCGCTATGTTCGTACCGAGCTGGGATGCTGAAAAATGTATCGGCTGTAACCAGTGTTCCTTCGTCTGCCCTCATGCTGCTATCCGTCCCTTCCTGATGACGCCGGATGAAGCCGCTAAGGCTCCGAAAGGCTACCAGGATAAAGAAATCAAAGTGGCTCCGGGGTACAAATACAATATCGTCGTTTCCGTCATGGACTGCCTGGGCTGCGGCAGCTGTACCCATGTCTGCCCGAAACAGGCCTTGACCATGAAACCTTTCGACGACGAAGAATACAAAGCCGCTCTTTGGGATTATGTCATCGATTTGCCGGCGAAAGCCAACCCGATGGACAAGAATACCGTCATCGGCAGCCAGTTCGAACAGCCGCTCCTCGAATTCACCGGCGCTTGCGCAGGCTGTGCTGAAACGCCGTATTGTAAAGTCGTCACCCAGCTCTTCGGCGACCGCATGATGATTGCCAACGCTCACGGCTGCTCCAGCGTCTGGGGCGGCAGTGCACCGGACTGCGGCTATACCAAGAACGCTCAGGGCCATGGCCCGGCTTGGTCGACGTCCCTCTTTGAAGACAACGCAGAATATGGCTTCGGCATGATGCTGGCTGAAAAGACGGAACGGAAACTGCTGGAACAGTACATCGATGCCGCTATGGATGTGGCCAGCCCGGAACTGCAGGCAGCCTTTACGGAATGGAAAGAACACAAGGCTGAAAGCGAAGGGACCCGCGAACGCTCGGATAAGGTCATCGCCCTCTTGGAAGCTGAAAAAGACGGCAAACCGGCACTGGAACAGGTCTATGATATGAAACAGTTCCTGGTCAAACGCAGCCAGTGGATCTTCGGCGGCGACGGCTGGGCTTACGATATCGGTTATGGCGGCCTGGACCACGTCCTGGCTCAGGGCGAAGACGTCAACGTCCTGGTCTTCGATACGGAAGTCTACTCCAATACGGGCGGCCAGGCATCTAAAGCTACGCCGACGGCCGCTGTGGCTCAGTTCGCTGCGTCCGGCAAGAAGACGCGTAAGAAAGACTTGGGCATGATGGAAGCCCAGTACGGTTATATCTACGTCGCTCAAGTCGCTATGGGTGCCGACAAGAACCAGTTCATGAAGGCCCTCAAAGAAGCAGAAGCCTATAACGGCCCGTCCCTGATCATCGGCTATGCACCGTGCATCAACCACGGCCTGAAAGTCGGCCAGGGTCAGAGCCAGCTCGAAGAAAAACGGGCGGTCGAAGCCGGTTACTGGCATCTGTGGCGCTATAATCCGGAATTGAAGAAACAGGGCAAGAACCCCTTCATCCTTGATTCCAAGCCGCCGACAGCTAACTTCCGCGACTTCCTCATGGGCGAAACACGCTTCTCGTCCTTGCAGCGCACCTTCCCGGATACGGCAGAAGCTCTCTTCGAAAAGACCGAAGAAGATGCCAAAGACCGTTACGAAGGCTATGTCCGCCTGACAAAAGCATATGATGAAAAATAAATAGTTCGTTGTAAATGAAAAAAGGCGCTGTCGCATCGCGACAGCGCCTTTTTGTTTGCAAGGAATTAAGCGGGCCGCCCTTTGGGACGGCCCCTACGGATTACGAGCCACGAGCCACAAGCCACGAGCCACGAGCCACAAGCCACGAGTCACGAATCACGAACCACGAACCACGAACCACTATTCCTTATTCTCCCGTCCTCTCAACAAGTCCGTCAGGATGGTGATGTAGTGGGAAGCTTCTTCGGACAGGGGTTCTCCTGCCATCTTGATCCAGCCTACAGTCATCGTGTCCAGGGGATTTTCGATGGGGATGACTGCGAGGTGGCGGCCGATGATGGATGGGGCTGCGTGACCCGTCCCGATGGTGTAGGCGTCGGTGGCCCGGATGATGCTGAACAGCGTCGACCGATCGGTGACGTAGATGCACTGGCGGCTGGCCCGGTTGGGCAGGAGCAGTTCTTCGGAAAACTGCGATTTGTCGTGACCTTGTTCGAAGCGGACGCAAGGATAGCTGCTGAATTGGCCGGGAACGACGTGAGAAAATTCTGCCAGGGGATGGCCGCTGCGGACATAGAGACAGGGCGTGAAGGCGCAGAGAGGCGTAAATTCCAGCTTATTCTTGTGGAACAAGTCCTTCAGGAAACGGGCGTTCATGTGGGATAAGAAGAGGATGCCCAGCTGGCTTTCGCGGGTGACGACGTCATGGATGACTTGCGACGTCCGGCCTTCGCGCAGGGTGAACGTGCAGGCCGCGTTCGGCGGGACGTGCTGCAGAGCATGGATGAAGGCTTCATCGGCGAAAGGATAGTGTTGGGATGAAATGGACAGGACCTGAGGCAGATCCTGTTTTTTTTCTGCCTGGAAATGGTCGTGCATGGCTTCGGCATGGGACAGGATATGGCCGGCGTAATGGAGAAATTCCAGTCCTGCTGGCGTGAAGGTGATGCCGTGGCGGTTTCGTTCGACCAGGGTCAGGGAAAACTCTTTTTCCAAATCTTTGATAGCCGTGCTCAGGCTGGGCTGGGAGATGTTCAGGGCATGGGCTGCAGCCGAAATGGAATTGTGCTTTGATAACTCCAGGATATAACGAAGTTGCTGTAAAGTCATAATGAAACACCTCGAATATCAACGGTACCTATAGAATCGTTTCTGCTTCCTTTATTGTATCAAAATAAAAAAATAGGGAAAAGTTATGACTTTTTGATACAATAAAGGAATATTTAAAATGAAAATATAGAATAGATAATGGCGAAAAAGTGAAAAGAAGCTCTCTGATGTGACATAAAAAATATAAAGAAAATCTATCTAAATTTGACTTTTTGGAAAGGACAGTTATTTATGGCTATGCTGGAAAAGTGAGAATAAGTTATTCTCAATATGATGGAAAATCGCAAAGAGATAGAAAAAAATTAAAGGAAATATCTTATTGTCATAGGAAATTCCTATGAAAGTAAATTGCACAATGAATATTTTACAGGTTACACCTTCCATGCTATACTTTAAGTATGAAATAGAACGTTTTAGTAAAAGGTGAAACGCCGGACTATACATTAAATTTTATGGTTTTAAATAAAACCCACTTATAAACCATAGCAGAAATGTATATGAAAAGAAATTGAGAAAGAGAACGGCGACAGGGGAGAAAAATGTAGTATCAGAGGGGACATCATCGCTTAGTTGTATTTGCCACAGGAGGTAATTCATATGAACTCATCAGCAGCATTGGCCCGGCAGGCGGGCATGACAGATGCACAATGGAAAGAAGCCGTCAAGTTCGACAGTACGGACTGGGGCTGGATTATTATGAGTATCGGCATGGCCATCGGCGCCGGCATCGTCTTTTTACCTGTCCAGGTCGGTTTGGTCGGCGTGTGGGTCTATTTATTCTCGGCCATCATCGCCTATCCGGCTATTTATCTCTTACAACGGTTGTTTATCAACACCCTGGCCGATTCGCCGCGGTGTGAAGATTATCCCAGCGTCATCAGCGGATATTTGGGGAAGAACTGGGGCTTCCTCCTGGGGATCCTCTACTTCCTGAGCATCCTCATCTGCGTATTCATGTATTCGACAGCCTTGACCAATGACAGCGCGTCCTTCTTATTTTCCTTCGGCGTCACCGATACGCTCCTGTCGGATAACCCCTTATATGGTCTGGCCATCATCTGTGTCATGGTCCTCATCGCTTCCCGGGGCGAACAGCTCTTGTTCCGCGTATCGACGCTCATGGTCCTGACGAAATTGTTAGTCGTCATCTGCTTGGGTGGCATCATGATCCAGCACTGGAACCTGGCCAATATCGGTGTCTTCCCGGACCTGGGCTACCTGGTCAAGAATACGATTGCCATGCTGCCGGTCACGCTGACCTCGATTCTCTTCATTCCCAGCATCAGCCCGATGGTCATTTCCTATCGCTCTCATAATAAATCGATCCACGTCGCCCGTTATAAAGCCATGCGGGCTATGAAAATCGCTTTCTCCGTCTTGTTCATCACGATTTTCTCGTATGCCATGTCCTTCAACCTGGCTCTCGGCCATGACCAGGCCGTCATCGCTTACTCCCAGAACATTTCGGCTCTGGCTATCGTCGCCAGAGGTTTCGATGGCAGCGCCGTCAAGATTTTCAGCCTTATCCTCAACATCTTCGCCGTTATGACAGCCTTCTTCAGTGTCTTCCTTGGCTTCCGTGAAGCCTGCCAGGGTATTGCCATGAATATCCTGCGCCGTTTCATCCCGGAAGAAAAAATCAGCAAGACCGTTGTCCGCCACGGTATCCTCATCTTCGCCGTAGCCGTAGCCTGGGGTGCCATCGTCCTCAATGCACCGGTCCTCAAGCTCCTGACCCTGCTGGGCCCGATTTTCGGCATCATTGCCTGCCTCATCCCGGCCTACCTGGTCTATAAGGTCAATGCCCTGCACAAGTATAAAGGCATTTCCTTAGTCCTCATCGTCTTCGCCGGTATCCTGCTCATCATCTCGCCGGTCATCGCGATGATGTAGTTTCCTAGCAGTTAGCCGCTAGGGATTAGCAGTTGGTGGCTCATGGTTCGTAACGCCATGTGAGCCACTAACCCCTGACCACTAGCCACTAAAAAGCTTGTCGTGTACGCGACAAGCTTTTTTTATTAGTAAAACGATTGTCTTTAAATAGTGGACAAAAATGGCCTTGACAGGTTACATAATGCGGTGTATCATACAACCATCAACCGAACATCGTCCATGAAACCATTGAGGCGGAAGTAAAAACGATGACGTGCACGTACAGAGAGCCGGGATGCTGAGAGCCGGCCGACGCAGCTCGTTAAATGGACCGCTGAGGGCGCAGTCAAAAGCTGGAAGGCCGAGTATTCTGCGACGTGTTGGCATACGTCAGTTGCCGGGAATATGTTGGTATTCCGTCGAGAGTAGGGTTCAACCCCTAAAACAAGGTGGCACCGCGGAACTTAATCCGTCCTTGACAAGTAACATTGTCGTGGACGGATTCTTTTTTTAGGAGGTTCATATGGAAACGCTCAGTCTGGAACAGGTAAAAGCATATCAAGGTGAATACAAGGTCGTGCCCATCTGCCGCAGCATGTATGCCGACGTCCGCACGCCTATCGAAGTATTGCGCATCGTCAAGAACATCAGCTCTCACTGCTATTTGCTGGAAAGCATGGAAGATTCCCAGCGCTGGGGCCGCTATACCTTTATCGGCTATGATCCGCAGATGGGTCTGTACTGCAAGGACGGTACGGTCCACATCAAGACCGGCGCTGAAGTCCAGATCCATACGGACCATCCGGAACAGCTTATTTCCCAGATACTGGCCGACAATAAGGCGCCGCGCCTTTCGAACCTGCCTCCCTTTACAGGCGGACTGGTCGGGTATTTTGCCTACGATTTCATCAAATACGCCGAACCGTCGCTGAAACTCAATGCCGTCGATGACGATGGCTTCAACGATTTCGACCTCATGCTCTTCGATAAGGTCATCGTCTTCGATAACCTGAAACAGCAGATTTACCTTATCGTCAACGTCCGCCTCGACTCGGCCGAAGAAAATTATAACCGGGCTCTCCTGGAAATGGAACGCATGGAAAGCCTTATCCGGGAAGGCAAGAAAGCCCCGGACATCCCATTGCAGCTCAAGAGTGATTTCAAGCCTTTGTTCAATAAAGAAGAATATTGCCAGATGGTCGAAAAGGGCAAGACCTACATCCGCGAAGGCGATATTTTCCAGGTCGTCCTGGCCAACCGCCTGAGCGCTGAAGCCGAGGGGAGCCTCCTCGATACGTACCGCGTCCTGCGGACCCTCAATCCATCGCCGTATATGTTCTTCTTCTCCGGCGATGATATCGAGCTCGCCGGCTCTTCACCGGAAACGCTGACCCGCCTGGAAAACGGCGACCTGTTCACATTCCCCCTGGCGGGATCGCGGCCGCGGGGCAAGACGCCGGAAGAAGACCAGGCCTTGGAAGATGAACTCCTGCACAATACGAAGGAACTGGCCGAACACAACATGCTCGTCGACTTGGGCCGCAACGATTTGGGCCGCATCAGTGAATTTGGCAGCGTTCACGTCGAACGCTATCTCGACGTCCTGCGTTTCTCTCATATCATGCATATCGGTTCGACTGTTCACAGCACGATCCGCAAGGATAAGACGGCTATCGACGCCATTGCATCGGTCCTGCCGGCCGGCACCCTGTCAGGGGCACCGAAAATCCGGGCCTGCGAAATCATCGACGAACTGGAAGGCCATAAACGCGGCGTCTATGGCGGCGCCATCGGATACATCGACTTTACGGGCAATATGGACTGCTGCATCGGCATCCGCCTGGCCTATAAGAAAGGAAATCACGTCTACGCCTGCTCCGGCGCGGGCATCGTCGCCGACAGTATCCCCGAACAGGAACATCAGGAATGTCTGAACAAGGCCAAAGCTGTCGTCATTGCATTGCAGCAGGCTAATGGAGGGATCGACAAATGATAGTGCTCATTGATAATTACGATAGTTTTTCTTATAATCTCTACCAGCTCCTCGGTCAGTTCGACCCGGATATCACGGTCATCCGCAACGATGAAAAGACCGTCGAAGACATCGAAGCCATGCGTCCGGATCACCTCATCATTTCTCCCGGACCGGGCCGTCCGGCCGATGCCGGTATCTGCGAACAGGCCATCAGCTACTTCGCCGGCAAGGTCCCCATCCTGGGCGTCTGCTTAGGTCATCAGGCCATCTGCGAAGTCTACGGCGGTACCATTACCTATGCCAAGCAGCTCATGCACGGCAAACAATCCGTCGCCACGCTGAAGACGGACAGCCCCTTGTTCAAGGGACTGCCGGAACAGGTCGACGTCGGCCGCTATCATTCCCTGGCCCTCGACCCGGATACCTTGCCGGATGAACTGGAAGTCCTGGCCCATACGGAAGATGGTGAAATCATGGCCGTCGGCCATAAGCAGTATCCCGTCTACGGCCTGCAGTTCCATCCCGAATCGATTTTGACGCCTCAAGGGCCGATGATGGTAGAAAATTTCCTTGCATTATAAGTGATATAGATGAGTCTAACAGGGGAGGTACTTACAATGATTAAAGAAGCGATTATCAAGATTGTAAATAAAGGTGATTTGACCTATGACGAAGCCCATCAGGTCATGATGGAAATCATGAAGGGCGAAACGACGCCGACGCAAAATGCGGCGTTCCTGGCAGCCCTTTCGACGAAGAGCACCAAAGCTGAAACGATCGATGAAATTTCCGGCTGTGCCGAAGCCATGCGCTCCCTGGCTACACCCGTTCCCCATCCGGGTATGGATGTCCTGGAAATCGTCGGCACCGGCGGCGACGGCGCTCATTCCTTCAACATTTCCACGACGTCGGCCATGGTCCTGGCCGCAGGCGGTGTCAAAGTCGCCAAGCACGGCAACCGGGCTGCGTCGTCCCTGTGCGGCACGGCAGACTGCCTGGAAGCGCTGGGCATCAATATCCAGCAGGATCCGCAGCTGGCCCTGAAGATGCTCGAAGAAACGAATTTCTGCTTCCTCTTCGCTCAGAAATACCACGCCGCCATGAAGTACGTCGGCCCCATCCGCAAGGAACTGGGATTCCGGACGGTCTTCAACATCCTCGGGCCCTTGACCAATCCGGCCAAGCCGGAAATGTTCCTCCTCGGCGTCTATGACGGCTATCTCGTCGAACCGCTGGCCAAGGTCCTGGCTTCCCTCGGCGTCAAACGGGGCCTCGTCGCTTACGGCCAGGAAAAACTCGACGAAATTTCGCCGAACGGGCCGACGACGATTTGTGAACTCCGCGACGGTTATTACCGGACGTCCGTCATCAAGCCGGAAGACTTCGGCCTGACGCCGGGTAAAAAAGAAGACCTCGTCGGCGGTACGCCCGAAGTCAATGCCCAGATTACGCGCGACGTCCTGTCCGGGAAAATCCAGGGGACGAAACGCAATGCCGTCCTCATGAACAGCGGTGCCGCCCTGTTCGTCGCCGGCAAAGCCGATTCCATCGCCGACGGCATCCAGCTCGCCGCCAGCCTCATCGACAGAGGTAAGGCGACGGCAGCCCTGGAAAAATGCATTGCCGTCAGCAACGAGTAAGAAGGTGCCCTATGATATTAGATGATCTTACGGCGGCCGTCGCCAAGCGGCTGGTTACGGATAAACAGCAGGTACCCCTGGAAGTCATGAAGGCGCGGGCCCTGGCGGCACCGAAAAAGGAAGGCTTCCCTTTTGAAAAGAATTTGGGAAAACCGGGGCTGTCCTTCATCTGCGAAGTCAAGAAGGCTTCGCCGTCGAAGGGCCTCATCGCTCCCGACTTTCCCTATGTAGCCATTGCCAAAGAATATGAACAGGCCGGCGCTGCGGCCATTTCCGTCCTGACGGAACGGGATTATTTCCTCGGCAGCCCGCAGTACTTGCAGGAAATTGCCGCAGCCGTCACGACACCGGTCCTGCGCAAGGATTTCGTCATCGACGAATACCAGATCTACGAAGCCCGCGCCCTGGGCGCGTCGGCAGTGCTCCTCATCTGTGCTATCCTCGATGATGAAAGGTTGCGGCATTTCTTCCAGCTGGCTGACTCCCTGGGATTATCGGCCCTGGTCGAAGCCCACGATGAAGACGAAGTGCGCCGGGCCATCGCCAGCGGCGCCCGCGTCATCGGCGTCAATAACCGCAACCTCAAGGACTTCACGGTCTCCCTCGATACGAGCTGCCGCCTGCGGCCGCTGGTGCCGAAGGATATTCTCTTCGTTGCCGAAAGCGGCATCAAGACGGCCGACCACACAAAGGTCCTGCGCGACCACGGCGTCGATGCCGTCCTCATCGGCGAGACCTTTATGAGAAGCCCTGATAAGAAAGCCATGCTCGATGAGCTGGCCGGAGGCTCTCGTGGTTAAGGTCAAGTTCTGCGGCCTCAAGCGCCCTTGTGATATCGCCTGGGCTAATGAACTCCGTCCCGATTACGCCGGCTTCGTCTTTGCCGGCAAGAAGCGCCGCGTCAGCGATGACCAGGCGGCGGCCTTGCGCAAAGACCTGGACCCGGGCATCCCTGCCGTCGGCGTCTTCGTCGACGACAGCCTGGAACATATGGGAAAGCTGGTCGCAGCGGGTACGATCCAAATCGTCCAGCTCCATGGGCAGGAGGACGACACTATGATTGATGCCGTCCGGCAATCGCTGCAAGTCCCGGTCATCAAGGCTTTTTCCATTGCCAGCCAGGATGATGTCCGCAAGGCAGAGCAAAGCCGGGCCGACTACATCCTGCTCGACCACGGTGCCGGCGGGACCGGCGATTGCTTCGACTGGGCCCTGCTGGGCCAGTTAAACAGACCGTATTTTCTGGCCGGCGGCCTCAATCCTGACAATGCTGTCCAGGCAGCGGCGTTCCATCCCTATGCCCTCGATGTGAGCAGTGGCATTGAGACAGACGGCGTGAAAGATAAAGAAAAGATGAAATTATTCATGGCACGTGTACGTGCTTACAGGAGGTAACTACATGAGTACAGGAAGATTTGGCCCCTTCGGCGGTCAATACATACCGGAAACATTGATGAATGAAATCCAGCGCTTGGAAAAAGCCTACAGCCATTATAAAAATGATCCCGATTTTCAGGCAGAATTGAAGGATTTGCTCGATAATTATGCCAACCGTCCGTCCCTGCTCTACTATGCCGAACGCATGACCAAGGACCTGGGCGGCGCGAAAGTTTATTTGAAGCGCGAAGATTTGAACCATACAGGCGCCCATAAGATCAACAACGCCTTGGGTCAGTGCCTGTTGGCCAAGAAGATGGGCAAGACACGGGTCATCGCTGAAACCGGTGCCGGCCAGCACGGCGTCGCTACGGCGACAGCAGCGGCTTTCTTAGGCCTTGAATGTGAAGTCTTCATGGGCGAAGAAGATACAATCCGCCAGGCTCTGAACGTCTATCGCATGGAACTCTTGGGCGCTAAGGTCCACGCCGTCACTTCCGGCTCGCGGGTCCTCAAAGATGCCGTCAATGAAGCCATGCGCGAATGGGTCAGCCGCGTCGACGACACGCATTACGTCATCGGCTCGACCATGGGACCCCATCCGTTCCCGATGATGGTCCGCGACTTCCAGGCCGTCATCAGTAAGGAAGCGCGCCAGCAGATCCTCGAACGGGAAGGCAAGCTCCCGGCGGCTGTCCTGGCCTGCGTCGGTGGCGGCAGCAATGCCATGGGCATGTTCTACCACTTCATCGGCGATAAGGACGTCAAACTCATCGGTTGTGAAGCGGCCGGCAAGGGCATCGACACCAAGCTCCATGCAGCGACTATCGCCAAAGGGGAAGTCGGTATCTTCCATGGCATGAAATCCATTTTCTGCCAGAATGAAGACGGCCAGATCGACGAAGTCTATTCCATTTCGGCCGGCCTCGACTATCCGGGCATCGGGCCGGAACACGCTTATCTCCACCAGACGGGACGTGCCCAGTATGTACCGGTCAAGGACGACGAAGCCGTCGAAGCTTTTGAATACCTGGCCCGCACGGAAGGCATCATCTGCGCCATCGAAAGCGCCCATGCCGTCTATGAAGCCATGCAGATAGCGCCGAAGATGAGCAAAAACGACAGCATCATCGTCTGCTTGTCCGGCCGCGGTGATAAAGACGTCGCCGCCATTGCAAGATATAAAGGGAGGGACTTACATGAGTAAGATTGGCAACGCCTTTAAGAACGGCAAAGCATTTATCGGATTCTTGACAGCTGGCGACCCGTCGCTGGACAAGACGTATGAATATATCATGACTATGGAAAAAGCCGGAGCCGACCTCATCGAAATCGGTATTCCTTTTTCCGACCCCATCGCCGAAGGCATCGTCATCCAGGAAGCGGACCTGCGGGCCTTGAAAGCCGGGACGCGCATTGACGACGTCTTTGCCCTGGTCGAACGGGTCCGTAAGGAAACGCAGATTCCCCTGGTTTTCTTGACCTACCTCAATCCTGTCTTCCATTACGGCGCTGAAAAATTCTTTGCCCGCTGCCAGGAAACGGGCATGGATGGCATCATCATCCCTGATATGCCCTTTGAAGAACGTGACGAATGTGCGGCAGATGCCAAAGCCCATGGCATCGACATCATCTCCATGATTGCGCCGACGTCGAAAGACCGTATCCAGAAAATCGCTAAAGTCGGCGAAGGTTTCTTGTACATCGTGTCCTCCCTGGGGGTCACCGGGACGCGGACGGAAATCAAGACGGACCTCAAAGAAATCGTCGATACGGCCAAAGAAGTCACAGACGTACCGTGTGCCGTCGGATTCGGCATCAATACGACGGAACAGGCCGAAAAAATCGGCCGCGTCGCTGACGGCGTCATCGTAGGCAGTGCCATCGTCAAGATCATCGCCCAATACGGTGACGATGCCGCCCCCCACATCTATGACTACGTCAAAGCCATGAAGGAAGCTACGATTCGGGGATAATAAAAAGGGCTTGTCGCATGACGACAAGCCCTTTTTGAGTTTGAAGTTTGAAGTTGAAAGTTTGATGTGGAGGGGACAAAATTTAAAAGCCATCGCCTCAAACATCATACATCAAACCTCAAACATTTAAGAAAAAGGGCCCTCGCATGATGGCAGAAGCCTTCGTGCGACAACCCCTTTTTTTATGCTTTTAATGCTGAGCCGGTGCCGGCTGGGCATCGAGTTCAGAAGCTAAGTCGTGGTCGGTCATGGCACAGACGGCCGAGTCGGACCAGACGTTTTCAGCGGTTTCAATCATGTCGATGATGGTGTAGATCGGCAGGATGATACCCATGATGCCGATGGGGGCACCGATGCCGGACATGAGCGACAAGGTCAGGAAGTAGCAGCCCATGGGGACGCCGGCATTACCGATGGCAGCCAGGACGGCGACGAAGAGCCAGGCAATCATGGTGCCGATAGAGAGGTCAAAGCCGCCGTTCTGCATGAGGAACAGGGACGTGACCAGGATGAAAGCAGCACAGCCGTTCATGTTGATGGTCGTGCAGATTGGCAGGACGAAACGCGATACCTGAGGATGGACGTTGAGGCGCTGTTCTGCCGAAGCCAGGGTGACCGGCAAGGTGCCGGCAGAGCTCTTGGTGAACAAGGCGACGGCAATGGCCGGAGCCATCTTGCGGAAGACGTAAATCGGATTGAGTCCACGGAGAACGAGGAAAATCGGCAGGACAATGAAGAACTGGATGAGGTTGCCGCCGAGGATGACCAGGGTGTATTTGCCCAGGGCACCGACGATGACGCCAGCTTCAATCTGTGCCGACAGCTGTGCCGAGAAAGCCAGGATGCCAACCGGCAAGATCCAGAGCAGGGCCCGGATGAGGGTGAACAGGACTTCCTGCAGACCCAGGAGGCCTTTCAAGAGGACAGCGCGGTTTTCTGTCTTAGGCATGAATGCCAGAGCCAGACCGACGGCAGCCGCGATGAGCATGACCGAAAGGACATTGCCCGACAAGAACGGCTGGAGCATGTTGTTCGGGATGACCGACAGGAAGTGGTCGTAATAGGTGACTTTTTCCAATTTCTGCGGGACGTTGGAAACGCCGGAATTGATGAGGTCTACCGGCAGGTTGCCCGGTGCGATCCAGAGATAGAGGACCAGGCCGATGGCAGCGGCACAGATCGTCGTCAAAAGCGTGTAGGTGACGGCGTGGGCGAAGATACGGCCCGTTTCTTTCTTGGCTCCCAGAGCCGATAATGTCGTGATGACAGCTAATGCGATGGTCGGTACGGCGATGAACTGGAATAAGCGCGTGAAAACAGTTGCAATGAAATCGAATAATTGGTTCAATGCCGGAATACCGAGCCAACCTAAAATGGCGCCGATGATCAAGGCGCCCATCCACAAGGCGAACTGACGGCCGCGATGCTGGCCCTGGCTGCCGCGGATGGCTTCCCGGGCCTGTTCTTGGACCCGGTCTTGAGATTCGTTGGACATGATTGTCTCCCCCTTTGATAAATCTAAACGAATTCTATAGAATACCGTTTCAGTATATTATAGAAGAGGGGACGGTTTCTGTCAATGGAGAAGGGAGAAGTCAAGGCAAAAAAGACACGTAAAAGGACCGATACACACGCGACATATGTCTACCGGTCCTCTACGTTATAGGATTCATATTCATCTCGTTTTTGGTTCTGGTTACTTTAACCTCGTACAAAAATGTGAAACAATAATCGTTCGTTGCGCTTGGATTTACTAGACTAACCTATTTGAAAAACATCACACCCATTCGAAAAGTTCGAAGCACTTCAATCAAGATAAGTTAATTCGTAATGTTCATCGACGAACGCTTGCTGATCCTATGGACATTATTTAGTTGTTAATGATCAACGCAATGAAAACTAAATCGTTCTGACTTTTGTTTTCCAAGCTGTGACCCTTACCATCTGATGTGTAAGTAACGTCTCCTGGTTTAACGGTCCGGATTTCTCCGTTGTCGTCATATTCTCCCTCTCCGGAAAGGATATAATATGCTTCTGCGTTGTCACTGTGAACGTGATAGCCTAAGGAACATCCAGGTTTCAATGTGATTTCGGCGAACATACCTACTTTATCCTTCAGCTCGGTGGCGCTCAGAAGTTTTTTCTTCAAGATGTACCCCTTACCGCCGGAGGCATGTTCTACTTTCTCTATTTCCACTGGACTCACCCCTTTCTAATGCGCTTACAAAGGAAGGGGAACTTGCTTACCATTCCTTTCGCATCTCTTGGCTATATTATAGCATAGGATTTTACGTTTGTCATGCGGTACGCGAAAATATATTATGTCACTTATGCATCAAGGAATGGATAAGTATAGCCTTTGGGAATAATAAGAAGGCGCTGTCGCATGAAGACAGCGCCTTCTTCTACAAACTCCGTACTACAAACTTTCGAGAGAAAGGGGCCTTTCATGATGGTAAAAACCTTCGTGCGACAGCCCCCCTGCGGGATTATGGAATCAAGCGGGTCGCCCTTTGGGCGACCCCTACGGGATTATGGAATCAAGCGGGTCGCCCTTTGGGCGACCCCTACGGGATTGTGGAATCAAGCGGGACGCCCTCTGGGCGACCCCTACGGGATTGTGGAATCAAGCGGGACGCCCTCTGGGCGTCCCCTACGGGAAAAATAACTTCGTTATTTTTCCTGCAAAATCGGCATGACTTTGGTGGCATGGGGCATGATGTTGATGGTGTAATCTTTATCTTTGCCCTGTTCTTTCAGTTTTTGCTGAGCCAGGTCCCAAGCTTCCTGGACGGTGGCGACCGGAATCTGGCCAGTGCGGCGGATGTCGTCGAAGTTGCGCGGCAGCGTGACCAGGATGACCGTGTCTTTATGGGTCAGGCAGAAGAGGTTGAAGGCGACGAAGAAGGGGATGGTGAAGTGTGCCCGCAGGGCCGTTTCCATTTCTTCCATCGTATCGTATTTGAAGCTGTCCATGTAGATAGCCGGTTCTTTGATGTCACGGGCTTCCATGATGGCGATGATGACGCCGCCGTCTTTGACAGCCATTTCAGCCGGGTCATAGCATTTGCAGCCCTGGTAGAGGCTGACGTCGCTGGGATAGCCGCCGGCGCAGGCGATGACGACGTCTGCTTTTTCTTTCATCGGGACGCGCTGGATGTCGAGGACGGCTTCGGTGCCAGCCCGCCATGCGTCGTACCAGTCACCGCCGACCATGCGGCAGATTTCGCCGTCGCCGTTGATGACGGAGTGGACGAGGAAGCACGGATTGATCTTGCTGCAGGCTTCGACCATGTCGTCGTTGAGCGGGTTGTCGTCGATCTTGAGGGCCCGCGTCTTGGGGTTGATGCCGTGACCAAATTCGTCAGCCAGAGCGTGGCAGTGGTTGCGCTGGATCGTTTCGAAACCGGAAACGCCGGGCAGGATGAGTTTGCGGCCGCCGCCGTAACCGGCGAAGAGATGGGTCGTAATGCCATCGACGATGATGACTTTGTCGGCGTCGACAACGTGTTTGTTGAGTTTCAACGGCGTGCCGAGCTTGGTCGTGCCGCAGTCGACGAGGGTCGGGTCCATGCAGTCATGCTGATAGGTCTTGATGCGGCGGATGACTTCTTCACCGCAGACGCGGACGTCTTCTTCCGGCGTCTGGGCGCGGTGCGAACCCTGAGCGAAGACAATGCAGATGTCGTCATCGGGGATGCCGGCCAGGTTCAATTCGTCGATGATGTAGATGAGGAATTGATTTGAATGGTTCCAGGTACGGGTGACGTCAGCGACGACGAGGCAGACTTTATCGCCTTTCTGGACTTTTTCCTGCAACGGGGCGCTGCCGATCGGATGACGCATGCAGTCGATCGTCGCCTGTTTGACATCGACAGCCGGGACGTGTTTGCCTTCCATGACGCCGACGATGTGTTCTTCCGGGAGCATGACGGACTGTGTATTTTCACCAATATTGAACGTAAATTCTTTTAATGCCATTTTGTACCACCACTTCTTTTTAAAAATAAAAAAACAAATTGTACCTTATTATATCATGCCATGGCCAGTATACAAGTTTAAAGTTGACAATAATCGTTTAACGTATGGCGACCAGCCTATACATTGCCCAAATGGACACAATGGAGATGCTGGCGGGCTATTGATTGCAGCTGTTCCATCGTCTGTAACGGCGTCATCGGTGCGGACCAGTGGTACTGCGGGAAATAGCGGGTCAGGTGCAGCGGGATGTCCGGCGAGAGGGCGGCCAGCCAGCGGGCTTCGGCGTCCATCTGGGCCGGGTCGTCATTTTCGCCGGGGATGATCAGCGTCGTCACTTCGACGTGGCTCACGGTGGCAGCAGCGGCAATCGTATCCAGGACGGGCTGGAGCGATGCGCCGCAGAGGGACTGGTAGAAGGCCTGGGAGAACCCTTTGAGGTCGATGTTCCAGGCATCGATATAAGGCAGCAAGGCCTGGAGCGGTTCCTTTTCGATATAGCCGTTGCTGACCATGACGTTGACCAGTCCCGCTTCGTGGATAAGGCGGGCTGTCCTGGCGATAAATTCATAACTGAGCGATGGTTCGTTGTAGGTATAAGCCAGGCCGATGTTGCCGTTGTCCGTGCAGCTTTTGGCCAGGGCAAGGGCCTGTTCCGGCGTCAGATCCCGGTACGGTGCTTCTTGCTGGGAAATCTGCCAATTCTGACAGAAGGGACAGGTGAAATTGCAGCCCCATGAACCGAGGGACAAGATGCGCGAGCCGGGATGGAAATAGGCCAGTGGCTTCTTTTCAATCGGATCCAGAGCCAGGGCCGTGCATTGGCCGTAATTCAGGGCCTGGAGGGTATGGCCGTCATAATAGCGGGTCTGGCAGCGGCCGCGATGGCCCGGCGCGATGGAGCAGTGATGAGGGCAAAGGCGGCAGGCTGCCCGGCCGTCTTTGGCGATATCGTAATAAGCGGCTTCCATGATGTCACCTACTTATAGCGCGTGACCGTGAAGCGGTAGAGGTCCGGCCGGATTTGCGGCGGGATGCCGGCCTTTTCCTTGGCGATGGCAATCTGCTGCTGGACCGTGTCGACGCCTTCCAGGTCGGGGAGAAGCAGGCCTGTCTGGGCATGGCTCATGACGATGACCCCGTATTTCTTGGGGTCCAGGTCAGCTGGCGAAGCGACGGCTTCGGGCTGGCCCAGGACGTCGACGGAAATATCGATGTCTTTCAGCTCGTCCAGGCTGACCGGATAGAACCGCGGGTCCCTGGTGGCAGCGGATACGGCATTGTGGATGATTTCGCTGGCAATGTTCATCTGCATGGGCAGGAAGGTGCCGATGCAGCCGCGCAGGCGGCTCCCCTTGTGGAGGGATACGAAGGCGCCGGCCTTGTCCTGCAGGTCTTCAGGCAGGTCCTTGGGGACGGTCATCAGGCTGTGGTGCTTCAAGTAGTAGGTGATGCTTTCCCGGGCCAGGCGGACGCGGATGTCGGCGACAGCCGGTTCTTCAGCCCGTTTTTCCTGGCCTTCCGGCAGGTATAAGGCGACGCCATAGCCGACGCCGAAGGGGCCTTCATAGGAATAGACCGGCATGACCGGACGGAAATGGCGCAGGGCGCCGAAGAGAAAGTACACCGACGGCAGGCCGCACATGCCGGCTTCGTCGATGAGGTTGCGGCTCAGGGTCTTGAGGATGGCCGGGTCCTGTTTCTGCAGGGCTTCCATGACGGTCTTGTCGAAGACGGCCCCTTTTGGCGTATAGCCGTTGGGGGAACCGGGCAGGAGGCGGTGCGACAAGTCACCGGACGCGACGATGGCGATACGCCGGCCCAGGCGGGCAGCGGCCTGGACGACGAGGTCCCCTAACAGGCTCATGCTGTCGTAGTCATCGAAGCGCGGCGCCATGAGTACGACTTGGCCCGTGAAGCCGGCCTGGCGCAGGTAGTATAAGGGGACGAATGTACCCTGGTCGACGTAGAGGGGATGGCCGAAACGGTCGCTCCAGGCCGCGTCGAGGCGGTAGATATCGGTTTTCGGGGCGGCGATTTCAAAGATTTCTTCGGCCAGGTCCATGTCGGTGCGTACATCCATGGCCAGTTCCGGATAGCCAAAGGCATCGAGATTGCCATACAGGCGGGGCGCCTCCAAGAGCGTCGCCCCGTCGGGGAAGACGTAGTTATGAGGCGACATGATGACCAGTGTTTCCGGTTTCTGGCTGACAATCAATCGGGCCGCTGCCTGGACAGTCCGTACCGTAGATGCTATCTTTTGCAGCTCATCGCCGCCGATTTCCGGCAGCATAATCGGCGGATGGGGAAATAACCCGGCTGCGACACAAGCATGTTCCATAGAAATACCTCCTTTGGGAAAATGTGGTGTTAGTTCTATTATACTCCAAATAAAAAGAGCTTGTCGCGTAGCGATAAGCTCTTTTCGTGATTCGTTTGGCGAAGACGACTTACGGTCCACGGTTCACGACCCACGCCCCACGGAGCCGAAGGCTCCTAATATTCTGTGTCCTCCATGAGGCTGGTCTTGCCGAAGCGGGTCTTCAGGTCTTTCCGTTCCATGCTCCATTTCGACGAGGCGATGGACATGGCCGGGTCGTAGTTCGGCGACTGCATGTTTAGGACGCCGCAGATAAATTCGTATTCCAGGTCGTTCGTGAAGTACTTGTCTTTATTGGCCTTGATGGCTTTGACGACATCGGGATTGCGCTTCTGGTAGGCGTCGGACAGGTAGCAGAACATGGGGATGCGCAGGACCTTGAAGCTGGCGCTGTCGGGCTGGCGGGCGACGTCGGGATCGCTGCCGTGGTCCGAGAAGTAAACCATGGCGTCGAGATGGAGGTTGTCCCGGGCGTAGTCGTAAATCTGCGACAAGACCCAGTCCGTATAGAGGACGGTATTGTCGAAATCGGCTTCCTGGTTGATCTTGCCGTCATTGAATTTCTGAAATTCCTTGGGGTAGCGGTTGCGGTATTCGATATGGCTGCCCATGATGTGGAGGACGACGAAGTTCTTTTCCTTGGGATCGACGCGCTTGAGGAACTGCAGGAGGGCGCCGTCCAGCGTCGATTCCTTCAGGTCCCGGTCGACCCATTCGGAGACATCTGCCGTATTGGCCACCAAGGTGATAGGCGTATCGGCGACGCCGACAGAACCCTGGTTGCTGAACCAGTACGTCTTATAGCCGGCTTTCTTGGCCATGTCGATGATGGAAATGGATTCGTTGAAGGGCTTGTCGTTGTAGAAATTCGATTCCGTCAGGGCGTGTTCCAGGACGGGGACGGTGTACCAGACGCAGCTGTAGGCGTTGGTGAACAGTGTGAAGTCCGGGTTGGATTTCATCGCCGTCAGCCACGGCGTATTGGGCACGTGGTCCGGATTATAGGCGTTCATGAGGGTCCGCGTTTCCGATTCGCCGATGACGACGATGACCGTGTTGGGGTAGTCGGCCGGATGGAGCTGGACGGCCTGGAGGGCGGTGTATTTGTCGTCATGGTTTTCGGCGTACATAGCCGACCGCTTCATATAGTCGTGTGTGTCGATGAAGGTCCGGATCGGAAAGGCTTCCGGGAAGATTTCTTCGCTCAAGGCGCCGACGGACGGGGCGATGATGAGCAGCAGCGAGACGATAGGGAGGACCTTGCGGTAGACGTGGGTCCTGGGCAGGACGCGCTGGCGATAGTTCAAGAGGAACAGTCCTGCCAAAATCAGGGCCAGGACGATGACGATGGCGGCTACCTTGAACAGCCCCAGGGAATGGAAGTATTCCAGGGTCTCAGCCGGGCCCGTCTGGAAGATGAGCAGGGCGCCGGATGTCGTGATCGACGAGTTGTAAAGGAAATAGTAGACCCACTGGAGCAGGATGACGAAGAAGGCCGCGAACTGGACGATCGTCATGAAGACCGCTCCGGTTTTGTGGGGGATGTACTGCCGGACAATCATGTTCAGGCAGAAAAAGATAGCAAAAAAGTATAGTCCTACGTATATATCATATATATTGTTCAAGTAAATCGTGTTGGTATTGATCAGGGAAATGTAACTCAAATAAGGTCCCGTGATAATCCAGCCCAGGCCGATGAGGGCCGGAGGGATGATGGCGCCTGGGGACAAGTGTTTCCAATACAGGGCCAGGGACAGGACGACAGCGCCGACGCCGGGCAGCAAGCCGAAGGTCATGTCTTCGATATTGTCGGGCCCCATGCCCAGGGAAATGAGAAACTGCCATTCAAAGCAGCAGCCATAAACTACGGCAAAGATGATACACAGCGGCAAGAGTCTGTGCCGCCATTTGCTGAAGGTCTTCATTGCATGAACCATGTGTTTGTTCTATCCTCTCTGTAAAACTCTTTGTAAAAACGATGTAAACAAAGCATACCGGCTATATTATACATCAAACGGGGCTGATAACATAGAGGGAATTTTTGAATTACCGGAAAAAAAGATAAAAAAAGACTTGCCAAAAACGACAGGTCATGGTAGAATAGTTTTCGTTGAGGCACTCCGTGCTGAAACAATGGTGAAACGGCCCCGTGGTGTAGCGGTTTAACATGTCGCCCTGTCACGGCGAAGATCGTCAGTTCAAATCTGATCGGGGTCGCCACTTTTTTGCTCAGGTAGCTCAGTCGGTAGAGCAGGGGACTGAAAATCCCCGTGTCGGCGGTTCAATTCCGTCCCTGAGCACCAACATCAATTACCTATCATGCGGTTGTGGCGGAATGGCAGACGCGCTACTTTGAGGGGGTAGTGAGCGAAAGCTCATGGGGGTTCAAGTCCCCCCAACCGCACCATAGCTTCTCAAAAGAGGAGCGCTGAATAGAAACGGCCCCGTGGTGTAGCGGTTTAACATGTCGCCCTGTCACGGCGAAGATCGTCAGTTCAAATCTGATCGGGGTCGCCATATTCTTTTTTTTACAATTTTATATGCGGTTGTGGCGGAATGGCAGACGCGCTACTTTGAGGGGGTAGTGAACGAAAGTTCATGGGGGTTCAAGTCCCCCCAACCGCACCATGTAAAAAGGGCTTGTCGTATGACGACAAGCCCTTTTAAGTGATTAGTGGCTAACCACTAACTCCGAACTACAAAGAGATAGGGACCACGCATGATAGCAATAGCTTTTGTGCGACAGTCCCTTTTTTAGCAGTTAGTGTTCCGTAGGGGCCGTCCTGTCAAGGCGGCCCGCCGTGAACAGTCAGCCATACCGTTGGTCAGCCTGAGGGAATGTTTTTTACGGCCTCCCTTTGGGACGGCCCCTACAAACCGTGGGGTACAAGTCACGAGCCACGAACCATGAACCACGAGCCACTGCTTACTATAAACTCGAAAAAAGGGGAATCCCTATGGATAAGGAACATGTCTTTTTTGAAAATTATGCGAAAAATTGGGACCGCGACCGCAAGGCGGACGACCGGGTCTTATCGTCTTTCATGGAGCTGGCGGCCATCCGGCCCGGTTCAGCCATCCTCGATGCGGGCTGTGGGACGGGCGTGCTCTTGCCTTACTTATCCGCAGCGGCTGGAGATGAAGGCAGTGTGGAAGGCTTCGACTATTCCCAGCAGATGATCGACGTGGCCAAGGATAAATTTTCTCACCTGGCCAATGTCACCTTTACGACGGGCAATGTCCTGAAATATGCTTTTCCTAGGAAACATTATGATGTCGTCTGCTGTCTCAATTTCTATCCCCACATTGCGGAACACAGCCGCGATGTCATCCGCCGCCTCTATGAGGCCCTGATGCCCGGCGGGATGCTACTCATCATGCACGACCTGCCCCGCCAGGCCGTCAACGCCATCCATGGCGGCGCGCCCGTGCTGCCGCCGGTGGATATTTTGGAAGAGAAGCTGATCAGCGCCGGCTTTTCCATCGTCATGGCCATGGATACGGACCGGTTCTATTTCATCAAGGTCGTCAAGGCCGCCGACGAAGCCGATTTCGTCTATGACGATGAAGAAGAACAGCCTGCTCAGGCACACGCCGGTACCCATCATGACCATCACCATACGGAAACGAAACGCGTCCTCAACCGGCTGTCGCGCATTACGGGCCACGTCGAAGCCATCAAGCGCATGATCGAAGACGGCCGCGACTGCAGCGACGTCCTGGTCCAGCTGGCGGCCGTCCACTCGGCCATTGCCGGCGTGAGCCGGGTCATCCTCAAGGACCACATCGACCACTGCATCGTCGATGCCATCCATGAAGGAGACGCAGAAGCCGTAGAAAATCTCAAGAAAGCTATTAATACCTTTGTCAAGTAATGGTATAATAGGACAGAGTAACCATTTTGAAAGGGTGTGACTACGATGCAGTTTCGTGTATTACTAGGTGATTTATCCGAGTGGAAGGCTGACGGCCTCGTCTATTCCGCCAGCTCGACTCTCTTGCCAACGAATAGCGTCAGCAGTAAGATTCATCAGAAAGGCGGCCTGTCTTTTTCCGCTTCATGCCGTACCCTCGGCATGTGCCACGTCGGCAGTGCTGTCATGACCAAGGGTTATAAATTAAAGGCTTCCTTCATTATCCATGCTGTCGGCCCCTACTGGGTCGGCGGCAAGCGTGGCGAAGAAGGGGAATTGTTGTCGGCTTATAAGAAAGCCCTTCATCTGGCCGATGAAAAACATTTGAAGCACCTTGCATTTGCCTCGCTGAGTACGGAAGAAAAGCGTTATCCCCTGCAGCGGGCTGCGGCCGCTGCTGTCCCCCTGCTCTTGACCGAAGGGGCCGGTTTCGATCGCATCGACATGGTCTGCACGAGCCCGGAAGAACAGGAAGCCTATACAAAAGCCGCTGTCTTTTTCTGGCTCCGCCATCTGGGAGAAGCTGCCGGCAACGAACAGGCAGCCATGATGGAAGAAGCCGGTCCGGCCCTGGCCTTGCTGCAGAGCTGCGACGATGCACCGGACCCCATTGCCTTGTCTGAAGAAGTCAAGAAAATCGAAGCCATTGTCCATCCTTTCTTGAAATTGAGGAAGCGCAGCCTCGTCGACATCGAACAGGCCGCCTCGAAAATCATGGCTTTATATCCGGCAAGTCGTACGGAAGGAGTGTAACTTATGGCAAAGAAAAACGGAACCCATGACCTGGACGTTACTATCCAGTGCCCGGCCTGCCACGAATACGGCGTTTTCCATACGTGGGACGTCATCGATACGGCTGATGCGAAATTGAGCGAACGCGTTCATTTCGACGAAAACTTATTCTTCTATACGTGCCCTCATTGTCACGCCAAGATCCATATGGAAAGCAAGTGCCTTTATATCGACCGCGACAAGAAGCTCCTGGTCTGGCACATCCCGGACCCGAAGGAACGGGTCACGTCGAAGGAAGTCCAGGATGCCCTGGGTTCGCCGTCCTTCACGACCTACACCTGCCGGGCCGCCCTGACCTGGGGCGAATGGCGGGAAAAGATCATCGAACTGGAAAGTTCCTATGACGACCGCCTGTACGAAATCATCAAGTACGGCGCCTATCAGCTCCTCAGTCAGGAAGATAAGGACCGCCTGCCTCTGGAAGCTTATCACATCGACTATGCCGATGACAGCCATGATTCGGATAAGCTGGCCCTGGTCTTCATGCAGAAAGATGCCAAGGGCATGGCCTATGTCTATCCCATTACGGAACACTTGAAAGAAGTGACGAAAGATATTTTCCTGCCCATCATCGAACAGATCGCCGATGCCAACCGCAAGGCACAGTTCGACCGTTTCGGCTATTCCTGGGCCCGGCAGTTCACGACGTACATCATTAAGGCTGCCGAAGAAGACAAGAACCGCGAAACCTATGGCAACCTCATCGGTTTCTGGGTCAAGACCATCGGCGACGAAATCTTCCGGGCCGAAGTGAAGCCGGAATAATTTGTAGGGCGCCCACGTGGGGCGCCTGCCGGTCGCGGTTCGCAGGCCGCAGGTCGTAAACAAAACATGCTATCAGGCTGGCTAGGTATGAACTGCTAAAGAGGCTGTCTAATGCGACAGCCTCTTTTTATCTTTTCCCGCCAAAAGACTCCCACCTCTTAGGTGGTGGATGAATGGCGAGCTTGTGGTATAATATTAATAGCAGTTAGAACTTCTGCGAGAACAAAAAAGTATTTTCAATCAACGGTCTTTGAGCCGTTTTCGGAGGAGCACTCCCCCTTGCCGCAGCACGACGCCATAGGCGAATCGCGACGGGTAGAAAAGAAGTGCAAAATGTGTATCTACTCAAGTAAGCAGAACTTCGATTTCGAGGGACTGTGTAAGGGGCTTTTGGACAGCCCTTTGAGAATAAGGATATTCTGACAGCTAACTCCTTTGGAATAGGCTGTCAGGCGGTAGTCCATGTATCAAACTTCTCAAGAATCTCGCACTTCTATAAGTGGGAGAGGTTCAATGACAGATGTTTTGATTGTAGAATTTGTATTCCCTGGCAATTCATAATTTTGTTAGATGAGGAAGGAGACCTTGGATGTTTTCTATTTTAAAGCGCATTATGCTGACGACGGTCATTGCTGTCGGTTTTATAATTAGCTCCATGACGGTGACGGCTCAGGCCGATATGCCGCCGACGATTGCCGAATCGGCTTGCATGATCGATGTCGATACAGGTAAGGTATTATATCAGGTCTATCCGACCAAATGGGTCCACCCGGCGAGCACGACGAAGATTGTCACCCTCATTACGGCCCTGGACCAGTATAAAGATAAATTGGACCAGCCTTTACAGATTTCCTGGGAAGCAGCCAATATGGAACCTTCCTGTCTGGGGATTTCGCCGGGCGATCCGATTTCCATCCGCGAAGCCCTGCGGGGTATGATGGTCGTTTCCGGGAACGATGCCGCCGTCGCCGTGGCCCAGACTTTGGGCGGTTCTGTCGCCGGTTATGCCGAAAAGATGAATCAGGAAGCGGTCAAAATGGGAGCGACTCATACGAATTTCGTCAATCCGAACGGCTTAACGGCAGCCCACCATCACACGACGGCCATCGATATGGCCAAGATGGCTGCCTACGGTATGAAGAACTTCCCTGAATTTCGTTATATTGTAGGACTCAAGTCCTATGATGTAAAATATTTGGACGGTCGGGAACCGAAACACGTCACGACGACGAACCACTTCCTGACAAGTGGTTATCCCGGTGCCAACGGCGTGAAGACGGGCTTCACCAACGCTGCCGGCGATTGCCTGGTAGCTTCGGCAACGCGCAACGGCCATACGCTGGTCTTAGTCCTGTTCAATGACGACAACCGCTGGACTGATGCACCGACCATTTTAGATTACGGCTTCCGAAGATTACAGACGGGGAAATAGCCTGACCGGAAGCACAACGAGGGGGTATAGTTATGGCGCACGTTTTGATTATTGAAGATGACAGCATGATTGCTGCCATCGAACGGGACTTTCTCGAGGCCAACGGCTTCGAAGTATCCGTAGCCATGACGGGGAAGGAAGGCATGAAGATCTTTGACAGCGGGACTATCGAAGCGGTCTTGCTGGATATCGGCCTGCCGGACACGGATGGCTTCATGTTATGCCGCAAACTGCGGGATATCAGCAACGTCCCCATTCTCTTCATCACCGCTCGGGGGAGCGACGACGATAAGATCAAGGGCTTGGGGCTCGGGGCAGACGACTACATCGTCAAGCCTTTCAATCCATCAGAAATGATGGCCCGCCTCAAAGCTCATCTGGAAATCCATCAGAGACTGTTAGGGGTACGTCTCCAGGATGCCGATGACAACAAGCCGGATATCCAAGTCGGCGACTTGCGTATTTTCATCAAGCGCCACCAGGTATTCCGGGGAAAAACAGAAATCAATCTGACTGGCAAAGAATTTAACCTGCTCTTGTTCCTGGCCCGCCATCCCAATCAGGTCTTCTCCAAGAAGTACCTCTTTGAAATGATCTGGCATCTCGATGCCCTGGGCGAACTGGCGACGGTGACGGTCCACGTCAACCGCCTGCGGGACAAGCTCAACGAAGTCCAGCCGGAATTTACGGCTATCGAAACCGTTTGGGGAAACGGTTATCGTTTCCGCGTAGAAGAATAGCAAAAGAGGCTGTCGCCTTGGCGACAGCCTCTTTTTGCGTTTGGCTAACGAGCTACGAGCACGAGTCACTGCTTAGTAATTGACGTTGCGGAGTTCGAAGAAGGACTGGGGATGTGCACAGACCGGGCAGACTTTCGGAGCTTCGACAGCTTCTACGATGAAGCCACAGTTGCGGCAGATCCAGGTCTTCTTGTCGGATTTCTTGAAGACTTCCTGTTTTTCGACGTTAGCCAGGAGAGCGAGGTAGCGTTCTTCGTGGTGTTTTTCGATTTCAGCGACTTTTTCAAATAAGAAGGCGATTTTGTCGAAGCCTTCTTCGCGAGCTTCTTTTGCGAAGGTCGGGTACATTTCCGTCCATTCGTAATGTTCGCCGGCAGCAGCGTCTTTCAGTGCATTGATGTCGTTGGGCATTTCACCGCCGTTGAGGAGTTTGAACCAGATCTTAGCGTGTTCTTTTTCGTTGTTGGCCGTTTCTTCGAAGAAAGCTTTGATCTGTTCGTAGCCGGCTTTCTTAGCTACGCTGGCATAGTAGGTGTACTTGTTACGGGCCTGGGATTCACCAGCAAAAGCAGCCTGTAAGTTTTTTTCTGTTTTCGAACCTTTTAATTCCATAATTCATTTCCTCCTTGACAAAAAGTTATATTTTAATTTAGTTTTTAGCACCTCTTTGGGTTGATTTCATTGTAGCACTTTTCAACCTTGGTGTCAACGGATAATTGTTATTTGTTAGTAGAAAAGTTTAACGGCTTGTATGGTTGTCGTGGCTATCGGTCCGATGGCTGCGTTCATTGTCAGGGGTGTTGTCCAGATGGCTGTTCTGGCTGCTGCGGCTGTTCTGGATTTGGCTTGTTCGGGAAGAGGACTGGCCGTTATGGATCTGGGACTGAGATTGGGAGCGGCTGCGGCTGGGGCTGTCGTCGCGGGTATAGGAATCCCACTTCGATTTGACCGTGTCGCCGGCATCTTCGGCCGAGTCCTTGAGGCTGCCGTATTTGGCCTTGAACTGGGCTTCGATCTGGTCGGCCTTTTCCGGGTACATGGCCTTCAGTTTGGCCAGGAGTTCGGCCTTGCTGGCATTGCCCTTGTCCAGGGCTCCCTGGATTTCCTTATATTCTTTATAGTAGGCCATCCAGTGTTTCAACGGGCCGTAGTCGTTGCTCATGAAGGACATATAACTGCCGAAGGCGCAGGCCAGGGTCAGGATGAGGCAGATGAGGACGCGCTTCATTTACTGCGCCCCCTTTCCGCGGGCTGCGGCGTGGCAGGCCTGGCTGGCCGAGCTGGCCGTCATTGCGGCGAAGAGGACCGTCAGGACGGCCAGGACCCGAGTCACCAGGGACAGGGTCGGCAGGGGCAGGAGGTCCGTATAGGCATAGGCCGGGATGAAGGAAATGCCGACGGCTGCCAGGATGACGATGGCCAGGGCCAGGTAGAGGAAGCCGCTGAGGATGCCGAATAAGGTGCCGAGGATGTCCATGAAGGGGCTGGCGACGGCTTTGGCCGCTTGGCCCATCTGGCTGCTGCCGTCGTTCCAGTTGAAATCCTTTCCGGTTTTAGCGGCTTCTGCGGCATAGCGCTGGCGCATGACCTGTTCCCGGTCGTAGCGGCGCTGCTGCTGGGCCAGCTGCTGCTGCCGGTAGTAGTCGTCGCTGCGATCCTGGTCGTAGAAAACGCGGTCCTCCATGCCGGGACCGAAATCGCCGTAGCCGCCGTATTCGTCGCCGGGCATGCGCGGGTTGTCTTCGGGCACGATGGGTTCGCCGATGTAATAGCGGTAAATATTCTTGGGATGCCCCAGTTTGCAGCAGATCTCTTCTTCCGATTTGCCTTCTTTGGCACCGAGGCGGAACTGTTCTTCGCAGTCTTCGATGATGCCTTTCAAGTCATTTTTATCGCTCTTGCGGAAATAATAGCGCAAGAGGTCCATAAATTCATTCTTTCTCATTCTTTACGCTGTCAGGCCCTTCCTTTCCGATGAGTGCTTCATAACGCTGGTGGAACGTGGCACCATGCTGCCAGGCCGCGACGCTGAGGGCGGCGATGGCGATGATGACGATGAAGATAGCGAATACCGGCATGTCCGGCAAAAAGGCGACCGACGCCAGGGGTTCCTTTTCCAGGGCGATACAGATGGCGACCCAGCCCAGGAGGGCGACGGCGAAAATCGTACAGAGCGTGCCGATGATGTAACAGATGAGATAGGACCGGCGCAGGCTCTGCCGGCTCATCGATGATTTCAAAGCAATTCCTCCTCTTTCATTCATTCCTTGTTATCTTATCACAGGCACTATGGCAGGTCAATCGCGGCGGCCCATTCCCTTGCAGACCGGGCTTTTGGGCTATATAATGATATATAATTCTATTTGTCTTTTGAAGGAGGAGTTTTGATGGCTGATTTTGTCCGTTATTATGTAGGTGACATCGTCCAGATGAAGAAGGCCCATCCCTGCGGCTGCAATGAATGGGAGGTGCTGCGTATCGGCGTCGATTTCGTCATCCGCTGCACTGGCTGCGGCCACCGGGTCATGATTCCCCGGCCTAAATTTGAAAAGTCCGTAAAGAAACGATTAAAATGTGCTGGTGATGAAAGTGAAAAAGCGTAAAAAGTTAGAAAAAGGTATTTTTATTTTTAGGACTTTGTGGTACAATATTCAACAGCTGATATTTTAATACTTTACTGAGATAAAGAACTAAAGAAAGGGAGGTCATAGGATGAACAACAATACCTTGGATGGAGTGAAGATGCTCCACCATGATGAAATGCGCAATTATGACCGGATCCAGGGAAAAATAATTTCCGTTATTATGAACCACGGCTGTAAGATTATTGAAACGCCGAGTTTTGAAGATTACGATGTGTACCAGCACTTCTTTCCGCAGCTCCGCCAGCAGATGGTCAAGACCATCGATACGGACGGACGGGTCCTGGTCCTGCGGCCCGATGTGACCCTGCCCATCGTCGAAACAGCGGCCCGGGAATTTCCGCGGTCGAACCAGCTGCTCAAGTTCGGCTACGTCAGCACGGTCTTCCGCGAATATTACGGCCGCTCGACGTATGGCAAGGATTTCCTGCAGGGGGGAATCGAAATCCTGGGCGACTCCAGCCCCGAATGTGACGGAGAAGTCATCGTCACGGCAGCAGAGATCCTCAAAGCCGTCGGCGTCGAAAACATCCGCATCGACATCGGTACGGCCGCTTATACGCAGGCCTTGTTCGATGGCCTTCCCCTTTCGGAAGAGCAGAAGGCAACCCTCAAGGGGTATATGGCCGAACGCAACCTCGTGGCCTGCAAGTCCTATATCGCGTCCCTGCCGATTTCGTCCGATGCCCGCAAGGCCCTGGAAGCCCTGCCGGTCCTCTTCGGGCCCTATGCCCAGACCTTGAGCAAGGCCCGGGACTATTCCATCAACAGCGGCATGCTCAACGCCTTGTCGCGGCTGGAACGGGTCTATGACTACATCCTCTATGCCGGCTATGCCGATAAGGTCCAGCTCGACTTCGGCTTTGCCAGCCGCCTGGGCTATTATACGGATACGGTCTTCAAGGTCTACGTCGACGGTGCCCTGTACGATATCATCGACGGCGGCCGTTACGATCAGCTGTCGTCGCGGTTCGGCGTCGACCGCCCGGCCTGCGGCTTCGGCATGAACATCAATTTATTGTATGAATACATGAGCGATGCCGGCCTCCTGGAAGATACGGAACCGTCCTTCCAGATGGCCGTATCCTACACCCAGGGCGACCAGACCCTGGTCCGGGACCTCATGAACTGGCGCGACCGCGGCTTCCGCGTCGCCGCCTATCCCGATTCGTCCTTCATCGACAGCGCCGACTACAGTATCCACGCTATTTACCGCAACGGCTCGTACTACAAGGACGGCAAGGCCATGACGGCCGAAGAATTGGAAGCACTCATGGGGAGGTTGTAACATGGCGATTCATATTGCACTGGCCAAGGGCCGTATTCATAAAGTAGTCATGAAGTATTTAGCCGAAAGCGGCTATGATTTCCCGACGTATTCCGAAGAAAGCCGCAAGCTCATCTTTGAGGACGCCAAGGGCCAGCTTAAAGTGACCCTGGTCAAGTCGCCGGACGTCGCCGTCTACGTCGAACGCGGCGCTGCCGATGTGGGTATCGTCGGCAAGGACGTCCTCATCGAAGAGGCGCCGGGCGCTGACGTCTACGAAGTCATGGACCTGGGCATCGGCCGCTGCCGCATGGCCGTCGCCGGCATTGCCGGCAAGAAGGTCGACATGACCAAGCGCATCACTATCGGCACGAAATACCCGCGCATTGCCCGCGCCTATTTCGAAGCCAATCACCACAGCGTCGACATCATCAAGCTCAACGGGTCCGTCGAACTGGCACCGATCGTCGGCTTGTCCGATGTCATCGTCGATATTGTTGAAACGGGCAACACCTTGAAGGCCAACGGCCTGGAAGTTCTCAAATACTTCATGGATTTCAGTGCCCGCATGATTTGCAATCCCGTTTCTTTTAAGATGAAATATGACGAAATCCAGCAGCTCATGGAAGTCATCCGTGAACACAGCATGAAGGCATAACTAAGGGGGAGTTAGAGTGGAATGGATAGATGTACCCAGTAAAGGGTTGACCTTACGCGACATTCGCCGCATTACCAAACGCGATCAGGCAGAAAGTGAAGACATCCGCAAAGCCGTCGAAGCCATCCTGGCCGATATCGAACAGCGCGGCGACGCAGCTGTCCGGGAATATACAAAGCGCTTCGATGGCGTGGATTTGGACAGTTTCCTCGTTTCGCCGGAAGAAATCGACACCGCCGTCGACATCGTCGGTCCCGATTTCATGGCCATCCTCGAAGAAGCGGCCGCCAACATCCGGGCTTATCATGAACGGCAGGTCGAACAGACCTGGATCGATACCTTCCGTCCCGGCGTCCGCCTGGGGGCCAAGTTCACGCCAATCCAGCGCGTCGGCGTCTACGTTCCCGGCGGCACGGCTGCCTACCCGTCGACGGTCCTCATGGACACCATCCCGGCCCACGTCGCCGGCGTCCCGTCCATCGCCGTCTTCACGCCGCCTGCCAAAGACGGTTCGGTCAATCCCTACATCCTGGCTGCGGCCCATGTCGCCGGCGCTACGGAAATCTATAAAGTCGGCGGTGCCCAGGGCATTGCCGCGGCTGCTTACGGTACAGAAAGCATTCCGCCAGTCTTTAAGATCGTCGGTCCCGGCAATGCTTACGTGGCCATGGCCAAGCGCCTGGTCTTCGGCACCGTCGGCATCGACATGATTGCCGGTCCCAGTGAAGTCGGCGTCCTGGCCGACCACGACGCCAATCCGGTCTGGGTCGCTGCGGACCTCCTGGCCCAGGCGGAACACGACCGCCGGGCTGCAGTCTTCCTGGTCACGCCCAGTGCCGCCTTTGCCGGCGAAGTCGAAGCCGAAGTACGGCGCCAGCTGGAAGAACTGCCGCGCAAGGACATTGCCGCCGAATCCATTGAAAAGCACGCCAAGTTCTTCATCGTCAAGGACAAGGACCAGGCCGTGGATATTATGAACCTCATCGCACCGGAACACTTGGAAATCGCCTTCAGCGACGCCGAAACGTGGGCTAAAAAAATCGTCAATGCCGGCGCCATCTTCATGGGTCCCTATACGACAGAACCCTTGGGCGACTACTTCGCCGGACCGAACCATACCCTGCCGACCATGGGCACGGCGGCTTTCTCGTCGCCCCTCGGTGTCTATGATTTCGTCAAGCGCAGCAGCCTCCTGGAATACGATAAGGACGCCTTCGGCGCCGTCGCCGACAAGGTCATGCGTTTCGCCAATGTCGAAGGATTGCAGGCACACGGCCTGGCAGTAAGGAGGAGAATCGATGAATAATAACTGGCTCCGCAATACAATCCGTTCCTTTGAACCTTATGTCGTTCCGGAAATCAAAGAGCATATCGTCATCAATGCTAATGAAAGCCCTTATAACATCTTTGATTTCCCCCAGGTCAAGGCCGATTTCCTGGAACGCCTGGCCAAGACGCCGTCGTACCACTATCCCGACCCCTTTGCCGAAGAACTGCGGGCAGCCCTGGCCAAATACGTCGGATGCCAGCCTCAGGAAGTGCTCGTCAGTAATGGCGGTGATGAAATCATCAGCCTCATCATGAATACCTTCCTCAATCCCGGCGATACCCTCCTGACCCATACGCCGACCTTCGATATCTACAGCATCGACGCCGAAGTCCTCGGCGCCCAGGTCGTCACCGTATCCGACCTCGACGGCTACCGCCGCGACCGCGACGGACTCCTGACCAAAGTCAAGGAACTCCAGCCGAAAGTGACGGTCCTCTGCAATCCGAACAACCCGACAGGGGAACTGCTGCCCCTGGATTACGTCGAAAGCCTGGTCCAGGCTGCCGACAATATCGTCGTCATCGACGAAGCCTACCTGGAATTTGCCGGTGCGCCGAGCATCATCACCAAGCTCTCCCAGTACGATAACCTCATCGTCATCCGCACCCTGTCCAAGGCCTTCGGCCTGGCCGGCTGCCGCGTCGGTTACGGCGTGGCCCAGAAAGAGCTCATCGACGCCCTGGGCCTGACCAAGCTCGTCTACAACTTGAACATCCTCTCGCAGAATGCCGCCCTGGCCGCCATGGACTATGCCGATGACATCCTGGCCCACAACATTCCTCCGACGTTGGCAGCCCGTCAGTATTTCATGGACGCCTTGAAGGATGTGCCCGGCCTTACGGTCTACTCCAGCTCGACGAACTTCGTCCTGGTCCGCGTCCCCGACGGCCCGGCCATGGTCAAAGCCCTGCACGATGCTGACATCTGCGTCCGCTCCTATAAGGCAGCAAACCTCAAGAACTGCCTGCGCATCACCATTACCACTGACGAAGTCGTCCGCAAGGTCGTCGCCGTCATGACCGAGGAGGCGAAGAAAAATGCGTAGTGCCCAGATCGAACGGGAAACGGCAGAAACGCAGATCGCCGTCTCCCTCAACATCGATGGCTCCGGTACCTTCGGCGGTACGACGGGCATCGGCTTCTTCGACCACATGATGAACCTCCTGGCCTGCCACAGCGGCATGGATATTACCCTCCACGTCCACGGCGACCTCGACGTCGACACGCATCACACCATCGAGGACCTGGCCATCGTCTTCGGCGATGCCCTGACCAAGGCCCTGGGCGACAAGAAGGGCATCAACCGCTATGGCATGTTCTACTGCCCCATGGACGAAGCCCTGACGCGGATTGTCATCGACCTCAGCGGCCGGCCGTACTTAGTGTATGACGTGAAGCTCGCTGTCGAACGCATCGGGACCTTTGAAACGGAAATGCTCAAGGAATTTCTCTATGCCCTGGCCGACCACGGACGCATGAACCTGCACGTCACCAATCTCTATGGCGAAAATGCCCACCACATCGTCGAATCGGTGTTCAAAGGGCTGGGCCATGCCTTGAAAGAAGCCGTCCACATCGAAGGCGACGAAACGAGTGTCTTGTCGACAAAAGGGGTGTTATGATGAAGATTGCGATTATCGATTATGAAGTTGGCAACCTGGCCAACGTATACAATGCCTGGAAGCGCCTGGGCATCGAAGCGGTCATTACCCGCGACCCGGCTGTCATCCGCGACGCCGACATGGTCGAACTGCCCGGCGTCGGTGCCATCCGCGATGCCATGGGGAATTTACAGAAATTCGACCTCATCCCGCTCCTTCAGGAACAGGTCCAAAGCGGCAAATTCTTCATGGGCGTCTGCCTGGGCATGCAGGCCCTGTTTGAAAAGAGCTATGAAGGCGGTACCTATGACTGCCTGGGCTTCCTGCCCGGCGACATCGTGCCTTTCCACACGAAACTGAAAGTGCCCCACATGGGCTGGAATGAATTGGAATTTCGTCAGGGACACTGGCTCCAGAAAGGCCTGCCGGCCCATCCGTACGTCTATTTCGTCCATTCCTACCATAAATCGCCTGTCGATACGCCCGACGTCATCGCTACGGCCGACTACGGCCAGCCCGTCCCGGCTATCTGCGGCAAAGACAATGTCCTGGGCTTCCAGTTCCATCCGGAAAAGAGCGGCCGCGTCGGCGAACAGCTTCTCCGGAACGTCGTCGATTACGTCATGAAGAAAGGGTGAGACTATGATCGTATTTCCTGCTATCGATATCCAGAACGGCCATGCTGTCCGCCTGCGCCAAGGCGTGAAAGACGACAGCACGACGTATTTCGAGAACCCTGTCGACGCCGCTGTCAAGTGGTGTGACGAAGGGGCCATGTTCCTCCACGTCGTCGATTTGGACGGCGCCTTTTCAGGAACATTGACCAATGCCTCCCTTATCGGCGACATCTGTGAAGCCGTCGACATCCCCGTCGAAGTAGGCGGCGGCATCCGCAGCCAAGAAGCTATCGAAACGTATTTAGAAGCCGGTGTCAACCGCGTCATCATCGGGTCGAAAGCCGTCGAAGACCCGGAATTCATTACGGCCATGGCCAAGAAATACGGTTCGTCCCTGGCCGTTTCTATTGATGCCAAAGGCGACGTCGTCGCCACCCGCGGCTGGGTCGATGGCAGTGACAAGAAGGTCCTGCCCTTTGCCCAGTCCATGCTCGACATCGGCATCAATACCCTGGTCTATACGGACATCAGCCGCGACGGCATGTTGACAGGGCCGAACTTTGAAATGCTCAGTCAGCTCCAGCAGCTGCCTTTTATCCGCCTCATTGCGTCCGGCGGCATGAGTAGCATCGACGATCTGAAGAAATTACAGGCCATGGGCGTCTACGGGGCTATTACCGGCAAGGCGCTCTACGAGGGGAAAATCACCATGGCCGAAATCCGCGCCTTAGGGGGAATGTAAGATGTTGGCAAAACGTATTGTACCGTGCCTGGACGTCCGCGATGGCCGCGTCGTCAAAGGCAAGCAGTTTAAACATATCCAGGACGTCGACGATCCTGTCAAACTGGGGAAATTCTATTCCGACCAGCTCGCCGACGAACTCGTCTTCTACGATATTACGGCGACCCATGAAAAACGCCATATCTTCATCGACGTCGTCCGCGCCGTAGCCGAAGCCATTACCATTCCCTTTACCATTGGTGGCGGCATCAGCAGCATCGACGACTTCCATCAGGTCCTGCGGGCTGGCGCCGATAAGGTATCGGTCAATTCGGCTGCCGTCCGCCGCCCCGAACTGATACGCGAAGCGGCCCAGCGTTTTGGCAGCCAGTGCGTCGTCCTGTCCATCGACGCCAAGCGCGACAACCACGGCAGCTGGCAGGTCTACGTCGAAGGGGGCCGCAAGAATACGGGCATCGACGCTATCGCCTGGGCCAAACAGGGCGTCGCCCTGGGGGCCGGTGAAATCTGCATGAACTCCATGGATGCTGACGGTGAAAAGGCCGGCTTCGACCTGGAACTGAACCGCCGCCTGGCGACGGAACTGCCTGTGCCCATCATCGCTTCCGGCGGTGCCGGCACGATGCAGGATTTCAAAGATGTCTTCGACGTCGGCGTCGATGCCGCCCTGGCCGCTTCGGTCTTCCACTTCGGCCAGATCGACATCCCCGATTTGAAGACCTATTTACAAGGACAGGGAATTCCCATGAGAGGGGCAGAAGAATAAATGGAAAGTGTATCGATGAAAGACATTAAATTTGATGAAAAGGGCCTCGTACCGGCCGTCGTCCAGGAAGGGTGCAGCGGCAAGGTCCTCATGGTAGCTTATATGAACGCCGAAGCCTTGAAGCGCACCGTCGAAAGCGGCGACGCCTGGTATTACAGCCGCAGCCGCCAGGAATTATGGCATAAAGGCGAAACGTCGGGCCATTTCCAACACGTCCGTTCCATCGCTGTCGACTGCGATGCCGATACGATCCTCTTGACGGTCGACCAGGTCGGCGCCGCCTGCCATACAGGCCATAAATCGTGTTTCTTCCGGTCCATGACGGAATGGGAAAAGACTTACACCGGCAATCTCTCCATGCTGTCGGACCTGCGCGAAGAAATCAGTGAAAAGCGCGTCCATCCGACGGAAAAATCCTATACGGCCTACCTCTTGCAGACGGGCATCGACAAGATCTGCAAGAAAATCGGCGAAGAATCGTCGGAAGTCATCATTGCCGCCAAGAACGCCGACCCTGTCGTGAAAGACACGTCGGCCGAAGCAGACAACCTGCGCCTGGAAGTCTGCAAGGAATCGGCGGACCTCTTGTATCACCTGTCCGTCCTCTGGGAAGACACGGGCGTCACCGTCAACGACGTCATGAAGGTCCTGGAAGAACGGTCCCACGTCAAGGGCAACAAGAAGACCGTCGGCCATTTAGATAAGACTTTTTAGGGAAGAAGGGGAAGGCGCATGAAGAAAGTGATTTTTGACGTCGATGGCGTCTTGCTCAGTGAAAAGCGCTATTTCGACGTATCGGCCCTGGTCGTCTGGGAATGGTATTACAGCCCGCGCTATATGCACCTCAAACCGGAACGGATCACGGCCGACCTCGACGACGAGACCATCGCCGCCTTGCGGGCCCGTTTCTGGAGAAATGACGACATCTTATTGTGGCTCAAGAAACACGGCGTCAACAGCAACTGGGACATGGTCCACGCCCACATCGTCGTCACGCTGTGGCTCATGCTGGAACAGTACGTAGCCGACCACGGCTGCCTGGACGGCTGCCTGAAGAAAGTCGACGACGTCCAGTACCTGGGTTCCCTCCTGCGGGGCTATCCCGTGCCGACGGCAGACGACGTATACCGCCGCCTGGACAATGTCATTCCCGAACGGGCCGGCAAGGACGAGGTCTTTACTTATTTGACCGATGCCGTCCAGTCGTCCCTGGGGCCGAGCTCCCGCCAGTGGACGCCCCTCAATTCGCCCTTGTGGCAGATGGAATTTGAAGCTTTCCAGGACTGGTACTTCGGCGACGACCTCTACGAAAAGACCTACGGCAAGGAGCCGTATGCGCCGGGGAAGCCGGGCTTTTTGACGCGGGAAGAACCGCTGGGGACGGTCGACGGTATCCGCAATATGTTCAAGACCTTGAAGAAGCGGGGCTATCAGATCGCCATCGCCACGGGGCGGTCGAAGATGGAAATGGAGATTCCCTTCCAGACCTACGGCTGGCTCGATGAATTTGATGAACACTACGTAGCGACGTACAGCGACGTGGAAGAAGCCGAAGCCATGCTGCACATGTCCCTGGACAAGCCCAATCCCTTTGCGTATTACCTGGGGGCCTTCGGCAAGAACAAGAAACGTTATCTCGACTACGTCAGCCATCCCGATGACTTCAAGAAGGGCCTTTACTACGTCGTCGGCGACTCCCTGGCCGATGTCTGGTGTGCCCGGGCCATGGGGGCTACCATGATCGGGACCCTGACCGGCATCGACGGTCCGGCGGCCAAGCCCATGTTCCAGAAGGAACATGTCCGCTATATCGTCGACTCGGTCGAAGAGATTTTAGATATTTTACCATAGGAACTATCATGAAGATTACAGCTATTGAAATCGGGAAGATTGCCATTCCCTTGAAAACGCCGTTCATCACGGCCCTGCGCCGCGTCGACGTCGCCGAAGACCTGGTCGTCAAGGTCCATACCGACGACGGCCATACGGGCTACGGCAACGCGCCGGCGACGGTCGTCATCACCGGTGACAGCCACGAATCAGTCGCCGCTGCTATTCGATATACCATCGGGCCGAAACTCATCGGCCGGGATATCGACGACCGCGAAGATATCCTCGACACGATCCACCAATCCATGGTCCACAATACGTCGGCCAAAGCCGCTCTGGACATGGCCGTCCACGACCTCTTCGGCCAGCGCTACGGCCTGCCCCTGTATCGTTTCTTCGGCGGCCGCAAGACGCGCATCGCATCGGACCTTACGATCAGCATCAATGACCCGGCTGGGATGGCGGCCGATGCGTGCCAGGCCGTCGCTCTGGGCTACAGCCACTTGAAGTTGAAAGTCGGCATCGACCCGGCCATTGATTTCCAGCGCGTCGCCGCCATCCGCCAGGCCGTCGGGCCGGATATCACCATCCGCCTCGATGCCAACCAGGGCTGGAAGCCGAAAGAAGCCATCCGCCTCATCGGCCGCATGGAAGACGCCGGCCTCGACATCGAACTGGTCGAACAACCCGTGGCCGCCGCCGACTTTGAAGGCCTGAAACAGGTCACGGACCACGTGGCGACGGACATCATGGCCGACGAATCGGCCTTCAGTGCGAAAGACGTCTTCCGCCTCCTGGCCATGCGGGCCTGCGACCTCATCAACATCAAGCTCATGAAGGCCGGCGGTCTGGGACCGGCCGCCCAGATCGCCGCCATGGCCGATGCCGCCGGCGTCGGCTGCATGATGGGCTGCATGCTGGAAAGCAAAGTCGGCATCACCGCCGCGGCTGCCCTGTCTGCCGGCAAGGCCGTCATCACCAAGAACGACCTCGACGCGGCCGACCTCATGGCTGCCGACCCCGTCCGGGGCGGCATCACCTATGACAAAGACCACCTCGTCGTCCCCGACGCGCCGGGCCTGGGCATTACGGCCATTGAAGGTTGGCAGCCATTAAAAGATTGACACCGGCGCCGACATTTTTTATAATAAAATAAGTCTGAAAAAGTTAGTTATGGAACCCTTCGGCTTGTACAGCAGGTCTGAAGGGTTCTTGTGCGATGAATCATTTTTTATAAGGAGGCAACATGCGTTTACGAAGAAAACCGTGGATTGACGAGGCTATCAAGGATTACAGTGATTTTCTCCATCTGGAAAGCTGCGAAAGCTATAAGGGGAAATGGCGGACCCTGTTCAAGGACCCTGATGCACCGCTGTGGGTCGAACTGGGGACGGGGAAGGGGAACTTCATTTCCCAGATGGCCCAGATCCATAAGGATGTCAATTTCATCGGCATCGAGATCCAGGTCGGCGTCCTCTATTATGCCGGCAAGAAGTGCGCCGCAGCCGAAGTGGACAACGTCCAGCTCCTGCGCTTCGACGTGGCCCGGCTGGAAGATATTTTTGCGCCCGGCGAAGTAGACCGCTTCTTCATCAATTTCTGCGACCCCTGGCCCAAGAAGCGCCATGCCAAGCGGCGCCTGACGTATCGCGGTTTCCTCGACCGCTACGCACGGCTCCTCCGTGAGGGTGGCCAAATTTACTTTAAGTCCGATAATGCGGGCCTCTTCGATTTCACACTGGAAGAATTTCGGGAATGTGGCTGGCCCTTGTCAGAAGTGACGTACGATTTGCATAACAGCTCCATTTTGAATGAAGCCATGACGGAATATGAAGCGAAGTTCAGCGCTAAGGGACAGCCTATTTTCCATTGCGTCGCTACGCGTCCCAAGGAAGTGATTGATCATGTTAAAACCCAGATTGACCGTCAAGACCCGGCACCGGAGGACTAACGTTCTCTGGCTGGTAGGGATATTTTCCCTTCTCATCGTCATCGGCATGGAAAATATCCTCAGCTCGACCTTTGTCCTAGACGGCGGCAGCACGGTCTACGGCTATCTTCTGAAGCAGCTGGTCTTCCTGGTCATAGGCCTGCTGACAGCCCGGGGAATCTGGCATCTGGGCTATCAGTGGCTGCGCCATTGGTGCAGGCTCTTTTTCCTGGCCAGCGTTCTCTTGCTCTTCGCCGTCAAAGCCTTTGGCATCACTGTCAACGGGGCCCAGCGCTGGCTGGGCTATGGCATCGTGTCGTTCCAGCCGTCGGAATTCGCTAAGCTGGCAGCCATCGTCTGTATGGCAGCGGCTTTGACCTTCTTTTGGGACTGCCACGGCGAGAAGGCAGCCGTCATCGGCAGATTTGTCAAAAATTGGCATGTCGAAGAGTGGGAGCCCTTTTTATTGAAGAAAGACAGGCTTTTCAAAAGTTATGGTCTGCTCTGTCTCATCCCACCGCTGATCCTGTCCGCCATTATCCTGCTCCAGCCGGATGCCGGCACGGCTATCATCCTTTTTGTACCGCCGGTGTTGATGCTCATTTGCAGCGGCATCCCCTTCTATGACCGTCATTGGCCGTGGTGGAAGGTACTCGTGTTTGTCATTGTGACCTTGGCCATCATCGGTCTGTCCTTTTATTTCTTTGCTCATGATTATCAGAAAGACCGCATCCGGGCCTGGCGGAGTCCTGATTCCTATAAGAAGACAATCGGCTATCAGATATATCAGAGCCTCGTCGCCATCGGTTCCGGCGGCGTCTGGGGACAGGGGATGGGGACGGGCATCAGCAAGTTCAGTTATCTGCCCGAAGCCCATACGGACTTTGCCTATGCCATCATCTGCCAGGAATGGGGATTCCTGGGGGCTATCCTGGTCCTGGTCGTGTTCCTGGCCTTGATTTATTTCGGCGTCCAGGCGGCCGGTTCCTGTCAGGACCGGTTCGGCATGTTCCTGGCCATGGGCATCACTTTTTCCCTCGGCGGCCAGGGCCTGGTCAACATGGCCATGGTCACGGACTGTTTTCCCGTCGTCGGCGTCCCGCTGCCTTTCATCAGTTATGGCGGGTCGTCCCTCATTTTGAACCTCATTTCCGCGGCCTTGCTGCTGCGCATCAGTTATGACAATTACATCGACGCCGCCCGGGCGCAGGACATGACGGACCATCAGGCCTGGCAGGCTTTGCGGCCGCCCTTTATTCGGCATTAGAATTTAGGAGGATTTTATGGAACAACGAAGAATTATACATGTAGAAGAACGGCTTCCCATCTTGCCGACGATTCCTTTAAGTTTACAGCATCTTTTTGCCATGTTCGGCTCGACGGTCCTGGTACCGTTCCTGCTCCACGTCGACCCGGCGACGGCCCTGTTCATGAACGGCGTCGGTACGCTCATTTATCTGACTATTTGTAAATGGCGCCTGCCGGCATACCTCGGCTCGAGTTTCGCCTTCATCTCGCCGGTCCTGGCCGTCTGCTCGACGTCGGGCATGTCCTATGGCGATGCCCAGGGGGGCTTCATCGTCTTCGGCCTGTCCTTCATGGTCCTGGCGGCCATTGTCGACAAAGTCGGCACCAAGTGGATCGACGTCCTCTTTCCGCCGGCTGCCATGGGTTCTATCGTAGCCATCATCGGCCTGGAACTGGCACCGCTGGCCATGAATATGTCCGGCTATATGGGCGAAGTCCAGGGCATGTCCAATGAAACGGCCATGATCATCTCGACGTTTACCCTGGTCGTCACCATCCTGGCTACCGTTCTCGGCCGGGGCTTCATCGGCATCATTCCCATCCTCATCGGCGTCATCGCTGGGTATATCCTGTCCTTCTTCATGGGCGTCGTCGACTGGACCCATGTCCAGGAAATGCCTTGGTTTGCCATCCCGACCTTCTACAAACCAGAATTTAATCTCAGTGCCATCATGATGATCATGCCGGCCCTGTTCGTCGTCCTGGCAGAACACTTGGGCCACCTCTTCGTCACCAGCGATATCGTCGGCCGCGACCTCATCAAGGACCCGGGCCTGCACCGGTCCCTCTTTGCCGACGGCTTGTCCAACGTCCTGTCCGGCCTGGTCGGTTCGACGCCGAATACGACATATGGTGAAAACATGGGCGTCATGGCCATTACCGGCGTATACAGCACGTGGGTCATCGGCGGTGCTGCCGTCTTTGCCATCCTCTTTTCCTTCATCGGCAAGATCGCAGCCCTCATCCACGCCATCCCGACACCGGTCATGGGCGGCGTCTGCATCCTCTTATTCGGCTTCATCGCCGCTTCGGGCCTGCGCATGCTCGTAGAAAAGAAGGTCGACTATACGCGCTCGAAGAACCTCATCCTCACGGCTGTCACCATGATTTCCGGCCTCAGCGGGGCGACTATCATCCTCGGGCCGGTCCAGCTCAAGGGCATGGGCCTGGCTACGGTCGTGGCCATGGTCATGAGCCTCGTTTTCCTGTTCTTTGAAAAAATCCATTGGGCCAACGAATAAGGCGGCCTGAAAGGAGTTCCGTCTATGACTATTTCCCAACCGAAAACCCGCGACGATTTGATCGCGCTCCTCTCGATTACCGATCCTGATGAACTCCAGGCTCTCTATGATGCGGCTTATGCCGTCAAGGCTGCCAATGTGGGCCGCGTCGTCTATTACCGGGGCCTTGTCGAATTTTCCAATTACTGCATCAAAGACTGCAAATACTGCGGCATCCGCAAGAGCAATGACGAAGTGGAACGCTTCGACACGCCGCGCGACGATATCCTGGCCATGGCCCGCTGGGCCTGGGAAAACCGTTACGGATCCCTGACCCTCCAGTCCGGCGAACGGCAGGATGAAGCCTTCATCGACTACGTCGAAGGCCTCGTCCGCGACATCAAGGACCTGAGCCACGGCGAACTGGGCCTGACCCTCTGCGTCGGCGAACAGACGGAAGACACGTACCGCCGCTGGTTCGAGGCCGGTGCCCACCGCTATCTCCTGCGCATCGAAACGAGCAATCCTGACCTCTACGCCACCCTCCATCCTCAGGACGGCCATCACCGCTGGCAGGTCCGCAAGGATTGCCTGGACAGCCTGCGCCGCATCGGCTATCAGGTAGGGACGGGCGACATGATCGGCCTGCCCGGCCAGACCCTGGGTGACTTGGCTGATGACATCCTCTTCTACCGCGACATGGATATCGACATGATCGGCATGGGGCCGTACGTCGTCCATCACAATACGCCTGTCGGCAAACAGGTACTGGCCGGCGGCCTGGACAGCGACGAGGAAAAACGGCGGCGCCTGGAACTGGGCCTCAAGATGATTGCCGTCACGCGTCTCTTCCTGCCCGACGTCAACATCGCAGCCACGACGGCCCTCCAGGCCCTCCATCCCCTGGGACGGGAACTGGGTCTCAAAGCCGGGGCCAACGTCCTCATGCCCATCGTCACGGTCCCCAAATACCGGCCGCAGTACCTCTTATACGACAACAAACCCTGCGTCGACGAAGTACCGGACCAGTGCAAGAACTGCATCAGCGCCCGCGTCGCCTCCGTAGGCGACACCATCGGCCTGGGACAATGGGGCGACTCGCCGCACTTTTTCCATAAAAAGTAGGGGCGCCCAAGTGCGCCCCGCCGGTCGCAGTTCGCAGGCCGCAGGCCGCTTCAGAATCAGATTGACAACATCACTTCAGAATACTCGTGACTCGTAAAAAAAGCCCCGATTGGGGCCTTTGCTAACCACTCAAAAAGGGCTGTCGCATGTGCGACAGCCCTTTTTGGAAGCTGGCGGAAAGGGTGGGATTCGAACCCACGGTGCGTTGCCGCATCACTAGTTTTCAAGACTAGCTCCTTAAACCACTCGGACACCTTTCCATAACGAAACTATTATAGCAGAGTTTTTACAATTCCGTCAAGGACGGCGCAGGGACTTGCTAATTGACTTTTATATGGTATATAATTAGGTGTATCTTTATGTCTAAATCTTTTGTTTATAGAAAAGGGGCAGTGATAATGTATCACATAAGTGTTTTGACAGGACGTCAGGATGAAGATGATTTTGGAGAGAGACTGCGCGATGTAGCGCGCGTTGAATATTGTCCTCCCGGAGATGAAGAAGAAATGGCCGACAGGCTCGAAGATGCGGACATCATCGTCTGCAAGTCCGAACCGATTACGGCTTCCCTTCTGAAAGAATTGGATGATCTGAAATTGATCGTCGTTTTATCGACGCGGTCGGATAATGTCGATTTGGAGGCTGCCCGGGAAAGGGGCGTCATGGTCATCAACAATACGTCGTACTGTGTCGACGACATCGCAGACCATACGTGTGCCATGATCCTGGCCCTCATCCGCCAGCTGCCGGAATACCAGAGCGATATCCGCACCAACAGCCGTTGGGAATACGGGTCCGTTTCCTGGCCCATTCACCGTGTCAGCAGCAATCTCATCGGCCTCGTCGGATTTGGCCATGTCGGCCGCGCCGTCGCCGCCCGTCTCCAGGCTTTTGGATGCAAGATCCAGGCTTATGATCCGTTTGTCAGTGAAAAGGTCATGATGGAACGCAGTGTCCGTCCCGTCGATTTTGACAAGCTTCTTCAGACCAGCGACGTCGTATCACTTCACATGCCGCTCAACGAAACGACACGTTACATCTTCCAGGACGAACAGTTCGAGGAAATGAAAGAAGGGGCCATGTTCGTCAATTGCTGCCGCGGCGGCCTGGCGGATGAAGCGGCCCTTTATCATGCTGTCGACGACGGCCACATCCGCAGTGCCGCTCTCGACGTATTATCTATGGAACATCCGAGCCCGATGCTGCTCAAGATGATCGCCCGGCCGGAATTCCTGCTCACGCCCAATGTCTGCTTCCATTCCGTAGAAGCCGACAAGGCCGTCCGTGATGATGCCGAACGGTATATCCGTTTGTTCCTGGCCGGCCATTACGACGAGCTGCCCGTTGTGACCCGGCGGGACAGCGAAGAATCTTAACGAGAGGGGCTGTACAATTTGCGTATATGGAAACTGGCCTGTCTGGCCGTTCTTTGCTGCTTCATGCTGGTTGGCTGTACGCCGACGCAGAGCGGCGATACGGCCAAGGCGGAAAAGCCGCAGCCGGCGCAGGTAGAAATGGCCGTGCCCAAACAGGGCATCCCGGTCCTGATGTACCACATGATCGGCGATGTGCCGGACAACGACGCGGTCCTCTTGGAATCGCACTTCCGGGAACAGATGAAGTTCTTGAAGGACAATGATTTCCATCCCATCACCATGGATCAGCTCTACGACTATATGGTCCACGACAAGCCCGTACCGGTCCGGCCGGTCGTCCTTACCTTTGACGACGGCTATCCCGATACGTACAGCATCGTCATGCCCGTTTTGAAGGAATACGGCTTTGCCGGGACGGTCTTCGTGCCGACCTATGATACGGACCAGGCGACGCGCCTGAACTGGCAGCAGGTCAAAGAAATGAAGGCTGCCGGCCTGACCATCGCGTCCCACAGTCATCATCATGAACGGGCGACGGACATGACGGGCAGTACCTTTGCCGATGAAATCAAGAAGAGCCAGGCTGAACTCAAGGAACAGCTGGGCATTACCAACGAATATTTCTGCTATCCCTATGGCGGCTATACGAAGAGCGCCGGCGACGCGTTGAAGGCAGCCGGCATCAAACTGGCCTTCACCATGGATCCAGGCTGGGCCAAATACGGGGACAACCCCTATGCAGTCAAGCGCATCTGGATCGGCAATGCCGTCGACATAGAAAACTTCAAGCAGCGCGTCACGACACCGCACTATGAAGAACGCTAACTTTATTATTTTCGAGGTTACTTATGAGGAAACACGTAAAAGAAATCGGTAAGTTTTTTGTCTTTGTCGCCATTTTCTTCGCCTTGACATCGCCTTTTGTCGTCCTCTTCGGACCGTTCGACAATCTGAAGCGCACCGTCGTCGGGGCCATCCTCAAGAGCCGTCATCCCCAGTACATTACCTGGCTCTTTTCGCAGGAAGAAATCGACAAGATCCTGGGCGGCATCAGCTCGACGCCGAAACAGGAATTGTTTAAATTCAAAGCCCGTACCGATTCGACATTGACTTTGAAGAATATCGATTCCAGCCGTTTCAAGGGATTCCTGCTGGAAATCCCGGATCCGCACCGCGTACAGGTCGCGACGGCTGAGAACATGGATGAAAAGGGCGATACGACCAGCGGCATCGCCGAACGTGTCGGCGCCGTAGCTGCCATCAATGCCGGCGGCTTCTACGATGCCAACGGGACCGGCACGGGCCGTCAGCCCTATGGCTTCATCCTCCACGATGGCAAATATCTCCTCGGCCAGGATGCGTCCGACGAGGAAGAAAATGAATTTGTCGGCTTCACCAAGGATGGCAACCTCATTGTCGGCAATTACTCCAAGGCCGAATTGAAAGAAAAAGACGTTGTCGAAGGCATTTCCTTCGGGCCGGCCCTCATCGTCAACGGTGAAAAGATGATTACCCGCGGCGACGGCGGCTGGGGCGTCGGTCCCCGCACGGCCATCGGCCAGCGCAAGGACGGGACGGTCCTGTTCCTGGTCATCGACGGCCGCCAGCCCGGCTATTCTGTCGGGGCGACACTGCGTGACATACAGAACATCATGTATGAAGAAGGCGCGGTCATCGCGGCCAACCTGGACGGTGGTTCCAGCTCGACCTTGTATTATAACGGCAAAGTCATCAACAAACCGGCGGACCTCTTAGGTGAACGCATGATTCCGACGGCGTTCGTCGTCAAGTAGGAGGCAGGCTATGAAAATACGAAAGTTCATCGCAGTCTTTCTGGCAGGCATCGCCGTCCAGGCTGCTATTTATCTCTATCTCGATCAGGTCCTGTTTGCGCCGACGTCGGACTTCCAGATCGGCGGCACGAACCAGCAGGAAGCCATGGGCGAAGGGACGGAACCGAACGGCCGCAGCTTCTATTCCTATGACAAGCGCTTCATGGCGACTATCGTCGACGACAGGGTCACGATTTACGAAGCCGGAAAGAAGAGCGATCCCCAGCGCATCAATCTCCACGGCCGTAAAGTTTCTTTCTTTGAATGGCTGCCCGACCGCAACCTGGCTATTTTCGCTACCTATGGCCGCGACAGGAAAAACGGCAAGTACGGCGTCTACATCGCCCAGTACAACCCGATTTATCCGGACCGCGAACTCGATACGCCTATCGAAGACGCACCGGTCGACAGCAAGATTACCGATGTCGCTTATTCGACAGCGACCAATGTCGTTTACATGAAGCTCCAAGTTGGCGAAAATAAATACCGCATCTACCGGACCGATGCCAACTACGATACGCGCCGCATCCACGTCCAGGCAGAAAACATCGGCCGCATTGCCGTCTTCTACGACTCGGATACCTTCTTCTACGACAACCTGAGGACCGGCGTCGTCTACATGTTCGACGGAGCGACCAGCAGCTGGCGTGAAATCTCGCCGAGCGGCAACTTCCGCCTCATCGGCATCGACGGCCAGGAAATCTACATCGCCGAAATGAACCACGACGACAAGGTCGTAGCCGCTTACCGGGGCCGCCTGCGCGTCGGCTTCAAGAAGATTGCGACGTACAAGACGCCGGAAGAATTTAATAAGATTACCCTTAATAGTATGCACGAAGCGTCGGAAAAATCCGACAAAATGGAAAAGAAGTAGGTGATTGTCATGGCAAAACATAAGATTCCCAAGAACCGCTCCATTGAAGACATGTTCCAGGGCGTTGAAGAAGAAGCGACTTTTGAAACGACGGGCTGGGAAGACGACGAAGTGAGCGTCCGCCGGCCGCAGGCCAAAAAGTCGGCCAAGAAGCAGACCGCATCGGACTTCCGCCGCCAGTTCTTCACGGATGACCTCCAGGAAAAAGTCGGCTCCATCCTGTTGGACATCAAGATGGCTTACTTCAAGGACGGCGTCGGCGACATCTCCCTGGAAGTCGTCAAAGACGGCCGCAACGTCGTCATCAAGACGGCGCCGAAGACGAGCAAGAAACTGAGAAAATGAAAAACGAGGACCTGGAAAAGCGCTTCCGCTGCGGTCCCGTCGAGGCGGCCTATGAGAACTCCAAGTGGTTCTCGGTCTTCATGAAGGTCCTCTTCCTCCTGGTGGCCATCTATTTCTTCTGGCTTATGATGGGCGAACAGCACCTCGTCGAGCACCTCGACAACTGGGCCGTCCTGGCTTTCTGCCTGTGGCGCATCCACCGCCAGGACGACGTCATGTGCTACGTCACCCGGAAAGGCCTCGTCGTCCGCCGCCAGTTCCGGTCCCTCCGCGAGTTCTACGACGATCAGTTCCATGAAGAGCGGAGCCTCGTCTTCCTCCCGTATAAGGATATCTTCGTCATCGGTGACAGCTGGCAGGAAATCCAGCTGGGCGAAGCCGAAGAAGGGGGGCTGGCCGTCCTGCCGGTCCACTTGCAGTTCCTCTCCAAGCGGAACAAACAGCGCATCATCGACCGCATCAAGCAGGCCCATGAGCGCGATGACGACGACAGCGCTCACTGACGGCGCCTGTCATATGTATGGTATGCATAAATCGGCATGGAGACATGCCGATTTTTTATACCCTAAAGCCTTTATCTTTTTAACGAAATAAAGTAAAATAAGGCTTGTACACAACGGTACGTCTAGATGATCTCAAGGGAGCGGATAATCATGGAATGGAGAAAATACGCAGCTGCCGGCATGGCGGCACTTCTGACAGCAACCTTCGTCGCCGGGTGCGGCGCTGACAAACAGACCGACAAGGGGGCGACGGCTCAAAAGGGGAAAATCGTCATCGGCCTCGATGATAACTTCCCGCCTTTCGGATTCCATGATGAAAGCGGCGAGCTCGTCGGCTTCGACATCGACATGGCCAAGGAAGCCAGCAAGCGCCTGGGCATGGAAGTCGAATTTAAGCCCATCGACTGGGACAGCAAGGAAACGGAACTGAAGAGCAAGAAAATCGATGCCATCTGGAACGGCCTGTCCATCACGCCGGAACGGGAACAGAACATCCTCTTCTCCCGGCCTTATGAAAACGGCCCGCAGATCCTGTTAGTCAAGAACGACTCGCCCATCCAGGGCAAGGCCGACCTGGCCGGCAAGATCGTCGGCACCCAGCAGGGCAGCACTGGGTTGGAAGCCATCGAAGCCGAACCGGAACTGCGCGATTCCTTCAAGGAATTGAAACAGTATTCGGATAACGTCACGTCCTTCATGGACCTGGAAGTCGGCCGCATCGACGCCGTTGTCGTCGCCCAGACGACAGCTGCCTACTTCATCAAGAAGAATAACGCGCCCTTCCGCATCATCGACGTCGGCTATCCGGACATCCCCAGCGGTGTCGGCATGCGCAAGGATGACACGGAACTGAAGGCCCGGATCGACAAGGTACTGGAAGATATGCACAACGACGGTACGTCGAAGAAGATTTCTGAAAAATGGTTTGGCATCGACGTCACGATGTAAGGAGGAATTTACATGAATTGGAAAAAAGCACTGGCTGCGGGCACCCTGGCTGTCGCAGCCGTTACCATGATCGCCGGCTGCGGCGGCAATACGGATAAACAGGCAGCACAGAAACTGCCCGATAAGATCGTCATCGGTCTCGACGACAACTTCCCGCCCATGGGTTTCCGCGATGACAGCGGTCAGCTCGTCGGCTTCGACATCGACCTGGCACAGGAAGCGTCCAAGCGCCTGGGCATCCCCGTCGAATTTAAGCCCATCGACTGGGACAGCAAGGAAGCGGCCCTCAAGAGCAAACAGGTCGACATGCTTTGGAACGGCTTGACCATCACGGACGAACGGTCTCAGCAGATTGCCTTTTCCAAGCCGTATATGAATAACGCTCAGCTCCTCGTCGTCCGCGCCGATTCGCCGGTTAGCGACCGGGCCGGCCTGGCAGGGAAAGTCATTGGCACCCAGGAAGGGAGCAGTTCCATCGACGCCCTGGAAAAGAACGCCGAATTCAAGGATTCCCTGGCAGAAGTCAAGAAATACGGTGACTTCGTCAATGCCTTCATGGACCTGGAAATCGGCCGTACCGACGGCATCCTCGTCGACAGCGTCGTCGGCCGTTACTACATGGCCAAGAAGCCGGGCAAATTCAAAGTCATCGACGACAAGATGGGCGACGAAAAATTCGGCGTCGGCATGCGCAAAGAAGATACGCTCTTGCAGGATAAACTCAACGACGTCTTGAAACAAATGAGCGAAGATGGTACAATGACTAAGTTGTCCCAGAAGTGGTTTAACGAAGATATTACCATTAAAGTACAGTAAGCGGAGATTCGCAGTTCGCAGTTTGCAACGGTCCTATGGACCGTATGTAGGGGCCGCCCAAAAGGGCGGCCCGCCTTGCGTATATAAGTGAATCCTATGCCGTATATGTGTTAATTCCCAAAAAGGAGCCAACATGGACTATTTATTTCACATCGTGCCTGCCGTTGCCGTAGGCCTTCAGATTACCCTGAAAATTTTCATCATCACCATCATCCTGAGCCTGCCCTTGGGCATCCTCATGGCTATCGGCCGTATTTCCAAAATCGCCATCCTGCGCAAGGCCATGTACGCCTATATCTATGTCATGCGCGGCACGCCGCTCATGCTGCAGATCCTGTTCATCTACTATGGCCTGCCTTTCATCATCGACGGCCTGAAACTGCCGGCCTTCCCGGCGGCTATCATCGCCTTCGTCCTCAACTACGCCGCGTATTTTGCCGAAATCTTCCGCGGCGGCATCCAGTCCATCGACCGCGGCCAGTATGAAGGTGCCAAGGTCCTGGGCATGACTTACGTCCAGACCATGCGCCGCATCATCCTGCCCCAGGTCATCAAGCGCGTCCTGCCGCCGGTATCGAACGAAACGATCAACCTCCTCAAGGATACGTCCCTGGTCTACATCCTGGCCATGAACGACATCCTGCGCATTACCCGTTCCATCGTACAGCGCGACTTTGATACGACGGCCTTCCTGGTAGCGGCTGTCTTCTATCTGTTCTTTACCTTTATCCTGACTAAGGTCTTTGGATATCTGGAAAAACGCTATGCCGTTTACGATGAATAAGGAGGATTATCATGAGTTTTATTGAAATGGACCATATCCGCAAGACCTTCGGCAGTCTCGAAGTCTTGAAAGACGTTACCCTCCACGTTGAAACGGGGGAAGTCATTTCCATCATCGGCCCGTCAGGGAGCGGCAAGAGTACCTTCCTGCGCTGTCTCTGTCAGTTGGAAACGATTAACAGCGGTTCCATCGTCGTCGACGGCCGGACCATGGTCAGTACGCCGGAAGGAAGCCAGCGTGCCGTCTATGCCCCGGCAGCCGAAGTCCGGGCCATCTGCCGCCGCATGGGCATGTGCTTCCAGCACTTCAACCTCTTCCCGCACATGACCGTTTTGGATAACATTCTGGAAGCGCCGCGCATCGTCAAGAAGATGAAGACCGAAGACATCATGCCCAAGGCCGAAGAACTCCTGAAGAAAGTCGGCCTCTGGGACAAACGCGATGCCTATCCGTCGCGCCTCTCCGGCGGCCAGCAGCAGCGTGTGGCCATTGCCCGCGCCCTGGCCATGGACCCGGACATCATGCTCTTCGACGAACCGACGAGTGCCCTCGATCCGGAACTGACCGGCGAAGTCCTGCGGACTATCAAACAGCTCGCCGATGAACACATGACCATGATCATCGTCACCCACGAAATGGCCTTCGCCAAGGAAGTCGCCGACCGGGTCATCTTCATGGCCGACGGCATCATCCAGGAACAAGGCAAACCGGAAGACGTCTTCGAACACCCGCAGAACGAACGGACCCAGAACTTCCTAAAATCCATGCTGCATTTTTGATTGCAAAATCGCAATTCGCAGGCCGCCAAAGGCGGTCTGAGAGGTTGCCATAGCCGCTTGCGGGAATCCCGTTATCAATCATTTACATGAACGGGCTCGCCACGTGCGAGCCCCTACAGCAAAAAAGGACTTGTCGTCATGCGACAAGTCCTTTTTCCACATCGGGCCCGTCCCCGTCCAGGAGGTAGCCCGTGCGCCCCGTTTTGTGCTATAATGACCTTATACGTGAATCAGACATTATTCTATCGAAAGGTAGGGAACTCACATGACCCAATTGAAATTACGTTCTGGATTTACTTTTGACGTAACCAACCTCTATGGTCCCAATGCAGTAACTGAAGATGAAGTAAAGGCTTTCGCGCCTGTCTATACAAAAGCCCACGAAGCCGTTATGAATATGCGCAAGACCGGTATCATGCCGGGCCATCTCTCGAAAGACGGCGAACCGGAAGAAGTCCTCTTCCCGCAGCTGCCGTACATCGAAGACGGCAACATCAACAGCCCGGAACGCATCTTTGCCCTGGAAGAACTGGCACGGACGACGCGCAACCGCGTAGACGCCGTCGTATTCCTCGGCATCGGCGGTTCTTATCTCGGCGGCAAGGTCCTCTTCGACGTCCAGTGCGGCGAATTTTGGAACCTCAAGAGCACGGCAGAACGCAAGGGCTTCCCGAAAGCCTTCTTTGCCGGCAACAACGTCGACTCCCATAAGATGACAGGCCTCATTCATTTCCTCAAGGCCGATAGCCACACCAAACCGAACTACACGGTCATGGCCGTTGTCATCTCCAAATCGGGTTCGACCATTGAACCCATGTCCAATTACATGGTCCTCAAACAGGCCATGAACGACGCCGGCATTGCCCTGGAAACGGTCGCCGTTACGGACCCCCACGACGGTGGCGATAAAGAAACATTGCTCCACGGCCTGGCCAAGAAATCGGGCTGGCCCATCTTCTACGTTCCCGATGGCGTCGGCGGCCGTTTCAGCGTCTTCTCCGAAGTCGGCCTCATCGTCGGTGCCCTCACGGGCTTCGATATCCGCCAGTTCCTCGACGGCGCCCGCGACATGGACCACGCCTGCCAGAATCCGGATATCTGGCAGAACCCGGCCCTGCTCAACAGCGTCCTCAAATTCCTGGCCGGCAAGAACCACGGCCGCGACCTGGAAGTCCTCATGCCCTATGCGGACAACCTGAAATCCCTGTCCGAATGGTACATCCAGCTCCTGGCTGAATCCCTGGGCAAACGCCTGGATAAACAGGGCAACGTCGTCAACTACGGCCGCACGCCGATCGTCGCCGTCGGTACGACGGACATGCACGCCCAGACCCAGGAACACCAGGAAGGCCCGCAGGACAAAGTCGTCCAGTTCGTCTCCGTCGAAAACTGGCCTGACGACGTCACGGTCCCCCATCTCTATGACGAATACCCGAAACTCGCTGCCTTCAGCGGCCTGCCCTTGAGCCAGATCCTGGAAGCCGCCCGCAGCTCCAACGCCGAAGCTCTCGCCGGTGACGGCCGTCCCAGCGCCAACTACATCCTGCCCGCCCTCACACCGTATCACCTGGGCGAATTGATGTTCATGCTCTGCTTGTCCATCGCATACGAAGGCGAATACGCCAACGTCGACGCCTTCAACCAGCCCGGCGTCGAAGTCTATAAGAAATTCCTCGGCGGCCGCCTGAAGAAATTACAAGAAAAATAGATGATAATATAAGAAAGGCAGATTTTCAATGAATATTCTCGTTACAGGCGGCGCTGGCTACATCGGCAGCCACACGGTCAAAGCTTTATTGGCTCAAGGCCACAACGTCGTCGTTATCGATAATCTTTCCCGCGGCCATCGAGCAGCCGTCCCGGAAGAAATCCCTTTTTACGTCGTCGACATCCATGACATCGACCGGGTACAGCACATCATGGAAGACATGAACATCGACGCTGTCATGCACTTCGCCGCCCATAGCCAGGTCGGCGAATCCATGGAAAACCCGACGATTTACTATGATAACAACGTCGTCGGCTCATACAGCCTCTTGGAAGCCGTACGCCGGGCCGGCGTCAAATACTTCGTCTTCTCGTCGACGGCCGCCGTCTACGGCGAACCGGAACAGACGCCGATTACGGAAGACATGCCTTACCATCCGACCAACGTCTACGGCCAGACCAAGCTCATGATCGAAACCATGCTGGCCCAGTTCAGCCGGGCTTACGGCCTGCGCTACGTGGCCCTGCGCTACTTCAATGCGGCCGGGGCCGATGGAAGCGGCACCATCGGGGAAGACCATACCCCGGAAACACACCTCATCCCCTTGATCCTGCAGACGGCCCTGGGCCAGCGGGACAGCATCAAAATCTTCGGCACCGACTATCCCACGCCCGACGGCACCTGCATCCGTGACTACATCCACGTCACAGACCTTGCAGACGCCCACGTAAGGGTCCTCAAGTACCTCGCCGAAGGGGGAGAATCGCAGTACTTCAACTTAGGCTCTCAGAACGGCTTCAGCGTCCGTGAAATGATCGAAGCCGCCAAGAAAGTCACCGGCAAAGACTTCAAAGTCGAAGAAGCACCGCGCCGCGCCGGCGACCCGGCCATCCTCATCGCCGGATCCGAAAAGATCCGCCGCGTCACAGGCTGGCAGCCGACACACAGCAACGTAGAACAAATCATTGCCGATGCCTGGAATTGGCATCAGCATCATCCGCAGGGCTATGGAGATAAGAAATAAGGTCTTATCCGTCCTGCAAAGGGTAAGGAACGGTATCGTTCAACATCGCAAGACATGGCTTCCCTATATGGGGATATTTGTCTGCCTTGGCGCCATCTGGATGTGGTGGGACGAGCCGTCGCAAGGACAAGAATACACGAAACGGGATGCCGCTCAGCATGAAGCTGGGTCGCATCCCGTTTTTTCTACCCATGACGAAGGAAAACGGGAGCATGGCAACGAAAATCTTGTCTATGATGTCCGACCGGCCTTGCGCTACCAGCCCTTACCCGATTTGTTTGCCAGCAGTCTGCCGAAGAAGACTGTTGCTCCTGAAGCGATACCGCCAGAGGTACCGCCAGCTGCGCCTAAAGAAGAAAAGCAACAACCTGAAAAAGAGAAGAAAGAATGGGCGCTGCCCGTCGTTTGCGGCGCCGTCCATGAAGGAGATATTCACTTGGTCATTTTGAAATGGCAGGGACAGACGGCGACGTGTGCTGCCGGTGAATGGTGGAACGGCTGGTATGTCGCCTACGTCAACCGTCAGGCCACCAGCCTGCAGCGGGATGGACGGGTTTTTGAAATTCCTTTGTAAGGAAAGGCAGGGATGGTTGTGAATGAATGGAAAAAGTGGCTGGCTGTCAGCGTCTGTTGCCTTTGTCCCTGGACAGCGGGAGCCGTCGATGTACAGGTCCAGGATGTGCCGACGCGGACGGTACTGGAAGGACTGGCCAGGTCAGGGAATATCAATCTCGTCGTCGATGACAGCGTGCAGGGGGCATTGACGATGAACCTCCACGATGTCACCTTGGAAGAGGCCTTGCAGGCTATTGCCGACAGCCAAGGCTTGTACTATGAAAAATCCGGACCTATCCGGACGATGACCGGACCCAAAGCGGGAAAAGGCGTCAAGACGTTCCACACCTGGTCTCTGCGCTATGCCGACCCGGCCGTTTTGAAAGAAGCTGTCCAGGCGGCGGTACCGGAAGCCGATGTGCGCTGTCATAGTGATACGAATACCCTCGTCGTCGGCGGGACCCACCAAGTGCAGGCCGCTGTTCATTCCCTGGTGAAGCGCCTCGATGTGCCGGCGCGGCAAGTTGATGTTTCTGTAGAGGTCGCCTCCGTCGATGACAGCCTGTTGAAACAGACCGGTATGGAATGGAATTGGTCGACGGTGGAAGGCGGAGCGGACCACGATGTCTTTTCCCTGACCGGGACAATCCACGCCCTCGAAGAAAAGGGACGGGCTCAGATTCTGGCTTCGCCGCATATGGTGGCCAGCAATGGCCGGGAAGCGCACATCCTCATCGGCGATAAGGTTCCCGTCCAGACGGAGCATCTGTCCGGCAAGGAGACGGCTGTGAGCACGACTTACGAAGAGGCGGGCATAAAATTGACCTATACTCCGCAGATCCATCCGGATAACTCGGTGACAGCTCAGCTGGTGGCGGAAGTGAGTACGCCTGTTTTTGTACCGGAAATGAAGGCCTACCGCATTGCGACGCGCCAGGCCCGGACGGTCGTGCGTCTGCGCGATGGCGAGCCCTTGGTCATTGGTGGTCTGATCCGCCGGGAAGAGGTGGAGCATTTCCGCAAGGTACCCATTCTGGCGTCATTGCCGGTGTTGGGGAAATTGTTTCGTTATCACTATAAGTCGCATAAAAACACAGAAATTGTTTTGGTTCTCAAGTCTCACGTTTTACTTGATTCGTAGTACGTTTTACGTGATTTTCTTTACATTTTTTCGTTACTTTTTCCTTGACTTTATTTTATTTTCCTGTATAATCATGGTCAACAACAGATTTCCTGATAACAGTTGTGATGGAAAAAAGTAGTGTCTTTGAGCTTTTCAGAGAGTCCCCGGCTGGTGTGAGGGGACAGGGGAGAGGGCATGAAGTTCATTCCTGAACTGTACGGCTGAACGTGAGTAGGCTGTACCGGGACGGCTGCCGTTATACGGCCATGAGTTGATCGATTCGAGATAATTAGGGTGGTACCGCGGAATCTTCCGTCCCTGGCGTACCACTCTTTTTTTATCCATATATCGATAAATTGGGTGGTACCGCGACTGAGTCGTCCCTTTTGTGAGGGGCGGCTTTTTTTCGGGAAAGTATTTCAGAGAGGAGTTTTTTACTATGGGAACCACAGGGATTCAAGTCTTCATTATTTTAGTGTACATCGGCGTTCTCTTCGGTATCAGCTGGTATGTCAAGCATAAGGCTGCCGCTTCGACGGAAGCTTACGTATTGGCTGGCCGTAAATTGACGACGCCCCTCATCATGGTGTCTATCGTCGGCCTGGCTGTCGGCGGGGCTTCGACTATCGGCGTTGCCGAACAGGCCTACAAAGTCGGGCTGTCGGCCGGTTGGTATACGGCTGCCTGGGGCATCGGGGCCATCGTCATGGGCCTGACGGTCGCCAAGAAGTATCGTCAGCTCAACATTACGACGGTGCCGGAATTGTTGGAACGGTATTATGACCGCCGCAGCATGGTTGCCGGTATTGGCTGTCAGGTTTTGGTCCAGCTGGTCATCATGAGCTTGCAGTACGTCGCCGGCGGCGCTATCCTGGCCGCTTTGATGCCGAACATCTTCACGCCGGTTACGGGGATGCTCACCAGTGCCGTCGTCTTCATCGGCATTACCCTCATCGGTGGTATGTGGTCGGCCAGCCAGTCTAACGTCCTCAATGTTACCTTGCAGTACATCGGTATTACCGTCGCTGCTTTCCTTATCCTGGGCATGGCCGGCGGTATCGACGTCGTCGCTATCCAGGCTCCGTCCATTACGTCCATGGACCTCATCAGCGGTGTCGGCTCCATGACTATTGTCACGTGGATCGTCGTCCTCATTACGGTCAATGTTTCGCTTCAGGCTATCATCCAGATTTCCCTGGGTGCCAAGGATGTCCAGACGGCCCGCAAAGGCTTCATCATTGGCGGCCTGGTCATGCTGCCCGTTGGCTTCATCGCAGCACTCCTCGGCGTCATCGCTGCCGAAATGTATCCGGCTATTTCGCCGACGACGGCTTTGCCGAAACTCATCATGTCCCTCAATCCCTGGCTGGCCGGTGTGACCTTGGCTTCGCTGTGGGCTGCCGATGTCAGCACGGCTTGCAATCTCCTGCTGTCGGCTGCGACGCTGTATTCCCATGATATTCATAAACAGTTCATCGATCCCAATATGTCCGATAAGAAATACATGACCGTTACCCGTATTTCGGTCCTGCTCTTGGGTCTGCTGACCTTAGGCTTTGCCTTGACGATTAGCGGCATCATTTCGACCCTCATGGCCGGCTTGTCGCTTATGACGGCTTTCGCAGTCATCGTCCTCATGACCATGTATGCACCGAAATATTGCTCCAGACAGGCTGCGTTCTACACGATTTTGGCTTCCATCATCGTCCTCGTCGCCTGGATGTTCGTACCGGCTGTCCGCGTACTGCCGCACGTCATCTATGCCGAATGGATCGTCTGCGCCGTCACTTTCTGCGGCATCAGCTTCGTATCCAAGAAAGCCATCGCAACAGACGGCCTCGTAGAAGAAGCCAAGACTGTCGGCGCACCGGCACAGCATTAGGAGCGTATCGGCCTAAAGTAAAAAAGGGGGCTGTCGCACGAAGGCTTTTGCCATCATGCGTGGCCCTTTTTCTTAAATGTTTGAGGTTTGATGTATGATGTTTGAGGCAATGGCTTTTAAAGTTTGTCCCATCCACATCAAACTTTCAACTTCAAACTTCAAACTCAAAAAGGCGTTGTCTTCATGCGACAGCGCCTTTTTTGCTCCCTTGAGAGGTTGTTTTTAAATCACCGCGTGGAAATTCAACCTCTCCGGCCCGTTGGGCCACCTCCCCTATGAGGGGAGGCTTTACGGCCTGCGGTCTGAGGGGGCCTTTCCCAAGGCTCGCCTCATAGGAGAGCTGTCAGCGAAGCTGACTGAGAGGTTGCTTTTGAAGTAGTGTGCGGAAATTCAACCTCTCCGGCCCGTTGGGCCACCTCCCCTATGAGGGGAGGCTTGCGGCCTGCGGTCTGAGGGGCCTTTCCCAAGGCTCGCCTCATAGGAGAGCTGTCAGCGAAGCTGACTGAGAGGTTGCTTTTGAAGTAGTGTGCGGAAATTCAACCTCTCCGGCCCGTTGGGGCGCCTCCCCTATGAGGGGAGGCTTGCGGCCTGCGGTCTGAGGGGCCTTTCCCAAGGCTCGCCTCATAGGAGAGCTGTCAGCGAAGCTGACTGAGAGGTTGCTTTTGAAGTAGTGTGCGGAAATTCAACCTCTCCGGCCCGTTGGGCCACCTACCCTATGAGGGGAGGCTTGCGGCCTGCGGTCTGAGGGGGCCTTTCCCAAGGCTCGCCTCATAGGAGAGCTGTCAGCGAAGCTGACTGAGAGGTTGTTTTTGAAGTAGTGTGCGGAAATTCAACCTCTCCGGCCCGTTGGGCCACCTCCCCTATGAGGGGAGGCTTTACTACGAGCCCCTAGCCACGAACCACTAACACTATCCCCACAAGGCGTTGCCCGTGGCGAAGCCTAGCCAGCAGCAGACGAAGCCGCCGATGACGTTGAAGGAGAAGTAGGCCAGGGCCGGGAAGAGGTCGCCGGTGCGGACGAAGGTGAGGAGTTCCATGTTGTACGTCGAGAAGGTCGTGAAGCCGCCGAGGATGCCTGTGACGAAGAAGAGTTTGACGACCGGCGGCAGGTTGCTGCTTTCGGAGAAGAAGACGAAGAAGACGCCGATGCAGAAGGAACCGATGATATTGGCCAGGACGGTGCCGTATGGGAAGAAGGCGCCGCCGTGAAGGTTGGCCAGTTCCGTGAGTAAATAGCGCAAGCCTGCGCCGATGCCGCCGCCCAGGGCGACGAAGAGGACTTTTTCCATGAAGAGGACTCCTTTTTTATGAAATAAGCGGGCCGCCCTTTGGGACGGCCCCTACGGAAGCGGTCCGTGGGGGTCTTTCAAAAGGCTCGCCTCATAGGAGAGCTGTCAGCGAAGCTGACTGAGAGGTTGCTTTTGAAGTAGTGTGCGGAAATTCAACCTCTCCGGCCTGTTGGGCCACCTACCCTATGAGGGGAGGCTTTGCGGCCTGCGGCCTGCGAACGGCGACCTGCGGGCCGCTCTTTTGAGCGGCCCCTACATCAATTAATACCATACCACGATGGGGAAGGCGATGCAAGACGCTGCTGGCCCATCGGGACATTCTGTGATACAATATAGGTTACCTATAAAGGATGAACGAAAGGGGAGGTGTATACATGAGCTGGCAAGTCGAAAAGGCCCTGGATGATTTGATGGCCCAGGAAACGGGAGCCGTATGCTATCCGTTCGGGACGCGTCACGCCATGGCTATCTGTTATCCCAATACGTACGACGTGGCCATGAGCAATCTGGGGATGCAGATCATTTACCGCGAAGTGAACGGCCGCGAGGACTGGCTCTGTGAACGGGCCTTCCTGCCGGACAAGGACCTCATGAAGGTCTTCGACAAGACGGGGGAACCGCTCATTTCCCTGGAGAACCGCCGGCCCCTGTCGGATTTTGAGATCCTCGGCTTATCGGTCAGTTTTGAAATGGATTATTTCAACGTGCCGAAGATCCTGGAAATGGGACGTATCCCCATCCTGGCAGCTGACCGCGGCGATGAGGATACGCTCGTCGTCATGGGCGGGCCCGTCGCCTTTTTCAATGCCGAACCGCTGTCGCCCTTCGTCGACGTCGTCCTGGTCGGCGAAGGGGAACACTTCATCCATTCCTTCCTCGATGCTTATGGGGAAGGCAAGGCCCGGGGCCTGGGGCGTCATGAACTGCTGCGCTATCTGGCCATCCACGTTCCCGGTGTCTATGTGCCGTCTTTGTACCGTCACGAATACGATGATGACGGCCATGTCGTGCGCATCGTCCCGGAAGAAGGCATCCCAGCCAAGGTCGAACGGCAATGGCATGAATTGGACCAACCAGCCGAGACGGTCATCGCCACGCCGAATACGGAGTTCGGCGCCATGTACCTCATCGAGATTGCCCGGGGCTGCGGCCGTCACTGCCGCTTCTGCATGGCCGGATACTGTTACCGCCGGCCCCGCGTCCGCCCCTTGGACTATGTGAAGTCTGCCGTCCTGCGCGGCAAGGAGCTGGGCAAGAAAATCGGCCTCATGGGGGCAGCCATTTCCGATTATCCCTACATCGACGAACTGGTCACCTTCATCCGCGACCAGGGCCTGGCTTTTTCCTGCGCGTCCTTGCGGGCCGATTCGATTACGCCGACTATCGTCAAGGGACTGGCCGAAAGCGGACAGAAGACGATCACCCTGGCGCCGGAAGCGGGCAGCAAGCACATGCGGGACATCATCAACAAGGGCATTACCGAGGAGCACCTGCTCCAGTCCATCGACCTGGCGACGGCCGCCGGCATCCGCCACGTGCGCATGTACATCATGGTCGGCCTGCCCATGGAGAACGATGACGATATACAGGGCATCGTCGACATGACCCGCCGCGTCCAGCAGCACATGGCGGCCATCGGCAACCTGAGCCGCATCACCCTGAGCATCAACCCCTTCATCCCCAAGCCCTTCACGCCCTTCCAGTGGATGGCCATGACGGAAAAGAAAGTCGTCGAGAAACGGCTCAATTTCCTCAAGAAGGCTCTGAAGGACAAGCAGATCGAGCTGCTCATCGAGCCCCTGCGTTCGGCCTATATCCAGGGCGTCCTGTCCCGGGGCGACCGCCGCGTCGGCGACCTCCTGGTCAAGGCCCATGAGTACGGCGGCGTCAAGGGCTGGAAGCGGGCGGCCAAGGAACTTCATTTCGATATTAAAGGATTTTTATATGACCAGCGTCCGACCGATGCCGTCATGCCCTGGGATACGATCGACACGGGACTGGTGCCGACGTACCTGACGGACGAGCTGAAGAAGGCCGAGACCGGCGAATTTACGATTCCCTGTTTCGACGGCTGCCGGCGCTGCCATATTTGCGGAGGTCATCATGACGAAGTGGGTAGAACATAAAAACGGAATCTGTTGGGAAGAAAGTACCCTCCTGGCCGGGGCCGGCCTGCGCCACGGCGTGACCGGCAAGAGCGGCGGCGTGAGCGAAGCGCCTTTTACATCGCTCAATCTGGCCCTTCACGTCGGTGACCGGCCCAAGGACGTCCTGGAGAACCGGCGCCGCCTCTGCGCGCTCCTGGGCTATTCCCTGCAGAAGCTGACGACGGCCCAGCAGACCCATGAAGACCACGTCGTCGCCGTCGGACCGGCTGAAATCGGCTGCGGTGCCGGCAGTTATGCCGACGCCCTGGCCCATACGGACGCCATCATGACAAACCTTCCCGGCGTGCCGCTCCTGCTCTGCATCGCCGACTGCGTGCCGGTCATCGTCTACGACCCGGTGAAGCAGGCCGTCGCCGTCATCCACGATGGCTGGCGCGGTACGGTGCAGCGCCTGGCGGCCAAGACAGTCTTTGCCATGCGCCTGGCCTACGGGTCGGACCCGAAGGACCTTCTGGCCTATGTCGGGCCTTCCATTTCCCGGTCCCATTACCAGGTCAGCGAAGACACGGCCATGGCCTTCCGCCGCCTGGGCCCGGACTACGCCGCCTGTGCCGGCGAGACTGACGGCGTCTGGTCCGTCGATTTGTGGCAGGCCAACCGCCTGCTCCTGCTGGAAGCGGGCCTCGCGCCGGACCACGTGGAAGTCACGACGAGCTGTGCCTTTTCCGAAGCGGATAAGTTCTTTTCCTACCGCCGCGATGGCGGCCATACGGGCCGCATGGGGGCCTTTGCCGTCCTTTGAAAAGCAGATGGGACAAATTTTTAAATATGACTAGCTTTTATAGCCTTAACTATATATAATAAAAGAAGTGTAATGTTTTATAAATATATATAATCACATGCACTACGGAGGGATAGGCTTGATTAAGGAAAATCTTGAGGCAGTAAATAAGAGAATTGCCGATGCAGCTGCCCGTGTCGGCAGAACTGACAAAATTACGCTTGTCGCAGTTACGAAGAATCATCCCGTAGAAATGATGGAAGAAGCCGCCAAATGCGGTGTCACGGACGTCGGTGAAAATCGGGTCCAGGAAGCACTCCAGAAGCTGGAAGCCTTTCCGGATAACCATTTGACCTGGCACTTGATCGGTCATCTGCAGACCAACAAGGCCAAGCATGCCGTCGAACACTTCGACCTCATCCACTCGATCGATTCGGAACACCTGCTCAAAGCTGTGGATAAGGAAGCCGGCAAGATCGGCAAGGTACAGGATATTCTCCTGCAGGTCAATGTGGCCCGCGAAGAAAGTAAATTCGGTATGGAAGTAGAGGACTTCCCGGCTATGTGCGAACTGGCCAAGGGTATGGAACACGTCCGCGTCCTGGGACTCATGTGTATCGCCCCGAATTACGACAATGTCGAGGATGTACGGCCTGTATTCCGCATTGCCCACGCTTTGTACGAAGACATGAAGCCAAAGTTTCCGGAAGGTCAGATCCGTTACCTGTCTATGGGCATGACCCATGATTTTGAAATAGCAATCGAAGAAGGCGCCAATGTCGTCCGCGTAGGTACGGCGATCTTTGGGCCCCGTAATTACTAAGGAGGAGTATTCACCATGGGAGTAAAGAAAGTTTGGGATAAATTAGTAGGTACTGTAGGCGGCGTCAACGAAGACGACGAATTTGAAACGGACGAATACGAAGACGAAGAAGAAATGGAAGAAGAACGTCCGCCGCGCCGCACGCCGGCCGTAGCTCCGCGCCGTTCCAGCGTCAACTATGCAGCACCGCAGGAAAAACCGCTGCGCATGGTCATCGTCGAACCGGAAACCTTTGATGATTCGCAGAGCATTGCCGATTACATCCGCGACCGCAAGCCTGTCGTCATCAACTTCGAATCGACGCCGGACGACATCGCCAAACGCGTCGTCGATTTCGTCAGCGGCGCTACGTATGCTCTTGACGGCAACATCCAGAAGGTCGGCAAGGAAATCTTCCTCTGCGTACCGAGCAACGTCACCGTCGATCACGGCAAACGCGACGATTACGGCGATTTCAACACGCCGCCCCTGTCCTGGAATGGCGGCAGCAACAATAACAGCAACGGCAATAACACGCCGCAGCACTAGTAATTGAGGGATTATCTTGAAGAACAGAGATCGGATTATCCGTTATTATCAGGGGACCGATAATGGCGAGCTCGCTGCCCGCCTTATCGATCTGGCTGACAGCACGGCCAAGGGCCGTCCTTATGCTGTCAGCGAGTTCGTATCTCCCGGCGCCGTCCAGATCGGCGAGACCATCCAGGCCCATGTGCCGTCCCTGGTCCTCCGGACCTTTGGCGGCTACGAAGGGGCTGAACGGGTCAAACTGGCCTTTGTCAGCGCCGATTACGACGGGCCTGTCGATTTCGGCATCACGGCCTGCCGTCTGTCCTGGGATGACCGCTACCGGCTCCTGGGGCACCGCGACGTCCTGGGCTCGCTCATGAGCCTCGGTGTCGGCCGGGAACGCTTCGGCGACATCATCATGCAGGAGGCCGGTGCCATCCTTTTGGCAGATACGAAGCTCGTCCCCTATTTACAGCAGAATTTCACAAAAATCGCTATGGTATCCATTGCCATCGAAGAGATGCCCCTGGAAGACATCGCGCCGCGCCAGGAAAAGGTTAAGGAAATCAAGACCACTGTTGCATCGCTCCGCCTCGATGCCATTGCCTCATCGGGCTTTGGCATTTCCCGTACCAAGGCGGCCGAAGCCATCAAGGGCGACCGGGTCCAGGTCAATTGGCAGCCTGCCAAGGGGCCGAGCCAGGACGTCAGTGAGGGCGATGTCATTTCGCTGCGCGGCAAGGGCCGGATGGAACTGGCCGAGATTACGGGTACGTCGAGAAAGGGCCGTATCGGCGTCTTGCTGAAGCGGTATATGTGATTCCCTTTTTCATACGGAGGAAATGCCATGCTTACACCAATGGATATTCACAACAAAGAATTTAAACGCGGCTTCCGCGGCTACAGCGAGGAAGACGTCGATGCCTTCATGAACAACATCGCCGGCGACTACGAAAAGGTATACCGGGAATATTGCGAATTGAAGGAACGCTGCGACAGCCTGCAGGATAAGCTGACGCAGTACGAAAAGATGGAAGCGACCATGAACAGTACGCTCATGCTGGCCCAGCAGACGGCAGAAAATGTCAAGGTCTCGGCCCGTAAGGAAGCCGACCTCATCCTGCAGGAAGCGGAAAGCAAGAAGAAGCAGATGCTCGACGAAACGATGATGAATCTGCAGAAATCCCAGCAGGAATGGGAAAAGCTCAAAGCCCAGACCGGGGCATACCGTGCCAAATGCCGCGCTATCCTGACCAGCCAGCTCAAGCTGCTCGACGATATGGCCCTCGACGGCGAAGCGGCGGCACCTGTCGCTTCGGATAAGGCTGTTGCCGTCAAGCCGGCAGCGGCTGCTGTCGCCGTTTCGGCCGAAGCGGCACAGAAAGCCGTACCCGACCATGGCAGCCACGACGGCAAGGACGCCGAAAAGGACGCCAACAAAGCCAAATAATACGTATTTTCTGGATATGCTCTCTTTCAGGTATGACGCACGTTAGACCCGGCAGGGAGTATATTTGTTTATAGAGGGGGGACCATCATGAAAAGACTCTTTCTTTTACTGGCAGCCTGGTGCTGCCTGGGCCTGGGCACGGTCCTGGCCTACAATCCCTACGCGCCGAACCAGTTCGACGCCGTCGACCGCCATACGTGGGAATACAAGGCCGTCTATGACCTGTCCAAGGCCGGCCTGACCGGGGCTCCGATGGAGCGGTTCGCCCCGTCGTATAATCTGACCCGCTATGAAGTGACGGAAATGATCGCGACGGCCATGAAGAACCGCAGCCGGGCTACGGCAGACCAGCAGCAGGAAATCGATAAGCTGGCCCAGAGCTATGCCGATGACCTGAGATATGTCACCGACGCGGCGCAGGAAGCCAATCAGACGCCGAAGGGCGTCGTATTCGACTGGAAGGAGGGAACCCTCGGTGCCGGCCATTAAGATGATCACCATCGACCTCGACGGGACCCTCCTGCGCAGTGACGGCAGCGTGTCGGACCGGACGGTGCGGACGTTGCAGGCCGCCCGCGATAAGGGCGTCGTCGTCGCCATCGCCACGGGCCGCATGTACCAGACGGCCCGGCCATACGGAGAACGGCTGGGGCTGGGCGACAGCCCGCTGCTGCTCTTTGCCGGCGGCCTCATCGAGACGCTGGAATCGAAGAAGATTCTCTTCCAGCAGGTCATCCCCAGGGAATGGGCGCAGGAACTGGCCGATTTGGCCCGCCGCCGGGGCTGGCAGCTCCAGACCTATATCGACGACGTCCTGCGCGCAGCCCGGGACGACGAGTGGATCCGCGACTATGAACGGATCACGCACAGCAAGGCCTGCATCTGCGGCGATGACTTTTACCACGTCCAGGGCGACTGCAACAAGCTCCTCAGCCGGGGCGGACACGACGACCTCGTCGCCCGCAAGGCCCTCATCGAAAAGACCTTTCCCGGCCGGTTCAATGTCCTCTTCTCGGCGCCGACGTTCCTGGAAATCATGCCCCAGGGCGTCGACAAGGGCGAGGGCATCCGCCGCCTGGGCGAGCTCTACGGCATCGGGACCGATGAAATCATGGCCCTCGGCGACTCCCAGAACGACCTGGATATGCTGAAGGCTGCCGGTTTCCCCGTAGCCATGGCCAACGCCGCCGAAGAAGTGAAGGCCGCAGCGGCTTATGTCACGGCGTCCAACGACGACGACGGTGTCGCCGCAGCTGTCGAGAAATTTGTATTATAACTCATTTAAAATAGGAGGTTCTTATGGACCATTTTCATTTGATCATTGTCACCGGCATGTCCGGTGCCGGTAAGAGCCATGCCGTCCAGGTACTGGAAGATATCGGCTATTTCTGCATCGACAATATCCCGCCGGTCCTGATTCCTAAATTCGCGGAATTATGCATCAAAGGCGGCGAACGGGTCCGCCACGTGGCCCTCATCGCCGATATCCGGGGCGGTGAATTTTTCGATGCCATGAGCCAGTGCCTGAAAGACCTCAAGGCCGAAGGCATTTCCTACGAAATCGTCTTCATCGAAGCCTCTGACCAGGCCCTGGTACGGCGTTACAAGGAAACGCGCCGCGTCCATCCCCTGGCCCCGCACGGCCGCATCAGCCAGGGCATCGCCGAAGAACGAAAGCGCCTGGCCAGCCTGCGCCAGAAAGCGGATTTCATCATCGACACGTCGAACCTCAAGACGAAACAGCTCAAGGAAATCCTGGTCAAGCGCTATGCCATTACGGACAGCAAGAAGAACATGACCGTCACGGTCGTCTCGTTCGGCTTCAAGCACGGCATGCCCATCGACGCGGACATCGTCGAAGATGTACGCTTCCTGCCCAATCCGTATTATATCGATGAATACCGCCATAAATCGGGCCGCGTGCCCTGTGTGCGCGACTATGTCGAAAGTTTCCCCATTACCCAGACGTATAAGGAAAAGTGGTTCGACATGATCGACTTCCTCCTGCCCAACTACGAACGGGAAGGCAAGAGCCAGCTGGTCATCGCTGTCGGCTGCACCGGCGGCATGCACCGCAGTGTCTGTATGGCTGAAGCCATGTATAAGCATTTGCGGGATAATGGTGTCGACGTATCCATCGAACACCGGGATATCCAGAAGAACGACGTCGAAGAAGATGCGCCGGGGTACGAAGGCGAAGCGTAGGAGGTGCTGTCATGCGTTTTATGAAATGGCTGCATCCGGGCTTGCACATCAAGCGATGGCTCTTTCTCTTCGGCCTGGGCATGATGTGTTCCAGCTTCGGCATTATCCTGACCTTTAACTACCAATGGCTGGGAGAATTGGAAGAATGGGCTTTCCGCCTGCTCTACGAAATGACCGGCCATTATAACTATACCATCCTGGCCAGTCTGGGCATCCTGGTCATCCTCCTGGGGCTGGTCGTCATGGCCTGGGCCACGCGGCGCCTGATCCGCACCATGATCGGCGTCGTCATGCCCGGCGAATCGGAGAACCTCAGCGACTTGATCTTCTCCAACCTGCAGCTGTCCAAAGGGCCGAAGGTCGTCGTCATCGGCGGCGGCACGGGCCTGTCGGTCATGCTGCGCGGCCTCAAGGCCAAGACCTATAATCTGACGGCCGTCGTCACCGTTGCCGATGATGGCGGCTCGACGGGCCGTATCCGCCAGGACCTGGATATCATCGCGCCTGGTGACCTGCGCAACTGCCTGGTCGCCCTGGCCGATAAGGAAGGGCTCATGGAAAAGCTCTTTGCCCACCGCTTCGGCGGCTCCGGCAACCTGACGGGCCACAGCTTCGGCAATCTCTTCATTGCCGCCCTTATCGAAGTCCTGGGCGACGTCGAAGAAGCCATGGATGCGACGAGCAAAGTCCTGCGCGTCCGCGGCAAGGTCATCCCGTCGTCGGCGGAAAAGATACGCCTCAACGCTGAAATGACCGACGGCCGCATCGTCGAAGGGGAATCACAGATTCCCCATGCCCACGGCAAGATCAAGCGCGTCTTTACGACGCCGGAACATCCCAAGGCCATCCAGTCCGCCGTCCGGGCCATCCAGGAAGCCGACGCCATCGTCCTCGGACCGGGCAGCCTCTATACGAGTATCATGCCCAATCTCTGTGTGCCCGATATCGTCCAGGCCGTCCGCACCAGCAAGGCGCCGAAAATCTATATCTGCAACGTCATGACCCAGCCCGGAGAAACCGATGATTACACCGTATCCGACCACGTCAAGGCCATCAACCGCCAGGCCGGCGGCAGGGTCATCGACTTCGTCATCGCCAACAACGGTGACGTCGATCCGGCCGTCCTCCAGCGCTATGTCGCCACCGGGTCCCATCCGGTCATCATCGACAAGAAGGAAGTCAGCCAGGCCGGGGCGACGCTCATCCTGTCGGATCTCATCAACAAGGAAAACAGTGCCACCCACGATACGAAGAAGCTGGCCAACGTCCTCTTCGACCTGATCAATGCCTTGCGGACCGACTTATCGCCGGAACTGTTGCATTACTATTTGAAACGTTACACATTTACCCATCGTTAGGAGGCGGCATCTTTTGTCTTTTGCAGAAGAAGTGAAGAATGAAATCGCCCACTGCAAGCCGGAAAATGCTGCCTGCCGCTTTGCCGAACTGGCGGCGCTGCTCTGCATGGGCGGGTCCCTCATCCTCGGATCGCGCGGGACCATCGGCATCGAATTCAGTACGTCCAATAATGCCGTCGCCCGCAAGGCTTTGAAGATGTGGATGGAATCCTTTACGGTCCGGCCGGAAGTCCGCGTCCGCCAGGGATTGCGCCTGCGCAAGAAGAACTATTACATCCTGCGGGTGACGCCGTCGCCGGAGAGCACGGCCATCTTACGGGACCTGTCCTTATTTCCGACGGATGCGGAATTTTCCGCCATCGATCTCCGCAAGGCCGACTGCCAGCGGGCTTTCCTGCGGGGCGCTTTCATGGGCGGCGGTTCCGTCAACCAGCCCAAAGGGGACTATCACCTGGAACTGGTGACGGGCAATGCGGCCTTTGCCGAAAAACTGTTGAAAATCATGCGCCGCTTCCATCTGCCGGCCAAGACGACAGACCGCAAGGGTGATTATCTCGTATATATCAAAGAGGGAAATGGCGTGTCCCAGTTCCTGCAATATATCGGCGCGGCCCAGGCTTATCTCAAGTTTGAAAGCGTCCGCGTCGTCAAGGGGATGCGCAATAACGTCAACCGCGTCGTCAATTGCGAAACGGCCAATCTTCAGAAGACCGTCGACGCCGCTGTCCGCCAGCGCCGGGCCATTACCTGTATCCAGGAATCGGGCCTGTATCCGCGCATGTCCCCGAAGCTTCGGGAAGCGGCGGAACTGCGCATGGCCAATCCGGAAGCGTCCATGAGCGAGCTGGCGGCCCAGTCGGGACTGACGAAATCCGGCTTGTCCCACCGATTCAAAAAAATCGCTGATATAGCGAAACAGATAGAAGGTCAAAAAAAAGATGAAATTTAAGAAACTATGTACTTATATAGCCGGCCTGCTGACGGCCTGCCTGCCTTTGGCAAGTGCCCTGGCGGCGGACCTGCCGGCTGTGGACGATCCGGAGGTCATGGACCGCGTCGTCGCCCAGCGCATGCTGCCCATTTCCATGACGGCCCCTGTCGATACGGGGACGCTGCTGCTGTCAGACAGTCCGGAATACGCCGATGGTGACGGTATCCTCTATGGGGATATGGTCAGCGGCGACGTGCGCCTTTATTTCTATCATGTCAACCAGCATCCGTACAACCGGAAAATCGTAGCCATGCTCTACAACCCGCATCCTTATCCGCTGGAAGCCGTCCTCCAGGGCTATCAGTACACGCGGCCCAGCACGGATTACTACCAGGTTGGCAAGGAATTGTCCACCATGTATTATGAAGGCAATATGACGGTCAATAAGATTACCGTCCCGGCTCATAACTATGCCGTCGTCGGCCAGCGCCTCAACGAGACCGTCGTCCGTCCGGACCAGCTTTTTTCGGGCATCGTCAATGTCAGCCTGCCGGAACCGATGATCCTGTCATCCATGATCCTGCCGCCGCAGGAAGACCCTGTCGCCTTCATCCGCAAGCAGCAGTACCTGGCCAGCGACTCGGTTCAGCTGCGCGGTACCTTCCACGGCAAGGACCGCTATCTGAGTACGCTCATCCCGTACTCGACGGACAGCGGCATCGGCTATATCCTCCTGGCCGACGGCGTCTGGGACCGTTTCCTCCAGGGGCGCGACGTCATGGACAACCGGGCCTCGGAAGACACGGGCAACTACGGCGTCGATTACACCATCCACCTGCGCACGACAGGAAACGGGGATGTCCACTTGTATTTCAATCCCCAGGGCGGCGAATATGCCGGCGTGACGGAACTCATCTACAGCGACCACAAGCGGGGGGAAGACAAGAAAATCGTCGAACTGCCGCGCCACCGCCATTCTATGGGCCTCAATGACCCGTATGCCATGGAATACGTCGATACCTTCCCGGCCGGGACAGACATGACCATCCGCATCATGCCGCCGGGAGCGGCCAACCTGCCGGTCCGCTTCCTCGTCGTCCCGGACAATAAACTCCAGCCCATCCGCGAAGCCGTCCAGGCCGAACGGACTGCCAAAGAAAAACGGACTGCTGCCGCTGCAGAAGCAGCTAAACGGAAAGCCGCCTACAAAGACACAACCATCCAGCCCGAAGCCGAACTCCAGTCCGACAACCAGGGTGAGTTCACATCCCTGAAAGACCGCTTGGCCAAACTCCAGCAGAAGGATAAAAAATAAGTGGTTCGTGGCTCGCAAAGCCTCCCCTCATAGGGGAGGTGGCCCAACGGGCCGGAGAGATTCTTTTGCCTTATTGCTGCAAACTAAAAACTACAAACTTAAAACTCAAAAAGGCGCTGTCTTCATGCGACAGCGCCTTTTTTTACTGCTTCGGTTCTTCGCCGAACCATTTCTTATAAATCTTAGCATACGTTCCGTCCGCTTTGAGTTCCTTCAAAGCTTCGTTGACCTGCTTGCTCAGTTCCGGTTTATCCTTGCTGATGCCCATGGCTACGCCGCGGGACGTAATGGCTTCGCCGACGATTTTGAGCTTGTCTTTACCACCTTGCTGGAGGTAATACTGGGCGACGGCTTTATCGATGGAAACCGCGTCACACGTGCCGGCTTCCAGTTCCATCCAGCCCTGGGTATTGGTGTCAAATTCCTTGACGTTGGCGCCGTGTTCACGGGCGTAGTCGGCTGCTTTGGAACCGACCTGAGCGCCGACGGTCTTACCGGCAATGGAGTCATAGCCGGTGATGTCCGTATTGCCCGTCGGGACGACGATGGTGTAGCCGCCCTGGTAGTAGACGTCGGTGAAGTCGATCTGTTTCTTCCGTTCATCCGTAGCGTCCATGCCGGCAGCGATGAGGTCAATCTGGCCGCTCTTCAGGGCCGGGATGAGGGCATCGAAGCCGAGGTTCTTGACTTCCATCTTGTAGCCCAGTTTGTCGCAGACGGCCTGGGCCAGGTCGATGTCGAAACCGACGTCTTTTTCGTTTTCCGTGAATTCAAAGGGCGGGAACGTCGGTTCCGTGCCGACGATAAGGGTCTTGTCACCTTTGGCAGCACCGTCTTTTTTGTCGGCTGTACCATTCGAGCCGCAGCCGGAGAGAAGGGTCAGGGCTGCCAGGGAGGCAGCGACGAGGGTCGTAACTTTTTTCTTCATCATAATAGGTTCCTCCATTAGGGAATAGTAAGGATTTCACTGAGATCCTTCATGATTGCCACATGGGGCAGGGGAGCAAATTCCTGGCTCGTCGTCGTGCCTGTCGTCACGGCGGCAAAGGCGACGCCTGCGTTTTGGGCCGCTTTGGCATCGATCGTGTTGTCACCGATATAGAGGACGTCTTTCTTGTCCAGCCCGAAATGGCGGCAGACGGCGTTGATTCCGTCCGGGGCGGGTTTGGCCTGGGCGACGTCTTCCATGCCGACGACGAGGTCGATGAGGCTTTCCATCTGATACTTCCGCAGCGTTTCACCGATGCGCGACCGGGTCTTGGTCGAGACGATGCAGCACAGAGCGCCGGACTCTTTCAGGGTGCGGAGCGTCGGCAGGGTCTGCGGATAGAGGTGGGTATTGGCCGTCATGTATTTATCGGAGAAGCGGACCTTGTATTCCGTAGTCAAGGCCTGGATGCGGGCCGGGTCCGTTTCTCCGGTCAGGTTGGCCATGGCGTCGTACATGGTCATGCCGATCGTGCGGCGGATAGCTTCTTCGGGGATACCGTCATAGCCTTCGGCTTCGAAGAGGAGCTGGAAGCACATGACGATGCCTTTTTCCGAATTTGCCAGGGTGTAGTCGAAATCGAATACGTAGGCTTTATACATGGATTATTCCTTGGGGTCGACGCCGAACCATTTCTTGTACAGTTTGGCGTAAGTCCCGTCGGCTTTGAGGTCGGCCAGGGCCTTGTTGACTTTTTCCAGGAGTTCCGGTTTATCTTTGGAAACAGCCATTGCGATGCCGGCATCGGCTTTCTTGGCATCGCCGACGATCTTCAGGTCCTTATCACCGCCTTCTTTCATGTAATAGAGGGCAACCGACGTGTTGATGACGACGGCGTCACACGTACCGCTCTGCAATTCCATCCAGCCCTGGCTGTTGGCGTCATACTGTTTGACCGTAGCGCCGGCTTCCGTAGCCAGGTCTACGCCCTTCGTGCCGACCTGGGAACCGACGGTGCGGCCTTTGAGATCATCAAAACCATTGATGGTCGTGTTGTCCTTGCGGACGACGACGGAGTAGCCATCATGGAAATAAGGATCCGTGAAGGAAACCTGTTTCTGCCGTTCCGGCGTAGCGTCCATGCCAGAAGCAATCATGTCAATCTGGCCGCTGCGCAGGGCCGGGATGAGGGCGTCGAAACCGAGGCTCTTGACTTCGACCTTGGAGCCCATCTTTTCGCCGATGGCATTGGCCAAGTCGATATCAAAACCAATATACTTGTCGTTTTCTGTAAATTCAAAAGGCGGGAATGTCGGTTCCATGCCGACGACGAGGGTCTTCTGTTCACCTGAAGCGCCGTCTTTTTTATCTGCCGAAGAACCGCAGCCGGCGACCAACGTCACAGCTGCCATGGCAGCAGCTGCCAAAGCTAAACATTTCTTGTTCATGTGTAACAACTCCTGTTCATTGCCTAATAAGGAAAAATAAAATACAACTACTCGACATAATTATACTATATATAGCGCAAAAAATATAGCATAAAATGCGTAGGGGCCGACCCGGCTAGGGCGGCCCGCTGTGATATTTGATCATGGCCTATTCGGAATGATGGTGAGCTTTTACGAGCCACGAGCCACGGCTTTTTCCTCGGAATCAAATGCGGCGTTCCGCCGCGGCAGACTCAAACTGACAACGACGCTTCGGGGAGCCCTCAGCGCGTAGCGGGCCGCGGCCTCTACGGATGCCGTTACACCGCGGCATCTCAAACTGACAACATTGCCTCGAGTAACCCTCGGCTCGTAAAAAAATGCCCCGACCGGGGCCATCGTAGGGGCCGACCCGGCTAGGGCGGCCCGCTGTGATATTTGATCATGGCCTATTCGGAATGATGGTGAGCTTTTACGAGCAACGAACCACGAACCACGGCTTTTTCCTCGGAATCAGATGCGGCGTACCGCCGCGGCAGACCCAAACTGACAACGACGCTTCGGGAAACCCTCAGCGCGTGGCGGGCCGCCTTCACAGGACGGCCCCTACGGATGCCGTTGCACAACGGCATCTCAAACTGACAACATCGCCTCGAGTAACCCTCGGCTCGTAAAAAAAGCCCCGATCGGGGCCAGCGTAGGGGCCGACCCGGCTAGGGCGGCCCGCTGTGATATTTGACCACAGCCCATTCGGAATGATGGTGCGCTTTTACGAGCCACGAACCACGAACCACGAGCCACGGCTTTTTTCGCGGACTCAGATGCGGCGTACTGCCGCGACAGACGCATGATTGTATTACGACCGAGTGTCATTCGTCATAAATTCCGACTATACCCACGATTCACAGCGGGACGCCTTGATCAGGACGTCCCCTACGATATCGCATACAGGCGATGGAAATGCCATTAAATTTCCCTGGCCTTTCGTTGTCAGAACGTCTATAATAGAAAGAGCAAAATGACAAAGGTGGTAATAATATGACTGAATCTGAAATCCGCGATGCCGTCCGGGAAGCTGCGAAATTAGCTAAGGCGTCGAATCCGTTGACACCGTCCATTACCAATACGGTGACGATTAATTTCGTCGCCAATGCCCAATTGGCTGTCGGCGGTTCAGCAGCGATGGTTTATTTACCCGATGAAGGCGTCAGCATGGCCAAAGCCGGCGCGGCTATGTATATCAACGTAGGGACTTTGTTCCCGATTTATGCGGAAACACTGCCGAAAACAGCAGCCGTACTCCATGAAGAAGGAAAACCTTGGGTCCTGGACCCCGTAGCCATTGGCATGGGCCAAATGCGGACGGACCTTTTGATGACCTTCAAGGACTATAAACCGTCTATCATCCGTGGCAATGCATCGGAAATCATTGCTTTGGCCGGCTTATGGGGCTTAGAAGGTGGTACGGACACGTCGGATGTGCGCGGCGTCGATTCGACCGATTCCGTCCGCTCCGCAGCTCATGCTGCCGCTGCGCTGGCTCAGTGGACAGGCGGTGCTGTCGCCGTTTCTGGAGAAGAAGATTTAATTACCGATGGCCGACAGATTGTCCTTTCCCAGGGCGGTTCAGAAATGATGCCCTGCATTACCGGGACGGGTTGCTCCCTGGGCGGTGTCATGGCCGTTTATGCTGCCGTAGCCGACCCTTTCATTGCCGCCATTACCGGGGCCGCTGTCTATAACCTGGCCGGGACGAAGGCCGCAGCCCATGCCAGTGGGACAGGCTCCTTCCAGACGGCCTTCATCGATGAACTCTATGTAGCCACGCCCGATGCGATTGCCCAGAACCCGTTGATTGTAGAGGAGGTATAATACAATGAACACATTAATTGCCGTAGCTATTGCGCCTTGTGGTACAGGCGATGAATTTGCCCCTTATGTTGCTGAAATCGTGCGGATCATCCGGGAATCGGGCTTGCCGAACCGGACCAATTCCATGTTCACTGAAATCGAAGGCGAATGGGACGACGTCATGGCTGTCGTTAAAAAAGCGACACAGTACCTGACCGACCAGGGCTTGCGGGCAGAAGTCGTCTTGAAAGCCGATATCCGGCCAGGATATACGAATATGATGAACAATAAGACCAAGGCCGTAGAAGATATATTGAAAAAATAACTTGACAATCTCGCTCCATCGTAGTATACTGACATAGTCAGTTGACGCATGGAGTGATACTCAAGAGGCTGAAGAGGACGGTTTGCTAAATCGTTAGAGGTCGTAAGGCCTGCGAGAGTTCGAATCTCTCTCACTCCGCCAGATTACTGGACAGAGAGCACCTAGGAAATTTTCCTAGGTGCTCTTTTTTGGCTACGCAGGGGCCTGTTTTTTTGGTACAATATTCGTGGAATCTTATTTTCACGAGGTGTCTGACATGGATATAAAGTATTATGATATTGGACTCAATTTATTTACCCGATCATTTCCTAAGCCGGAAAAAATCATTGCCGATGCGGCGGCAGATGGTATTTGTTGCATCTTGACCGGGTCGGAAGCCCGGGAGAACCGCTTAGTCGATCAGTTTGTCCGCAATCATACGGCTTTTGGCACGGCTGGTATCCATCCTCATGTGGCCGATGAAGCGACGGATGCAGATTTAGAAGAAATCCGGCGCATCGTCATGACGAATCCGAAAGTCGTCGCCGTCGGTGAAACAGGGCTCGATTACGATCGCATGTATTCTAAGAAAGAGAATCAGCTCCATTTTTTCAAGGCCCTCATTGCTATGGCCGAAGAATTGGACAAGCCTTTGTTCCTGCACGAAAGGGATGCAGCTGACGATTTCCTGGCTTGTTTTAAAGGGCATGAAGGAATTTGTCCGCAATCCGTCGTCCATTGTTATACTGGCGACAAGAAGACGCTGGCCAAAATGCTCGATTTGGGCTTTTATATTGGTATTACCGGCTGGATTTGCGATGAACGGCGAGCCGCTCCCTTGCGCGATGCCGTGTCTATCCTTCCTTTGGAACGGGTTCTCATCGAAACGGATGCGCCCTATTTGACGCCGCGGGGATTCCACTTGCCTCGGACGAATGTTCCTAACAACATTACTTATGTGGCCCGGACGTTGGCTGGATATATGGATGTATCTGTTGAAGAACTCATAGCCCATGCTAAGGAAAATACAGAAAAACTTTTCAAATTACCATAAAATTTCTTGACAAGTATAACGTTTGTTTTTATAATATATTTAAATTTAAAATTTATAAGTTTTAAATTATTTATGTTTAATTTAATATGTTTGGCAATGGCGCCTGGTCGTTTTCTACGGTCAGGCGTCTCTTTTTGCAAGGAGGGGAGTTTTATGAGTGAATTCAGACATATCCTTCAGCGCGGCAGCCTGGCAGCCATTTTGACTTGCAGTCCATTAGCCGCTTTGGCCGCAGATGCTGGAACGGGCCGGTATTCCTCGGTCGATACGATTTGGATTCTTCTCGGCGCTGCCCTGGTCTTCTTCATGCAGCCTGGTTTTGCCATGTTGGAAACGGGCTTGACGCGGGCTAAGAACGCTGGCAATATCGTCATGAAGAATTTCATGGACTTTGCGCTGGGGACTGTTTTCTTTTGGTTCCTCGGTTTTGGCCTTATGTTTGGTACCGATTTTCACGGTATCATCGGGATTCCAGATCCTTTTGTCCAGAACTTCCACGTCGCTGATGACGCCGGTTTCCCGGACATGGCTTTCCTCATTTTCCAGACTGTCTTCTGTGCGACATCGGCGACTATTGTTTCCGGCGCTATGGCAGAACGGACGAAGTTCTCTGTTTATTGTATTTATTCTGTCTTAATCAGTCTGCTCATTTATCCGATTTCCGGTCACTGGATCTGGGGCGGTGGCTGGCTCCAGGAATTAGGTTTTCATGATTTTGCCGGTTCCACTTGCGTTCACATGGTCGGCGGTGTCTGTGCTCTCGTCGGTGCCTGGATTTTGGGACCTCGTATTGGCAAATACAATAAAGATGGTAGTGTCAATGCTATTCCGGGTCACAGCCTGCCGTTGGCCTGCTTGGGCATGTTCATCCTCTGGTTCGGCTGGTTCGGGTTCAATGGCTGCTCAACCGTTTCCATGACCGGCGATGAAACGCTGGTATCGGCTTCGATGATTTTCGTTACGACCAACATGGCGGCTGCTGCTGGTGCTTGCACGGCTATGATTGTCACTTGGATCCACTATGGCAAACCGGATGTTTCCATGACCTTGAACGGCGGCTTGGCTGGTTTAGTCGCCATTACGGCTGGCTGCGATGCTGTCAGCGTTACCGGTGCCTTCATCATTGGCGTCATTTCCGGGGCTGTCATCATTTTCCTCATCGAATTCATCGACCAGAAATTGAAAATCGATGACCCTGTCGGTGCTGTTGCCGCTCACGGTGGCTGCGGTGCTTTAGGCACTATCCTGACGGGATTGTTCAGCGTCAAAGATGGCTTGCTCTATACGGGAGAAACCCACTTCTTCCTCATTCAGGTTCTCGGCGTCTGTGTCGTCGCCCTCTACGTCTTCGTCGCCATCAATATTGTCTTCCGCATCCTCAACGCCACCATGGGCTTGCGCGTTACGGCAGAAGAAGAAATCAACGGCTTGGACTTGGAAGAACACGGTATCGCTTCGGCTTATGCCGGCTTCATGATTACGCCCGATACGGTTACGCAGGCTATTGATGCAGGCAAGGCTCCGGCTGATGCTGTTGAAGTTCCTCTGGATAAACCGGAAGCGGCTCCGTCGGCCGTTACGGTTACGTCTATGCCGGCTGACGGCCATCATCTGTACAATGTCACGATCATTACCGATGAAAAACGCTTTGAACCGCTCAAAGCAGCTATGGAAGCTATCGGCATCACTGGCATGACTATTACCCGGGCCCTGGGTTTCGGCATTGAAAAAGGCCGTCCGGAAATGTATCGTGGCGCTAAAGTATCGGCTAAACTCCTTCCGAAAGTACGCGTCGAAATGGTCGTTTCCAAAATCTCGCCACGGAAGATCATCGATGTCGCCAAGAAAGTCCTGTACACCGGCAAATACGGCGACGGCAAAGTCTTCGTCTCGACCATTGACAATGCCGTCAAAATCCGTACCGGCGAAGAAGGCTACGAAGCCCTGCAGGATTATCCTATTAATAAGTAAGTATTCTATCGTAGTTCATCGCTCATCGCACGGGATTGATATTTTTAATTTCCTACGACAAATGATGAACGACCTACGACCAACATCAAAAGACGCTGTCTTCATGGGACAGCGCCTTTTTTTATGAGAAAATACTGAAATTTCCTATTTTTCAAGGGAATTTGGCCGATATTTTTATAATTCGAGGAGGAACTATGCGCAAAATCGTCAACTATCCCCACCTAACGCTTTCGGCGTTTGAGGTGGGAGCTTGTAAGTCGGAACTGCATAGGTACTAACGGCATCAAAAGATGTCTTCCTAAATCCGCCTACATCATCGGGTGGCTGACAACACCCGCTTTGCTAAGGAGTTTACTCCAAAGCAGTTGTTATTCTTTCGTAACGAGGATTGTTATCTCCGGAAATCCACATAGTTCCGAGGAGTTGGATATTCATAGCTCCGATACGGTCATCGTTAGATCTGTAACCACACTGGCAACGATATAAGTGTTTGTGATGGTCACGGTTTTCCTTGTGGATAGTACCGCATTTGGGACAACGTTGAGAGGTATACTTAGCAGATACCTTCAGAACTTCGGAACGATTTTCATGAGCCTTATAGGTCAGGAATTGCTCCAACTGATAGAACGCCCAGCTGCGCAGGTCGTAATTTTGTTTAGCAGTTTTTGAAAGATGGGACTCTTCGAAGCTAACACCGGTCAAATCTTCAAGCACAAACAGCGTATCTTTGCCGTATTTTTCAACGAGTGTCTTAGAAATCCGATGGTTTACATCAGACATCCAACGGTTCTCTCGTCCTGAAATGGCTTTGAGTCTACGCTTTGCTGATTTTGTACCTTTAGACTGGAGCTGGCGGCGGACTTCCTGAAATTTATGGCGTTTAGTAGCCATCTTCTTACCAGAGACGAATTCAGTTTTGCCCTGTTCGTCATAGCTAACGGTCAAAAAACGTAATCCACGGTCAATACCGACAACGTGACGGACGTTTTCTTTCTGAAAATCTTCGACAGCTTGGGTTACGGGAATGTGGAGATACCATAAACCTTTGAGTTCGACCAGTTTTGCTGTTCCAAGGTCATAAGCGCCATCAAGGTATTCAGCGAAATGTTCGCCCTCAAAAGTGCATTTGGTTCTTTTGCCGAGTGTATTGATAGATAGGATTTGACCATCATTAACGAAACTGTAATCTCGGTTACGGACCAAGTCTGCTTGTGGACGGCTGAAGAATACTGGCTTCCAGAGCCATTCCAAAGTTTTGGTAATGCGTTGCCAGTTGCCATTCCTATCCTTATATCTGTAGGGATTTTGGAAGAGCTGTTGTTTTACCGTTTTATATCTGGCAATCGTCGTCTTGATAGAAGACTGGGCCAGCTGCGATTTCAGACCGAACTGGCTGCGCAGGTCACTGTACAGCTCTCTGTTGAGACTTTGGTAGGTCATGTTAAATCGGTTGTTGAAGATGTACTGCGACACGAAGTTACAAGCCTGACGGTATTGTTCGGTCATCTGACGGAACAGAAACTCTTGTTCAGAAGTAGCATGTATACGAAGTTTTATCGTTTTAGTTAGGTTAGACATTTTTTCACCTGCCTTTCTAAAATCTATATTATTTCATTAAAATTATTATATCATAATTTTTTTGCTAAAAGTCTATTATTTATTATTGAAAGGAGGAAGCGGGCATTCCTCCCCAACCTAAGAGGTCAGGGTCTCCTGCCCGCGATATGATGAAAATTCTCTCCGGCGCCGTCGCCGCCGGCATCATCCTGGTCGTCGCCGGGGCGGTGTCGCTCATGGTACCGTCGACGTCGGCAGCCAAGCAGCGTCCCCAGCCGACTTTTGACAACAATGCCTGGATTGCTTATTGGGATTACGACAAAGGGCTGAAAGAAGCCAAGGATATTAGCAGCCAGCTCAATTCAGTCAGTTATTTCGGCGGCGCCCTCGATGGCCAGGGTCGAGTTATCGTCCTGGGGCCGGCCAAGGATTTCGCGGCAGAGAAACTGCCCCGCTATAAGGTGACGGTCAAGAAGTACCTGACTGTCGTCAACGATGTCTATGACAACCCGCAGGACCCGAAGGGGCAGACCAAGGTCAAAGATACGTCAATCCTGGAAACTATTCTGGCCACGCAGGCTTCGCGTCAGGACCATATTGACGATTTGTTCCGGACTATGAAAGCCTATGGCTATGACGGCCTGGAAATCGATTATGAACAGGTTTGGAAGAATCCTCTCGTGGCTTTCCGTTATGTGAAATTCATCCAGGAAATCGCCGCGGCAGCTGACGAACAACAGGTGCCTTTGCGCATCATTTTTGAACCGTCTGTCCCGGCCAACAAGCTCATTTTCCCGGAAGGGCCGGAATACGTTATCATGTGCTATAATCTCTATGGTACGCATACGAAAGACGCCGGTCCCAAGGCGGATCCGGACTTCATCAATACCGTCCTCGGACGGGTGGACCGTCTGCCGCGGCCGCACAGCATCGCCTTTGCTACTGGTGGCTGTATCTGGGAAAGCGGACAGAGCCCGCGTATGGTCACGGAAGGAGAAGCCCGGGAGCTGGCTAAATCCCTCCATGCCAAGGTTCAGCGCGAACCGTCCAGCCAGGCCTTGCGGTTTGAAGGGCGTCGGGCCGATGGCGCGGCCGTTACCGGCTGGTATGGCGACAGCGAGACGATCCGGGCCTGGAAACAGCAGGCTCTGGAACATGGTGTCGATGGCATTTCCCTGTGGCGCTTAGGGGAAAATGACCACATCAGGACATACTATGTTGGCTTGATGCCATAGTATATTTATGCTTTTGTATGCTGTTTGTTGACACAAATTTAGGTTGGGTATATAATACTTGATGTAAAAAGTAAACATTAAATTCGGCAAACCCGGGGAAACCCGGCGACGCAAAGCTATAGGGCCTCTACTGGCAGCCAGTTGCAATCTCTCTTTTTTGTGTGCAAAAAAGGAATCAGGTTTCTGATGACGGCCGCCGTACAGCCAGTATGGGGCCGTTTTTTTTGTGTGTATCAGACAAGGGGGATTCCATGTACTGTAATCAGAAAAAGATGGCGACGCTTATTGCGATTTTACAGGATGCCGTGTGTCAGGCTATGACCAATGATGACCCGGACGACATCCTCTTTTCCTTTGTTGCCCGCATTGGCTCATTTTTAGGCGCTGGAAAAGCGTTTCTCTTCGATGATACGCCTATCCACTTCTATTGCTGGACCCCGGACGGCATGACTTATGATACGGATCGTGTCATCCCGAACGAAGATCGGCAGAAGCTGCGGGGCTGGTTCAAGGACTTGGCCAGTCGGGGCCATCCGGTCTTCATTGCCAATACGGCGGACTGGCCGGACCTGGATTCTTCTATAAAGGAACATATGCATCGCGCTCACATTCACAATGTAGCGGCGATGGCTTTTTTCATGCCGGGCAACCGGATTGGCGCGATTGTCTTGGAAAATATTCATCCCGATGCAAGAGAACGGGCCGATGAATTACTCCGCCTGGCAGGCAGCTTCCTTTTGGTGCTGCTCAAAGGCCGCGACCATATCTATCAGATGCGGAACCACAGTTTCATCGATCAGATGACCGGCGTGTTTAACCGCAATGCCTTCGATGCCTATCAGCAGCACGTCAACTGCCAGGTCAGCATGGGCGTCCTCTTTGCCGATATCAATAACCTCAAGAAGACGAACGATGAAGAAGGTCATGCCAGCGGTGACCGGCTCATCTGTCATACGGCGTCGATTCTTCAGCAATATCGCCATGGCGGTGAGGTATTTCGCATCGGTGGCGATGAATTCGTCATCATCTGGCAGCATGTGGAAGAACGGAATTTCCATCAGGCCTGCTATCAGATCCGCAGACAAATCGCGTCCCAAAACTTGAACATTGCCCTGGGCTATCATTGGGTAGCCGAAGCCATCCAAGGCTTGCCTCCTGTCCTGCAAGCCGCCGATAAGCACATGTATGAAGAAAAACGACGTTACCATAGGCGGCAAGTTATCCGCCCGTAGGGGCCGACCCGGCCAGGGCGGCCCGCCACGAGCCACGGCTTTTTTCGCGGACTCAGATGCGGCGTTCCGCCGCGACAGACTCAAACTGACAACGACGCTTCGGGAAGCCCTCAGCGCGTAAAAAAACGCCCCGACCGGGGCCTGCGTAGGGGCCGACCTGGTAAGGCGGCCCGCCTGAAATGTGATGTACACGACATGTATGACGGGTGATGCGTGAAAAAAAGCCTCATATACCAGAATGGTCATACCCATGATTCACAGTGGGACGCCTTGCTCAGGACGTCCCCTACGGTATCGCATACAGGCGATGGAAATGAACGCAGCCCGCCACGAGCCACGAGCCCTTGCGGCCCGCCCTTCTTTGCTGGTATAATAAACTTGATAAATTATGCATTGAAGTTTATTTTTTACCCTGCAAAGGAGGGTTTTTTATGAATATTGCGCAATATACGAAAGCGGCATCGCTGGAAGAAGCGTGGAAACTCAAGCAAAAGCGGTCCGCTGTCGTCCTCGGCGGCTGCTGCTGGCTCCGCTTGTCGCCGCAGCGGCGCATTGCCCAGGCCATCGACTTGTCCGGGCTGGGGCTGGACCAGATCGAAGAAGGAGACGATGTCTTCCGCATCGGCGCTATGGTCACGTTAGGGCAGCTCGAAGGTCATGAAGGGCTGGCCGCTTTTACCCAGGGGGCTATGAAAGAAGCCGTCCGCCATATCGTCGGGACCCAGTTCCGCAACATGGCGACTGTCGGCGGCAGTATCAGCGGCCGCTTCGGCTTTTCTGACATCTGGACGCTGTTCCTGGCCTTGGATGCCCGCGTCGAATTGTACAAAGGCGGCACAGTCAGCCTGACAGACTTCGGTCAGAACGGACCGGGTACGGATATCGTCACGCAGGTGGTCATCCCGAAAAAGGCCTGCCAGACGGCGTACGCTTCACTGCGTCTCAATGAAACGGATTTCCCGGTCATCGCCGTAGCCGTGTCGGCCGACGCAGAAAACGTGCGCTGTGCCATCGGCGCCCGTCCGGCCCGGGCCCAGGTTGTCAGCCTGCCCGTAAGCGATGTGCGCAGCCAGGGGATGGAAGGGGCCGCTGCGTCGATAGCCGGCTCTTTGAGTTATGAAAGCAATATGCGCGGTTCTGCCGATTATCGTCACGATATGGCGGTCGTCCTTTGCCGTCGCTTACTGACGAAAGTACTGGGAGGTGACCAGTGATGACCATTACGTATTGGCTGAACGGCCAGAAGGCGACGGCTGACGTCGCGCCGGGCCTGATGCTCTATGATTTTCTTCGCAGCCAGGGCTGTTACAGCGTCAAATGCGGCTGTGAAACGACGAACTGCGGCCTCTGTACGGTCTGGGTCGATGACGTACCCGTCCTGTCCTGTGCCATGCTGGCCGTCCGCATCGACGGCTGTCATGTGACGACCCTGGAAGGCTTGCAGGACGAAGCCAAAGAATTTGCCCTCTATATGGGCCGTGAAGGCGCCGACCAGTGCGGTTTCTGCAATCCCGGTTTCGTCATGAATGTCCTGGCCATGGTCCGCAAGCTCGATGCGCCTACCGAAGACGACATCAAGGAATTTTTGTCGGGCAATCTCTGCCGCTGCACGGGCTACGTGAGCCATATGCGGGCCATCAAGGCCTATTTCAAAGCCAAAGGGAAGGAGGTCCGGGCATAATGGAATACAAAGTTATCAACCATACTGTTGCCAAGAAGGATTCCCAAGCCCTGGTCACAGGCCAGCCGGTCTATACGGATGATTTGCGGCCCAAGGACTGCCTCATCGTCAAGGCCCTGCGCAGTCCTCATGCCAGAGCCATCGTCAAGAACGTGAACAAGAGTGCGGCCGAAAAGGTGCCGGGCATCGTCTGCATCGTCACGGCCGATGACGTACCGCAGTCGCGGTTCACCATTGCCGGCCAGACCTATCCGGAACTGAGCCCGTATGACCGCCTCATCCTGGATAAGCAGATTCGCTTCGTCGGCGATCCCGTCGCCCTCGTCGCCGGTACGAGTGAAGAAGCCGTCGACAAGGCCCTGCGCGTCCTCCGCGTCGAGTACGACGTCCAGGAACCGCTCCTGGATTTCACCAAAGCCTTGGATAACGATATCGTCGTCCATCCCGAAGACAACTGGAATCCTCTCGTCGACGTCGGCGGCGACAACAAGCGCAATCTCGTCGCCCAGGCCTGTGATGAACACGGCGACATCGATGCCGTCCTGGCTTCATCGGACGTCGTCATCGACAGGACTTATCATACGCGCCAGAACCAGCAGGGCGCTATGGAAACGTTCCGGGCCTATGCCTATAAGGACGCCTTCGGCCGCCTGACCATTGTCAGTTCGACGCAGGTTCCGTTCCACGTCCGCCGCATCGTTGCCAATGCCCTGGAAATCCCGAAATCGAAGATCCGCGTCATCAAGCCGCGCATCGGCGGCGGCTTCGGCTCCAAGCAGACAGCCGTCATGGAAGTCTATCCGGCGTATATTGCCTGGCTGACGGGAAAACCGGCGTATATGATTTACAGCCGGGAAGAATCCATGACCGTATCGACGCCGCGCCATGAATCGCAGATCCGCGTCGTCCTCGGCGCCAGCAAGGACGGCCATATCCGCGGCATCTTCGTCGATTCCCTGTGGAACGCCGGTGCTTATGGCGAACATACGCCGACGACGGTCACGTTGTCGGGGCATAAATCGATTCCCTTGTATAATGCAGCCGAAGCTTTCCGCTTCAGTTATACCTGCGTCTATACCAATACCATCGCCGCCGGTGCCTATCGCGGTTACGGTGCGACCCAGGGCTTGTTTGCCCTGGAAACGGCTGTCAATGAACTGGCAGCAGCCCTGCACATGAGCCCTGTGGCCCTGCGCCTGAAGAACCTGGTCCGTCAGGGACAGGTCATGCCGGCTTATTTCAATGAAACGGCCCTGAGCTGTACCCTCGACAAGTGCCTGGAACGGGTGGTCCAGATGTCCGGCTGGCACGACGACTGCCCGCGTCAGGTCCTGCCCAATGGCCATATCCGGGCTATCGGCATCGCTGCGGCCATGCAGGGGTCGAGCATTACCAACGTCGACGTCGCCTCGGTCACTATCAAGGTCAACGACGACGGCTTCTATTCCCTCAATATCGGCGCTACCGATATGGGGACGGGCTGTGATACTATCCTGGCCCAGATTGCTGCGGAATGTCTTCTCTGCCCGGTCGACAACATCGTCACCTATGGCGTCGATACGGATACGTCGCCGTATGACAGCGGCTCCTATGCGTCGTCGACGACGTACCTTACGGGCAATGCCGTCGTCAAGACCTGCCAGAGCCTGATACAGCGCATGAAAGAACGGGCTGCCGTCAAACTCGGCTCGGCCGGTATCGACAATCTGGAATTTGACGGCCAGGCCATCACCGACCTGGCGACAGGGAAGAAAATCACCATCAAGGACCTGGGCAACGACGCCATGTTCATGAATGACATCGCCCTGGAAGCGACGGAATCGTGCTACTCGCCGACCAGTCCGCCGCCGTACATGGCCGGTGCCGCTACCGTCGACGTCGACCCGGAAACGGGCCATATCTCGCTGGTACAGTATGACGCCGTCGTCGACTGCGGCACGGTCATCAATCCGGCCCTGGCCAAAGTCCAGACCGAAGGCGGTATCGTCCAGGCCATCGGCATGGCCCTGACCGAAAATATCCAGCTTACGCCGTCAGGCCGTATCCAGAACAACTCCTTCATGCAGTACCGCATGCCGACGCGTATGGATCTGGGCCAGATCAACGTTGAATTTGAACCGAGCTACGAACCGAACGGACCGTTCGGGGCCAAATCCATCGGCGAACTCGTCATCGACTCGCCGGCACCGGCCATCGCCCACGCCATCTATAATGCCACCGGCATCTGGCTGCGCGACCTGCCCATGACGGCAGAAAAACTCTACAAGGCGATGAGAAAAAAATAGTGGCTCGTGTAAGGGCGCCCGCAGGTCGCACTCCGCAATGCAGGCGCCGTCCTGTACGGCCTGCCCTGGCTCCCTTTATAGGGGAGCTGTCAGCAACGCTGACTGAGAGGTTGCTTTTTCTCAGAAATTTCAATGGAAAGGGGCTATCCCATTAAGTATTTTTGCTTAATGGGATAGCCCCTTTTTATGTATTCGGGTGTATTCGGAGAACTACGGCCTGCGTTATCCCCATCATTCAGGGCGGGCCGCCTTAGCAGGACGGCCCCTACAGACGGCCCAGGGGACCGTTGCGGTCTACGAACCACGAACCACTAGGCCGCAGGCCGAAGCCACGAGCTCATCATTTTACGATCATGACGGGCAGGCCCGAATGAGTCGTGATGTAGCGGCTGACGCTGCCCAGGAGAATCGAGGTCAGGCCACTGCGGCCGCGGCTGCCCATGATGAGCAGGTCCGAGCCGTCTTTTTCGGCTTTTTTGAGGATTGTTGGACCAGGGCGGCCGATGTTGGCGACGAAGTGGATGTCCACGCCGCCTTTATGGTCGGCTACGGCAGCCTTGCACAGGGCAAAGACGCGGTCGGCGCTCTGGCGCAGGCGGTCTGTCAGGTCTTCCAGGCCGTGTTTTTTCTGGTCCAGTGCCGTTTCTTCGGCAATGAGGTCGCGCATGTTGGCGACGTGGAAGACCGTCACCGATGCGCCGTCGGCTTTGGCAAATTCTACGGCGTAGCGGACGGCTTTCAACGATTCTTCCGAGCCGTCGGCCGGGACGAGGATGCGCTGATACGGGCCTTCTTTTTCATTATGTGCCAGCAGGACCGGGCATTTGGCATGGGCCAGGACATACGTGCTGGCGCTGCCCAGAATCTGTTCCGACAGGGAATGGCTGCCGCGGCGGCCCATGACGATGAGATCGGCGTCGCATTTTTCCGCTTCGCTGAGGATGCCGATTTCCGGTGTGCTGACCAGCTGGACCGTGTGGACCATCAGATTTTCCGGAACGGCTTCCATGGCTTTTTCCAGGACGTAGCCGCTCTTGTCCTTGGCCAGCTTGGTCAGGTCCTTGACTTTTTCGTCCGTCATGTCTTCGAAGACATCGAAGCTGTCCAGGACGGCATCGGCATTGGTGATATTGACGATGGTCAATTCAGCGTTGTAGACGTTGGCAATGTCGATGGCATGCTGCAAGGCGTTGTGCGACGGATGGGAACCGTCAATGGGAACTAAGATGTTTTTCATGATACATACCCCCTTTTTATTGGAACTATTTTTCCAGTGAGCTGTTGATGCGGACGCCGCTCAGGAAGGGCAGGACCGGTTTCGCATCTTCCTGCACCGGTTCGCGGATGCCTTCAAAGGTCGTCGTCAGCATCAGTTTCAGACGGTTTGTCTGGTTGACTGAGCTGGCACTGGGGTCATAGTCGATAGCGACGATATTCGTTTCCGGGAAGGCGGCCTTCAAGGTCTTGATCATGCCTTTGCCCGTAACGTGGTTCGGCAGGCAGGCCCAGGGTTGGAGGCAGACGATGTTCTTGGCTCCGCGGTGGATGAGGTCAATCATATCCCCCGTGAGGAACCAGCCTTCACCGGCTTCATGGCCCAGGGACAAGTATTTCTTCGCTTCGTCGGCGATATCGTAGATGGATGTGATGGAATCGAAATGGCGGCTCTTGGCGACGGCCTGTTCATAAGGCTTGCGGTACCATTCCAACAGGCGGACGGCGGTCTTGCTGAGGAAGGAATCCTTCCAGCTGCCCGACAGGTACTTGTGGCGGAACTGGCTGTCCAGCTGGCCGTAGAGGAAGAAGTCTGCCAGGCCGGAGACGATGATTTCGCCGCCTTCTTCTTCAATCATGCGGACGATATGGTTATTGGCGATGGGGTGGAACTTGACGTAGATTTCACCGACCAGTCCGATGCGCGGCTTCATGGTTTCGCTCATGTCGATGTGGTCAAATTCGTCGACGAGGTCGCGGATATTTTTCTTGAACGATTTGAAATCGGCTTTCTTCAGCTGTTCGGCGCATTTCTTCTGCCACTTGTGGAAGAGGGCTTCGGCCGTGCCCTTGACCTTTTCATAAGGCCGTGTGCGGTACAGGACCTGCTGCAGGGCGTCACCGTAAATCATGCCCATGACCAGGCGGTGCCAGAAACCGATGCCGGGCTGGAAGCCGGGCTGCTTGTTCATGCCCTTGAGGTTCAGCGACAAGATGGCGACTTGCGACATGTTGGCGTCGTTCAAGGCCTTGCGGATCATGCCGATGTAATTCGTCGCCCGGCAGCAGCCGCCGGTCTGGGAAATCATGACCGTCGTGTGGTCCAGGTCGTATTTGCCCGACTTGAGGGCCGTAATGATCTGGCCCAGGCTCATGATGGCCGGGTAGCAGGCGTCGTTGTGGATATAAGCCAGCCCCGTATCGATGGCTTTCTGGCCCTGGTGGGGCAGGAGTTCGACGCGGTAGCCTTCGTGTTCGAAAGCGGCCATGAACAGCGGGAAATGGATCGGCGTCATCGACGGGGCCAGGATGACGTTCTGCTTGGCGTCTTCCTTGGTGAATTTCGTCTTTTCGTAGGAATACGGTTCGATGACGTGATCTTCTTTGGGCCGGTGATTCATGACGAACAGCAGCGAACGGAGGCGGATGCGGATGGCGCCCAGGTTGGACCCTTCGTCGATCTTGAGCAGGGTGTGGATTTTGTGACCATGGGCCAGGATGTCCTGGACCTGGTCGGCGACGATGGCGTCGAGGCCGCAGCCGAAGGAATTGAGTTCTACCAGTTCCAGGTTCGGATGCTGCGTGATGTACTGGGCCGCCCGGTAGAGGCGGGAATGGTACGACCACTGGTCGACGACGCGCAGGTGGCCCGGGAACTGGCCCAGCGGTGCCACGCCGTCTTCGGTGAGGACGGCCAGGCCCAGGCTGTTGATGAGTTCCGGTATGCCGTGGTTGATTTCCGGGTCGATATGGTACGGGCGGCCGCAGAGGACGATGGCCCGCTGACCGGTCTTTTCCAGGTTGTCCAGGATTTTCTTAGTCAAATCATAGATTTTCTGTTTATACGCTTCTTCTTCGTCCCAGGCGGCAGCGGCAGCGGCTTTGATTTCGTGAGCCGGCAGGTTCCAGGCCTTGAGTTCTTCCGCCAGGCGCTTGCCGATGCGCTTCTTGTCGTGGAGCGGCAGGAAGGGGCAGAGATAGGGCGTATTGGTTTCGGCCAGGCGTTCGCCCATGTTGTTGCGGATGACTTCGGGATAGCTCATGACCATGGGGCAGTTGAAGGTATTGTCCTTGCTGCCTTCGCTGGGGCCGTTCTGGATGCAGGGATAGAAGATTCGGTCGACGCCTTTTTCCAACAGGTTTTCGATGTGGCCGTGGACCAGTTTGGCCGGGTAGCAGGCCGAATCCGACGGGACCGTGTCCATCGCCTTTTCAAAGAGGGGTTTTGAAGACGGGTCGGAAAGGACGACGGTATAGCCGAGTTTGGTGAAGAACGTGAACCAGAAGGGATAGTCTTCGTACATATTGAGGACCCGCGGGATACCGACGGTGCCGCGCGGCGCATTTTCTACGGGCTTGTAGCCGAAGAGCAGGTTGTATTTCACCTTGTACATATTGGGCAGGGGCTTCTTGCGGGCCGATGTCGAGCCGGCGGCGCCGCGTTCGCAGCGGTTGCCCGTGATGAAGGACCGGCCGTCGTTGAAGGTATTGACCGTCAGCAGGCAGTTATTGGTGCACAAGCCGCAGTGGCGGATGGACGTCGTGACCTGCAGTTCTTCCAGGGCCTTCGGGCTGACGATGGTCGACTTGGCGTGGTCCTGGTGATAGGCCGTGCGGCAGACGAGGCCCATGCCGAAGGCGCCCATGAGGCCGGAAATGGCCGGACGGATGACCTGGCGGCCCAGGAGCTTTTCGAAAGCCCGCAGGACGGCGTCGTTGTAGAAAGTGCCGCCCTGGACGACGATGTGCTTGCCGAGCTTGGCCGGGTCTTTGACCTTGATGACTTTATACAGGGCATTCTTGATGACCGAGTAAGAGAGGCCTGCCGAGATGTCGGCCAGTGTAGCCCCTTCTTTCTGGGCCTGCTTGACTTTGGAGTTCATGAAGACCGTGCAGCGCGAGCCCAGGTCGATGGGGCTCTTGGCCAGGAGGGCGGCCTGAGAGAAGTCCTGGATGGACATTTTCAGGGATTTGGCGAAGGTATCCAGGAAAGAACCGCAGCCCGACGAGCAGGCTTCATTGAGCAGGATGTCTTCGATATGGCCGTCTTTGATGCGGCTGCATTTCATGTCCTGGCCGCCGATATCGAGGAGGAAGTCGACGTCCGGGCAGAAGTGGGACGCTGCCTGATAGTGGGCAATGGTTTCGACTTCGCCCAGGTCGAGGTGCAGCGCTTCCTTGAGCAGGGCTTCGCCGTAGCCGGTGATGCCGGCTTTGGCGATGAAGGCCTTTTCCGGCAGGCGGCGGTAGACTTCGGCGACGATGTTCTTGGCCGCTGTCAAAGGGCTGCCTTCATTGTTCTGGTAGTGCGAATAAAGGATCTTCATGTCTTCGCTGAGGACGACGGCCTTGATGGTCGTCGAGCCGGCGTCGATGCCCAGGTAGCACGGGCCGCTGTAGGTGGTGATGTCCGCCTGCGGGACCGTGTGCTGGCTGTGGCGGGCCCGAAATTCGTCGAGTTCGGCCTGGTTGTTGAACAGCGGTTCGACGCGGTCCGATTTGGCCAGGGTCGATTCGTCGACGTTCTTCAGCTGACCCATGAGGTTCATGAAGGAAACGGGCTTCGTATCTATGCTGCCCAGGGCGGCGCCGATGGCCACGTAGACCTGAGCGTTTTCCGGGGCAATAACCTGTTCCGGCGTCAGATGGAGGGTCTTGGCGAATTGTTCCCGAAGCTGGGACAGGTAGGTCAGCGGACCGCCGAGGAAGCAGACCGTGCCTTTGATGGGACGGCCGCAGGCCAGGCCGGTGATGGTCTGGAAGACGATGGACTGGAAGACGGAAGCGGCGACATTTTCCTTGCTGGCCCCTTCGTTGAGCAGGGCCTGGATGTCCGTCTTGGCGAAGACGCCGCAGCGGGCGGCGATGGGATAAATGGTGTCGGCTTTCTTGGCCAATTCATTGAGGCCGCTGGCATCGGTGTCGAGGAGGGTCGCCATCTGGTCGATGAAGGCCCCGGTCCCGCCGGCACAGTTGCCGTTCATGCGGTGTTCGTTGCCGCCGGTCAGGTAGGTGATCTTCGCATCTTCACCGCCGAGTTCGATGATGACGTCCGACTGGGGATAATAAGTGCGGACGGCTTTGGTACCGGCAATGACTTCCTGCAAAAAGGGAATGTGCAGGTAGTCTGCCAGGGCGATGCCGCCAGAGCCGGTGATGGCCATGGTGATTTGACGGTCGCCAAAGATTTCATAGGCGTTTTGGAGTAAATCCCAAACTTTTTGGCGTATATCCGTATAGTGGCGGACATAGCATGCGTGAAGGCATTGTTTGGCATGGTTGAGGACGGCAATCTTTACCGTCGTCGAACCGATGTCGATACCGATATGTAAGAGATTTTTCATGTTTTGTCACCCTATCGGTTTACCAACCGATTCTTTCTTATAAATTTCTATATTATAAAGACTGTATATAAAAAGTCTACTTTATATTGTACCATAATCCCCTTGTTCTGTAAGGGGGTGGGAGAGAGGATTTTTTGCTGCGCCATAAAATGAGTTACGACAAATCCTGGCAAATATGATAGAATAAAGGTGTCCCTGTCTTAATGAAAGCTATATTTTTATCATAAAGGAGCCCTGTCATGAGAAAATTCGTAAGCGAACACCAGTCCCCGTATTTGGATTTGACGACGGAAGTGTCGGATATCCTCTATCGCGGTCACTCGCAGTTCCAGGACATCATCGTCGCCGATTCCAAGGAATTTGGCCGCATGCTGGTCCTGGACGGTGTTTTCCAGACGTCTATCAAAGATGAATTTATGTATCACGAAAGCATCGTCCACATCCCCCTGTTCCTCCATCCCAACCCGAAGAAAGTCCTCATCATCGGCGGCGGCGACGGCGGCGCTGCCCGGGAAGCCGTCCGTCATCCGGAAGTCGAATCGGTCACCATGGTCGACATCGATGGCCAGGTCATCGAATTGTCCAAGAAATATTTCCCGGAAATCTCTAAAGCCATCCTTGAAAAGAATCCCAAACTGACCGTCAAAGTCGGCGACGGCATCGCCTTCATGCGGGAAGCCGAAAACTATTACGACGTCATCATCGTCGACTGCTCGGACCCCGTCGGCCCTGGTGAAGGACTGTTCTCGTATGATTTCTATAAGGACACCTTCAAGGCCCTCAAAGAAGACGGTCTCTTCGTCCAGCAGACCGAATCGCCTTTCATGCACCGCAAACTGGTCAAGGATATCTTCGACTGCGTATCGGACATCTTCCCCATCACCCGCCTGTACACGGCCTTCATCCCGCTCTACCCGTCGGGCATGCACTGCTTCACCATGGGCTCGAAGAAATACGATCCCTTGGCATGGGAACCGAACCGCAAACGGACCTTCCCGACCAAATACTACAACGAAGGAATCCAGAAGAGCGCCTTCGTCCTGCCGAACTTCGTCAAGGACTTATTATACGGAGAAAAAGAAAGATAAAAAAGTTTGAAAAAGTGCTTGACTTTGTGAAGGGTTCATGGTAAGATTATCTACGTTGACGGCGCTAATACAGCGCGGCCGACGCAGATAATCTCCCGACGCAGATAATCTCATATGGCGGGTATGGTGAAGTGGTTAACACGGCGGATTGTGGCTCCGTTACGCTAGGGTTCGAATCCCTATACTCGCCCCATAGGGGTATAGCCAAGTGGTAAGGCACCGGACTTTGACTCCGCTATGCGCTGGTTCGAATCCAGCTACCCCTGCCAGCCATGATTCATTAGCTCAGCTGGTAGAGCACCTGACTTTTAATCAGGGTGTCCCGAGTTCGAATCTCGGATGGATCACCAGTTAAAAAAGCTGTCGCATTTGCGACAGCTTTTTTGTGTGTTTGTAGTGGATGGTTAAAAAATTAAAACCATTGCGGCTGCAGCCGCAATGGTTTTTTTATCGCCTGCATGCGATTTCGTAGGGGACGTCCTGATAAGGCGGCCCGATACGCGCTGAGGGTTATCCCGAAGCGTCGTTGTCACTTTGAATCCATCGCCGCATAGCGGCATCTGAGTCCATAACGAGCCACTAGCCACTAGCCACGAATTACAAGAAGAAGACGACCATGTCGATGATGAACAGCGGAATGAGGATGGCTACGGACCAGCCCATGTAACCGAAGAAGCTCGGCATTTTGATCTTGTTTTCTTCTGCAATGGATTTAACCATGAAGTTCGGTGCATTGCCGATATAGGTATTGGCGCCCATGAAGACGGCACCGGCCGAGATGGCTTCCAACATGATCTGGGAGACCGTCCCGACGGACGTCGTAATACCCTGGGTAGCACCGAGGGCACCGGCTGTCTGGAGGAAGACCAGGTACGTCGGCGTGTTGTCCAGGAAGGACGACAGGGCGCCGGTGGCCCAAAACATCTGCCACGGATGGGACAGGCCCAGTTCAGCACCGTGGGCTTTGAGCAAGATCAAGGCCGGAATCATGGTGACGAAGATGCCGATGAACAGTTTAGCCACTTCCAGAATCGGGGCATACGTAAATTCGTTGAGGTCCCGCGTCGATTTCCGCGTCGTCTTGATGGACAGGAAGGCCGCGACGAGGATGATGGCGATTTCTGCCAAGGTGGCATAGGGGAAGACGATTTCATCGTAAATGTGCAGGCCTGCGCCGTTGGCGAAAGCCGGGAACATATCCGGCAGGAGGCCGTTGGCCAGGACGCCGATGATGATCAATGCGATGAAGATGAGGTTGTGAGCGCCTTCCAGGCGAAGGGGCTGTTTGTCGTTTTCATCGATCAAGTCGAGCGGAGTCCGGCCTTCTTTTACTTCCTTATTATAGAAGTGTTTGTCCAAGAAGGCGAAGAGGGCGAACATGAGGACCAGGTTGAGCACCAGGATGGGCAGGAGATGGAAGGTCCAGGTAAAGGGGACGCCGCGCTGGAAGCCCATGAACAGGGGAGGATCGCCGAGCGGTGTCAGACAGCCGCCCATGTTGGCGACGAGGAAGATGAAGAACACCATGAGGTGTACTTTGTTCTTGCGCCAGGCATTGGCCCGGATGAGGGGACGGATGAGCAGCATGGCAGCGCCGGTCGTACCGATCCAGCTGGCCAGGAACGTGCCGATGAACAGCAGGAGGCAGTTGATCTTCGTCGTACCGGCTAAGGTGCCGCGGACGGCGATGCCGCCGGCGACGACGAACAGGCCGAAGAGGAGGACGATGAAGGGAATGTAGTCGAGGAGGACCGATTCTAAGAGCCGGAACCACGATTCACCGACGCCATAAGCTGCGGCGAAGGGGATGAGGAACAAAAGAGACCAGGCGATGGCTGCACCGAGCATGTGCTTTTCCCACCATTCCGGGCGGACAAGGGGCACGATGGCGATGGACAAGAGCATCCCGGCGAAGGGGATGATACTCCATACGGGCAAGGTCGCACTTACGAGTTCATGTGTCATAAAAACCACCTTTCTTATTATCTGATTGCAGAGAAACTTAAAAATATTACAATCATATTCAGTATTATAGCATAGAGACATGAAAGTTTATACTCATTTTTCAGATTTCGCATGGTCATTTAAGTATAGGCCGGATGGATTTCTAAAAATAAAAAGCGGACATTTTCTGAAAAAATTTTGGATGACAAAGAAGGAATCCATAAAAGTCATGGCGAATATATATATCAAGGATAAGTACAGGCCTTAATAAGGAGGGATTCATATGAAAAAATATAATAACATCATCGTACCGACGGACGGTTCTGTTAACTCAAAACGCGCGCTGGAACATGCCGTCGTCATCGCCTCGTCCTTAGGCGCTACGATTACGCTGGTCTATGTCGCCAACATCGTATCGGTCATTTCTAACTTCGACCAGATCCCCAATGCCAGCGGCTACGTCACGGAACAGGTCGCTTTGGACATGGAAGAAGAAGGGAAGGGCATCCTCGACGAATTTGCGAAATCCATTCCCCAGAACATCGAAGTCAAGAGTGTCTTTGAAGTCGGTTCGCCCGGTCCGGCCGTCTTGTCGGTGGCCAAGAAATACAATGCCGACCTCATCGTCATGGGCAGCCGCGGCCTCGGGCCGTTGAAAGGCTTGTTCATGGGTTCCGTCAGCAGCTATGTCGTCACCCATTCGGTCTGCCCCGTATTGATCGTTAAATAGTGAGTAGTGGTTCGTAGTTAGTGGTTCGCGGAGAAGCAATCTGTATTGCTAACCCCTAGCCACTAGCTGCTAACCACTAAAAAAAGGCTGTCGCACATGCGACAGCTTCTTTTTTTTTAAAATTTCACGTCGTGCCATAGGGGAATTGTTCTTTTTGTGGTATACTGGGTACACAGGTATGCCTTTTTTTGCCTGTTTGAAAAATGAGTGCCTGGAGGCAACTATGGAACGAAATACCAATGTATGGCTCGACAGAAAAGTCGATGACTGGGTTTCTAAAGGCTGGATCAGCGAAGAAGCCCGGCAAAAAATACGAAAATCTTATGGCAGGGACGAACAAAGGAAATCTCTTTTGACGACCCTGCCTTTATATGCCCTGCTGGCCGTCATCGGCCTGGCTGCGGCCGGTATCGCCCTGATTTGGGGCGTTTCCCAGTTCTGGTACTACGTGTCGATTACGGTCCGCATGGGACTGGCCTGTGTCCTGCTCCTGATTACCCAGATCGGCGTCGGCGCCGCCATGTTCCAGGAACGGCAGGGAAGCCTCGTCGCTGAAGGCGTGGCCCTGGTCCATTGCCTGGGCATCTTTGCTGTCCTGGCGATGGCCGAGCAGTCTTTTTATATCGGCTGGGATGTGACGGCCTATGTCGCCGTCTGCGCCCTCCTCTGCCTGCCTGTGGTCTACCTGCTGCGGTCCCTGGCGGCCCTGGTCGTCTATGATTTGTCTCTCCTGTATTGGACGGCTGCCGGCGGCCCGATGAATACGCCCGGCGGGACGGCGCTGTTATGGGTCCTGCTCCTGCTGGCCGTACCTTTTTATAATACCCTCATCACCATGCGCGATGAACGGCGCCTGTCCGGTTTTTCCTGGCTCATGACCATGACGGTCTTCGCCGCCTTTGGCTTGTCCGCCCGGGCGACGGACTATATCCCCTTCCTCTTATTGGGGAGCCTGGCCGTGACAATCATGCTGATCGGGTATTCTATCGACATCCATCAGTCCTGGGGTGTCCCTTTCCGCTGGTTCGGCCGTTTTGCCGCTGCCGGATCCCTGCTCATTTCCTGTCTGCCTGCTGCCTGGGACGGGATTGCCAGGGTACACGAGTTCCATTGGGTGACGGCTTTGGTGACGCTCGTCCTCTTTGCCGTGATGATCGCTCTCATGGCCAGGACCGTAAAGAAACGCTTGTGGGGACCGGTCTTGTACTTGGCCGTCCCGTTCATCCTGGCCTTTGAAACCCTTCTCGTCCGGGCCGGGCTCTATTCTTCGATTCCCCTGGTCTTATCGTCGCTGTACATGGTCGTCTTAGGTTTCTTTGAAACGTCCCAGGGCTTTAAGCCCGGTCACAGCCTGCATATGAAGTTCGGCGTCGTCCTTTTTGTCAGTCTGATCCTGGCCTTCATTTTTGGGACCCAGTTCTCACCGCTGGCACCGCTGCTGGCAATCGTCGTCCTGGCACTGATCCTTTTCCAGTTCAAACGGACCCGGAAGGCTAAGGCCTGGGCGGCTTTGCGCGCAGCCCGGCGGACCGGCCTTCGCCATTCGTCGACGCGCGTCCGCGGCCAGGTGAAAGAAGACCGTGAGGCCGACGTGCCGCCTAAGGATGCAATGCCGTCCTGGCAGGTCCAGGATGCGGCCAGTGATGCCGACAGTCTGGCCGAATGGATGAAGGACGTCCGTATCCCATCGCCGGCCGAATTGGGGCTGTCTGCGGAACCGGCTGGGGAAGAAAAGGCAGACGATTTGCCGAAAGCACCGCCTGTACCAGCCGAACCGGCAGAAGCTCCGCCAGCTTTCACCTTTACGGCTCCGGCTGCCGATACAGAGAAATCTGACGTAACGCCTATAGTGCCGGTCAGCCAGACCGTCCACGAAACGACGGAGGCCGTGCCGCAGCAGATGGCTGTTCCTCAGGAACCGGTGCCGGAAGAAAAGCCGCGGATCACGGAATCGCCGTGGAGTTCGATGAAGCCGGCTCCGAAACGTAAAAAATACTTTACCCACTCGCCGTGGTCTCATCAAGGAGGCAATCGAAAATGAAATTTTCACCGCCTTTGCAGGGACTCCATCTTTCCTTTTCGCTCGACGGACGGTATCGCTGGATCTTTTTCACCCTTGTCGTCCTCATCCAGTTCGCCGTCGTCGCCTATATGGGATGGCGCTGGCATAACATCGCTGTCGATGGGATCCCTTATCAGTGGCGCTGCGTTCCCCGTCTGGAAGTAGCTTCTTTCGGGACGGATTATGTCCGCGTCGTCTTCCCCGAAGATACGACCCGGTGGCGGGACGACACGCCGCCAGAAACGGGACAGCAGATTTATGTTTATATTTCACGGGATGCTTCAGGCCTTATGGAAATCCAGGGGGCTTCGGCATCCAAGCCTTTCGTCGGCGGCGACTATATGCAGGCCACCGTCGTTTCCTATCAAGATGGCTACGTCCAGTTCCAGGTCGGCTTTGACCGCTACCGCCTGGCTCCGGAACTGACCGATGGCATCTATGGGCTCCGCCAGGATGACAACATCATCGCCAGTATCCGCATCAAGCGGGGGGAAGGCGTCATCGAGGGCATCTTCGTCAATGGGATTCCCTTGGCGGATATCAGCAATGGCGCGGCCATGGCCAAGGCCCGCCAGGAGAAAGAGGCCCAGACCTTATTTGACCGGCCTCATCTCGTCGATACCGGAATGGTACCGCCGAAAGAAGAATGACGGCACAGAAAGAAAGCGAGGAGACTATGAAAGCATACGCGAAAATTGCCAAGATTGCTATGACGGTCATGCTGTTGGCAGCGTTCTTCCTCTTATCGGGGTTCCGGGCGCAGACCATCATCCACGACGATGGCAGCGAAACACAGGATGTCCTGAAGGTGTCCGATTCGGCTCAGGGACAGAAGTCCTTGAAAGATGATGCCGATGAATTCCAGAAGCGCAATTATACCATTATGGATTATAACAATGATAATGGCGAAGGCTTCCGGGCCATGAAGACCATCACCAAAGACGGGGCCAGCAAGAGCTCTGTCGACCATATCGTCCACAAGACGCACGACGGCCTCATCTGTTCGACTTATTATATCGATTATAATTTTGATGGAGACAGCATCCAGAGCCTGCGCTTAGGCGCACCGATGCCGGAAAACGGCGTCGACCTGGAATACATCGTTTCCTTCCCGTCCGGGACCCGCGTCGTCAGCAACAGCGATAAAGCCGACGACCAGGGCAGCACCTATCTGTGGAATCTGTCCAATTCCAACCCGACGGAAATCAAGCTTCAGGCCACGGTCTGGCATAAATTGTTCATCTATATCGCCTTGTTCCTGGTCGTCCTCGTCCTGATCATCGTCCTTATCATGGAACACCGCCGCAAGAATGTCATCAGCTGGAAGCGGGCCGCCCATATGCGCAAAGTCGAAATGATGCTTCTCTGTATTCCACTCATCATCTTGGGCTACATGGGCTATGAATACTACGTTGGGACCCATGTGACGGCGGCGTCCCTGGATAAAGTGGCCGAACAGCAGCAGGAAGAACTGCTGGAAAACCGGGAAGAAGACAAGCGCCTGCAGGATGCTGATGCCCGGAAACAGCGCAGCGGCGAAATGGTGGCTGCCCGTATCCGCAGCAAGGCCAATGACATTTCCAATGAACTGCGCAGCCTGAAGGTCCAGTACCGCAACGGCTCCATCAGCCGCAGCTCGGCCCGTTCCCAGGCTCAGAGCCTGGCTCAGCAGGCCAAGGATATGCTCAATGAAAGCACGAACCTGTCCCAGGCCGACCGCGAGGTCCTGGAACAGCTCATCGACAACGTCGTAGCCGAAGCCGATTCCATCGGTGCATCGGCGCCGAGCCGCAGCTCTTCTCAGGAAACACGGCGCAGTGAATCGACTTCCAGCTCCCAGAGTACGACTCGCAGCCGGTCTGACGATAAGTCGACGAATACTAAGAGTTCCGATTCGTCGAAAAGCCGTCAGTCGTCCGATAACAACCGCGATACAGGCAAAACAAATAAACAATAAGGATTTTTAATTAACTTTTTTTCTTGTTAGTATTTCCTATTTGTCCAAAAAATGGTATGATATGGGTATGAGAATTGCCATTACAGCAGGACTGCTGCTTGTACTTTTTAAGGAGGTCATATCAATATGCATTGTGTAGAAGAAATTAAAAATGGTATTTATTGGATGGGATGCAACGATTTCCGTACCGAACTGTTTGAACGGATTTTCCCGATTCCCGAAGGCGTAACGTACAACTCCTATTTCATCGATGATGAAAAGACATGCGTCGTCGATGCCATGGATAAATCGTGCCGCGACGAATTCCTGGAAGATGTAGAATACTTGCTCAAAGGCCGTAAACTGGACTACTTCGTCCTCCAGCATATGGAACCGGACCATGCCAGCTCCGCCTTGGCGCTCCTGGAAAAATATCCTGATGCCAAGATTATCGGCCAGCCGCAGACGTTCAAACTCTTTGAACAGTTCTTCCGCCATCCCATGACGGACCGCTACGTTGCCGTCAAAGAAGGGGACCAGCTCGCCCTCGGCAAGCACACCTTGCAGTTCGTCAAGGCTCCTATGGTCCACTGGCCGGAAGTCATCATGTCCTATGACCTGACCGATCATGTCCTCTTCAGTGCCGACGCCTTTGGCCAGTTCGGTACGGTCGGCAACGTCTATGCAGACCAGGTCGACTTTGAAGAAAACTACCTCGATTCGGCCCGCCGCTACTATGTCAACATCGTCGGTAAATACGGCCCGCAGGTCGTCAACGTCCTCAAGAAGGCATCGGGCCTTCCCATCGACTTCATCTGCCCGCTCCACGGCTTCGTATTCCGCACGCCGGCTACGATTAAGTACATCATCGACAAATATCTCCACTGGGCTAAATATGTACCGGAAAAGAAAGGCGTCGTCATCGCTTTCTCGTCCATTTATGGAAACACCGAACGGGCTGCCTGCGTCCTGGCCCATAAATTGAGCCAGCGCGGCATCCAGGACATCCGCCTCTACGACGTAGCCAAGATCCATTCGTCGTACATCACGGCAAAAGCCTGGGAATACAGCCACCTCGTCCTGGCTGCTCCGACGTACAACCTGAACCTCTTCCTGCCCATGGAAAACTTCCTCCACGACTTGAAGACCCTCATGTTCCAGAAACGCACCATCGGCGTCATCGCTTGCCACAGCTGGGCATCGGCTGCTTACAAGACCATGGTGGACTACGTCGAAAATCAGTTCAAATGCTGCGAACTCCTGGAACCGACGATGGATATGAAATCGTCCCTCCGCGACGACCAGGAATGTGAACTCGACGAATTGGCTGACAAACTGGTTGAAAGCATTAAAGAATATCCCGATCCGAAAACTTTGATCTAAGGTGGTGTAAGCGTGATCATCCGTGACGATAGCGCCAAGAGCGGCGATAAGCACGAACAGGACAAGGCCCGCAGTAATGGGGAAGAACTCCACATCGACCTGGGCCGGGACCTGACCGAAGACGAACAAAAAATCTTTGAAAAATTGCGCGAAGGATTACATATGTAAGGAAAAAGGACTTGCCCTCATGGGCAGGTCCTTTTTCACTGTGGCCGATTTGAAATGAAGCGAGAAAGAAGTGAAAAAAGTATTTCTTTTTCCCGGCACTTGTTATATAATAGTAACATTGGATTTGTGATAGGAAAGGTGGAATACATTGAAACCTGTCTTAGTAAGTGTAAAGAGTATCCAACGTAACAAAGAGGGAGAAGAGCTGAAAATGGAGCTCGTTTCCGAAGGCAAATACTACGTCAAAGACGGGACGCAGTACATCGTCTACGAAGAGAGCGAGCTGACGGAAATGAAAGGCGTTACGACGGTCATCAAGGTATTACCCGGAGGGTCCGTCTTATTGTTGCGCCTCGGGAAGCTCCGCCAGCGTCAGGAATTTCGCAAGGGAAAGGTGACGCGCTCCCAGTATGACACACCGGTCGGCACGTTCGACGTGCAGATGAAGACCTATGAATGCCGTGCCGATCTGCTCGATGGGACCGGTACGATTCAGTTAGGCTACGACGTCCATATCGAAGGCGTCAGCGCCAATTATACACAATTAACCATAACCGTGCAGGAGGATCAAGCGTAATGGAAATGAAGGATTTATTGAAGCAGGGCATTACGGAAGCCCTGAACAAGGCTATTGCAGCCGGCACGCTTCCCGCTGGCGACTATCCCGATGTCGCCCTGGAAGTACCGCCGCAGAAGGAATTCGGTGATTTTGCCAGCAACATCGCCATGCAGTCGGCCCGCGTCGCCCACAAGGCACCGCGCATCATTGCCCAGGCCATCGTCGACGGCATGGATTACCCCTGGCTCGACCATGCTGAAATCGCCGGTGCCGGCTTCATCAATTTCTTCTTGAAGAACGACGTCATCTACGATACGCTCAAACAGATCCTGGCAGCCGGTGACGCTTATGGTCATGCACCGCTTCGGCAGGAAGACACGATCCAGGTCGAATACGTCAGTGCCAACCCGACGGGGCCGCTCCACGTCGGTCACGGCCGCGGTGCCGCTTATGGCAGTGCCCTGGTCAACCTCCTGCGGGCTGCAGGCTATAACGTCCAGGCTGAATATTACATCAACGATGCCGGCAACCAGATGAACAACCTGGCTGCGTCGGTCAACGCCCGTTATCTGGAACTCCTGGGCAAGCCGGCGGAAATCCCGGAAAACGGCTATCACGGCCATGACATCATCGAAACGGCCCAGGCCATCATCGACCAGGACGGCGATAAATATTTGGACATGCCGGAAGCAGAACGGCTGGAACTGTTCAAGGACCGGGCCTATGCAGAAAAACTCAAGGCCCTCAAACGGGACCTGGCTCATTTCAACGTCCATTACGATAACTGGTTCAGCGAACGGACGCTCCATCCCGATGCCATCCAGGCAGCCTGCAAGGTCCTGGAAGAACGGGGCAAGATTTATGAAAAAGACGGTGCGCTGTGGCTGAAATCGACGGACTACGGCGACGACAAAGACCGTGTCGTCATCCGCGACAACGGCGTACCGACTTATTTGGCAGCCGATATCGCCTACCATAAGAATAAGTATGACCGGGGCTTCAAGAAGATGATCAACATCTGGGGCGCCGACCACCACGGCTATGTAGCCCGCGTCAAAGCGGCCATGGCAGCCCTCGGTTACGACGTCGATCAGCTGGAAGTGCTCCTCTTGCAGATGGTCAGCCTCTTCCGCGACGGCAAGCCCGTCAAGATGAGCAAGCGTACGGGTCAGGCCATTACGCTGAACGAACTCATCGAAGAAGTCGGCACCGATGCAGCCCGCTACTTCTTCATCATGCGGTCCCTGGATACGCAGCTCGATTTCGACCTGGACCTGGCGAAATCCCACAGCAACGAAAATCCGGTCTACTACATCCAGTACGCCCATGCCCGTATCTACAGCATTTACCGTCAGGCCAAGGAAGCCGGTGCCAACCTCAGCATGGACTGGTCCGACGTCAAATGGGATACGCTGACCAATGAATACGAACTGGAACTGATCAAGAAGATGGCCGCTTTCCCGGAAGAAGTCCAGCGCGCAGCCCGCGAACGGGCGCCGCACCGCATCGCCCACTTCGTCCACGAACTGGCCGGCATGTTCCATACGTTCTATAACCACTGCCGCATCATCCAGGAAGATAAGGACTTGGAAAAAGCCCGTCTGGCCCTGGTCACGGCAGTCCGCATCACCATTGCAAACAGTTTGGCTATTTTAGGGGTTTCTGCTCCTGAAAAAATGTAATATAATAAAATAATAAGCGATTTGATTTTTGATTCGATGAGCAGAAGCTCAACAGGGAGGAAATATGGCTAAATACATCTTTGTCACAGGCGGCGTCGTTTCTTCGTTAGGGAAAGGCATTACAGCAGCATCGCTGGGCCGTTTGCTGAAGAACCGCGGCTATAAGGTCACGATCCAGAAGTTTGACCCTTATATCAACATCGACCCGGGTACGATGAGCCCGTACCAGCACGGCGAAGTCTTCGTCACCGACGACGGTACGGAAACGGACCTCGACCTCGGTCATTATGAACGCTTCATCGACATTAACCTCGGCAAGAACTCCAACGTCACGACCGGCAAGATTTACTGGTCTGTCCTGCAGAAAGAACGCCGCGGCGATTATTTGGGCCATACCGTCCAGGTCATCCCGCACATCACCAATGAAATCAAGAACCGCGTCTATCGAGTCGGCGACGACGACAATGCGGACATCGTCATCACGGAAATCGGCGGCACTGTCGGCGACATCGAAAGCCTGCCGTTCCTGGAAGCCATCCGCCAGATCAAGAAGGAAGTCGGCCGCAATGACGTCTTGTACATCCACGTCACCCTCGTGCCGTACATCGGCGCTGCTGGCGAACTGAAGACCAAACCGACCCAGCACAGCGTCAAGGAACTGCGCAGCATCGGTATCCAGCCGGACATCATCGTCTGCCGTACGGAACGCCCCTTGTCGGATGAAATGAAAGAAAAACTGGCCCTGTTCTGCGACATCGATAAAGATGCCGTCATCGAAAACAAGACCTTGAACAGCATCTATGAAGTGCCGCTCCTCTTGTCAGAAGAAGGCATGGACCGCATCGTCCTGGACAAACTCGACCTGCCCGACCGCCCGTGCGATATGGAAGACTGGAAGAAGATGGTCCACGCCATTTACAATACGGAAAAGACCCTGGAAATCGCCCTGGTCGGCAAGTATGTCGCCCTTCACGATGCTTACCTCAGCGTAGCCGAAGCCTTGAACCATGCCGGCATCGCCTATAAGACCAAAGTCAACATCCACTGGATCGATTCGGAAACCCTGGAAGATCCGAACCTGTCCATGGAAGAAGTCTTCAAAGGTATCGACGGCATCGTCGTTCCCGGCGGCTTCGGCAACCGTGGCGTCGAAGGCAAAATCCGCGCCGTCCAGTATGCCCGTGAAAACAACGTGCCTTACCTCGGTCTTTGCCTGGGTATGCAGTGCGCTGTCATGGAATTTGCCCGCCACGTCGTCGGCCTCGAAGGCGCTACGTCGTCGGAATTTCACGAAGATGCCAAATTCCCGGTCATCGACCTCATGCCGGACCAGGTCGACATCTCCGATAAAGGCGGCACGATGCGCCTCGGCCTATATCCCTGCAAATTGACGGAAGGCACCAAGGCCCACGAAGTCTATGGGACAAACCTCATTTACGAACGCCATCGCCATCGCTGGGAATTTAACAACAAATACCGTACGGAAATGGTCAATGCCGGCCTGGTCCTGTCGGGCACGTCGCCGGACGACCGCCTGGTAGAAATCGTCGAACTCAAAGATCATCCCTGGTTCGTCGGCTGCCAGTTCCATCCGGAATTTAAATCCCGTCCGACCAACGCTCATCCGCTGTTCAAAGGCCTGATCAAAACGGCCCTGGAATTAAAAGGGGAATAATTGGTGGCTCGTAGCTCGTGGCTCGTAGGGGCCGTCCTAAAGGGCGGCCCGCCGTTAGCAGTCAGCAGTCAGCCCCTAGCCCCTAGCCCCTAGCCCCTAACAACTAGCCACTCAAAAAGGCGCTGTCATAAGACAGCGCCTTTTTCACGTCTATGCCCTTGATGCATATGTGATGCATATATATGTGATTTCTTGAACATATGGCAAGTTGCTTTATTTCGGCAAAATACGATAAAAGTTAGTTACTGTGAAAAGAAAAATAAACTATTTTATGTTATTATGCATCCTTGTAAAATGAGATAAAACGGCCCTTTATAGTATACAAAACAGGTAATGTATACGAAAATGTAAACTGTAGTATCTCTTTGTATCTGGACCTTTTTTGACTTCTTTTTCCTTCGCCTGGCAGGTCATAAAAATGAGTTAAATGTGTAACTTTGCTCTGATTTTCACATTGAATAATATGCTACATAATGATATAATGTAAGCGATTGAAAGCATGATTCATGTTTTTATTATTTTTCATTATATAATAATGAGGTGATTTTTGATGTTGAATACCTTTAAAAGAGGTGGGGTCCATCCTGACGATGGCAAGATCTATGCAAAAGACAAAGCCATAGAAACCCCGGCAGTACCGGCTCAAGTCGTCATTCCCATGAGCCAGCACTTTGGTGCGCCTTGTACGCCGACCGTCAAAGTCGGTGACCTGGTCAAGAAAGGCCAGCTTATCGGGACGAGTGACGCATTCTTGCATGCCGACATCCATGCATCTACGTCCGGCAAAGTCATCAAAGTTGCGCCTATGCCGCACAACATGATGGTTAAGTGCATGGCTGTCGTCATCGAAGCAGATGGCAAAGATGAATGGGCAGAAGGGATTCCTCAGGCTCACGACTGGAAACAGCTCGACAGCAAGGAAATCTTGGAACTCATCAAGAAGGCCGGCGTCGTCGGCTGCGGCGGTGCTACCTTCCCGGCTCATGTCAAACTGGCTCCGAACAAACCGGTCGATACGTTCATCGTCAACGGTGCTGAATGTGAACCGTACCTGACCTGCGACTATCGCGCCATGGTTGAAAAGGAAACGACGGACAAACTCGTCACGGGCGTCCAGATCTGCATGAAAGTCCTCGGCGTCAAGAAAGCATTCATCGGCATCGAAGACAACAAGCCCGAAGCCATCCAGAACCTGACCGAAGCTTTCAAAGATATTCCTGAAGTTACTGTTCTCGCTTGCAAGACGAAGTACCCTCAGGGCGCTGAAAAGATGATGATCGAAGCCTGCACAGGCCGTCAGGTCGAACCGGGCGGACTTCCTATGAACGTCGGCTGCGTCGTCAGCAACGTCGGTACGGTCATTGCCATCACCGATGCTGTCTGTCAGGGCATCCCCTTCATCGAACGTCTTACGACCGTCACCGGTGACTGCATCAAAGAACCGAAGAACCTCCGTCTCCGCATTGGCACGACTTTCCAGGAAGCCATCGATTACTGCGGCGGCTTCTCCAAACAGCCGGATCGCCTGATCGCCGGCGGCCCGATGATGGGGCTGGCCCAGTATCAGCTCGATGTACCAATCACCAAAGGGGCTTCCGGTATCCTGGCTCTCTCTCCGGAAAAATGCCAGGTCGGCGAAGAATCTCCGTGCATCCGCTGCGGCCGCTGCGTAGAAGCATGTCCGATGGGCCTCATTCCGAGCCAGCTCAGCATCTTCTCGTCCTGCCAGGCATGGGATAAATGCATGGAATACGGCGTCATGAACTGTGTCGAATGTGGCAGCTGTGTCTACACCTGCCCGGCAAAACGTAACATTGTCCAGTATATCCGCAATGCGAAAGGCCAGTGCAAAGCTATCCAGCGCGCAGCGCAGGCTAAAGCTGAAGCACAGAAAGCCAAGAACTAATTGGAAGAAGGGATATCATGAGTCCAGAAGCTAAAGGACAAACAAATGGAAAGGATGCTAAAGACATGCAGGAATTTAAACTTACCGTAGCATCTTCACCGCATGTTCGCTGTAACGAAACCATTCCTAAAATCATGTGGAATGTCGTCGCCGCCCTTGTACCGGCTGCTGCGTTCGGCGTCTACTATTTCGGTGTTAATGCTCTCGTCAATATCATCGTCGCAATTGTCTCGGCAGTTGTATTCGAATTTTTATGGGAAAAACTGATGCACAAACGCGTCACCATCACAGATGGTTCTGCCGTCATCACGGGCCTTCTCCTGGCTATGTGCTGCCCGCCGAGCCTTCCCTGGTGGATGAGCATCGTCGGTTCCTTCCTGGCAATCGTCGTTTGTAAACAGGCCATGGGCGGCCTTGGCTACAACATCTTCAACCCGGCTCACGTCGGCCGTGCTGGCTTGATGGTTTCCTGGCCGATTGCCATGACGACCTGGACCCAGCTCAACGGGACCGTCGTCGACGGTGTCGCTGGTGCTACGCCGCTGAACGTCTTCAAACACGGCGGCACAGACGCTCTCTTCAATCTCTTCGGCACGAACGATTGGGGCACCATTTATCAGAGCCTGTTCTTCGGGTTCCGCAACGGCTCCCTCGGTGAAACCTCTACGGTCCTCCTCATCCTCGGCGGTTTGTGGCTGATCTACAAAGGTTACATCAACTGGCAGGTTCCGGTCATCATGATCGCTACTGTCGGTATCCTCATGGGTGCCATCTATGGCAGTGCCAACGTTGCACTCTTTGAAATGATGGCTGGCGGCCTCATCATCGGTGCTTTCTTCATGGCAACCGATATGGTCACCGCTCCGATTACCCTCAAAGGCCAGATGATCTTCGCTCTGGGCTGCGGCCTCATTACGGTCCTCATCCGTACACTCGGCGGCTATCCTGAAGGGGTTTGCTACTCCATCTTGCTCATGAATACCTTGACTCCGCTCATCGACCGTCTGGTCAAACCGACCGTCTTTGGCGCAGTAAAAAAGGGGGCTAAATAAAATGGCAGACAAAAACGAAAGCGGGATCTTCAAGGTTGCGATGAACCTTGTCCTCACCTGCCTGGTTTCCGGCTGTATCATCGGCGCTGTCTTCTTCATTACCGGCCCGACCGCTACGGCTAAAGCAGAACAGATGAAACAGGATTCCATGAAATCACTCGTTCCGCAGGCTGAAAAATTCGTTCCCGTCCAGGGCGAAAAAGATACCTTCATCGCTGAACAGGGCGGCAAAAAAGTTGCTTATATCATTCCGACGGCTCCGAAAGGCTACGGCGGCCCCATCAAGATGCTGACGGCTGTTTCCATGGACGGCAAAGTCCTGGACTACACGGTCCTCGAAGCCAACGAAACTCCGGGCCTCGGTGACAGAGGTGCTAAATCTCCGTTTAAAGATCAGTTCAAAGGCAAGAAACTGGAAAACCTGGAAGTCACTAAAGACCATGGCGTAAAGGATAAGATCCAGGCCATGACCGGTGCTACCATTTCTTCCCGTGCTTTCACTTTGGGCGTTAAGCAGGCTGTTGAAAAAGCAGCACAGTTAGGGGGTAAATAATAATGAATCTTTGGAAAGTATTTACTAGAGGCATTATTGAAGAAAACCCGTACTTCGTCCTGGCCCTGAGCCTGTGCCCTGGCCTTGCCGTCACGACAAGCGTCATCAATGGTCTGACCATGGGCTGCACAGTATGGTTCGTTATCACGGCTAACAACACAGTCGTTTCCATCATCCACAAGTTGATCAACAAAAAAGTCCGTATCCCTGTTTACATCACCTGTATCGCTACCATCGTAACCTGCGTACAGCTGTTCTTACAGGCCTATGCTCCGGATCTGTACAAAGCCTTGGGCGTATACCTCGACTTGGTTGTCGTATTTGCTATCATCCTGGCTCGTGCTGAATCGGTTGCATCGAAAAACGGCGTCGTCGTTTCCTTCCTCGACGGCATGGGCATGGGCATTGGCTTCACCATTGCTATGTTCATGATTTCCTTCGTCCGTGAAATCCTCGGCAACGGTACTTTCTTTGGCATGGAAGTCTTCGGTCCGTCCTATCAGCCTGCTCTGATCATGGCATTGCCGCCTGGAGCCTTCATGCTCATCGGTTTCATCATGGCCGGCTTCAAGATCTGGAATGAACATGTTGAAAGACAGAGACAACTGAAAGGGAGTGAAGGATAATGGAATACTTTACGCTGTTCATCGGGGCTGTCTTGATTAACAACTTCGTATTGACCAAGTTCCTCGGTTTGTGTATCTTCTTCGGCGTTTCCAAGAACCTGAACGCCTCTGTCGGCATGGGCTTCGCCGTCACTGCCGTCATCACTTTGAGTACTATCCTGGCATGGTGCCTTTACAACTGGGTCCTCGTACCGCTTAACCTGACCTTCTTGCGGACGATTTCCTTCGTTATCTTGATCGCAAGTTTCGTACAGTTACTGGAAATCGTCATCAAGAAAGAATCGCCGACATTGTATAACATGTGGGGCATTTACCTCATGCTGATCGCTACGAACTGTATCGTATTGTCCGTCCCGGTCATCAGTGTCACCAGCGGTTATAACTTCCTGGAAAACATCGTCTTCGCCGTTGGCGCAGGCCTCGGTTTCGCCCTGGCTCTGATTCTCATGGCAAGCTGCCGTGAAAAATTGGACTATGCCGATGTTCCTCATGCTATGAAAGGCACACCGATCGCTTTCATCATCGCCGGCATGATGTCCCTGGCATTCCTCGGCTTCTCCGGTATGATTTAAGGCAAAGGAGTTGGAATTAAATTATGGATTACTCGTTCATTGCAATCATGGCCGTCGTTATCATGGCCTGCATCGGTATCGTCTTCGGCTTTATCCTTGCAAGTGCTGATAAGAAGTTTGCCATGGAAGAAAACCCGCTCATCGGCGAAGTAAAAGAAGCACTTCCTCAGGGCCAGTGCGGTGCCTGCGGTTTCGCCGGTTGTGCAAAATATGCGGAAGCCGTCGTCCTCGACCCGAACGTTCCGCCTAACCTCTGTGTTCCTGGTAAAGCTGAAGTCGCTGCTGTCGTCGCTAAATTGACGGGCAAAGTCGCTGAAGCTACGGAACCGAAATATGCTCACATCAAATGCCGCGGCGGCAATGGCATTGCCAAACTGGCTTATGAATACAAAGGTATTCATGACTGCGCGGCTGCTAAAATCGTCCAGCAGGGGCCGAAATTCTGTAAGTTCGGCTGTCTTGGCTTCGGCAACTGCACGCGTGCCTGCCCGTTCGGCGCTATGAGCATGGGTGAAAATGGCCTGCCTGTCGTCAACAAGACGCTCTGCACGGGCTGCGGCAAATGCGCTTCTGTTTGCCCGAACCACGTCATCGAACTCCTGCCGGTCAGTGCCAAAGTCAGCATCAGCTGCAGCTCCAAAGATTTCGGCGCTCCGGCTATGAAGAACTGCAAGGCCCTGTGCCTCGGCTGCGGTTCCTGCATGCGTAACTGCTCGCACCAGGAAGAAGGAGCTATCAAGATCATCGACCATCTGGCTGTCGTCAACCAGGACATCTGCCACAACTGTGACAATGCAACCTGCCTGACCAAGTGCCCGACCGGTGCCATCAACGAAATGATCAAAGGTTCTTTCAAGAAAGAAGAAAACGTAGGTTAATACATGGATAAGAAACGGTATGTATGGGTTCTTCTCACCATGGCGTTCCTCATCGTTTTAAGTTGCTCCGGATGCACTCTGCATCCGGAGTCTTCTTTTGATAGGAGCGGTGTCGCCATGGATACGACGGTGTCCCTGCGGGCGTCGGGGAAAGAAGCCAAAGAAGCAGTCGACGAAGGTTTCGACCGCCTGGATCAGCTGGATAAACTGGCCGGACAGAATGAAGACAGCGATGTGAGCCGTATCAATGCGGCTGCCGGCAGGGAATACGTCCAGGTCGACCCGGCTGTTTATGAAATGATTGAATATGCCAAGGATTATTCTGCCAAGAGCCAGGGCGAATGGGACATCACGGTCGGCGTCATGACCAATTTGTGGCGCATCGGCAATGACGACCAGCACGTACCCTCAGCCGATGAGATTTCCCGGGCCTTGATGAAGGTCAACTATAAGGACATCCTCCTGCGGCCGGAAGACCACAGCGTCATGCTGGCGAAAGCAGGTATGGCCATCGACTTGGGCGGTGTCGCCAAAGGCTATGCGGTCGACGAAATCCGTAAGATCTATGAAAAGCACCACATTGAAAGCGGTCTCATCAATCTCGGCGCCAGCTCGATGTATGCCGTCGGCAAGACGAGTAAAGGCAAGCCCTGGCGCATCGGCATCAAGCATCCCCGGTCTGACGATGATAAGGCTTTCCTGGGCATCGTATCCATCGAGAACCAGGCCCTGTCCACGTCAGGCGACTACGAACGCTATTTCATCCAGGATGGCGTCCGCTACCACCACATCTTCGATCCTCGCACGGGTTATCCGGCCCGGTCCGGCGTCATGAGCGATTCCATCATCATCGACGGATCGGTACCCCATGCCGGCATGCTCAGCGACATGATGACGACCATCGTCTTCGTCCTGGGGCCGCAGAAAGGGATGGAGCTGGTGAACAGCATGGAAGGCGTCGACTGTGAAATCACGGGCACTGATAATGCCGTCTATATGACTCAGGGATTCAAGGATAATTTTTCCGATCTGAACGGTGATTTTCATTTTTCAGAATAAACCCGACTCCATAGAAGTAAAAAGTATAGCAGAAGAAAAATTAATATCTTTAAGTCTATTTACTTTTTCATTCGTTTGTAAGATAATAGATATGTAAAATTTAAGAACTATGGAGGGTAGTATCTACATATGGATCATATTGATGACAAAATTTTAACGATACTCAAACACAATGGCAAGGCTTCGGCTACGGAAATCAGCAAGGTCGTCGGCCTGTCCATCCCGGCTGTTGCCGAACGTATCCGCAAGATGGAACACAACGGCATCATTGAAGGCTACGGTGCCAAGATAAGCCGCCGCAAGACCGGCTATAACGTGACGGCTTTCATCATGGTCAACCTCGAACGGTCTGGCGATGTCGAAGAATTTCGCTCGAAAATCGTCCAGTACCCGGAAGTATTGGAATGCCATCACGTCGTCGGCGCCTTTGACTACTTATTGAAAGTCCTGGTCAAGACGCCAGATGACCTGGAACACTTCCTCATGCAGGTCCTGAACGAAATCCCGACCGTCGCCTCGTCGCAGACCTTCATGTGCCTGTCGACACTCAAAGAAGAATGGAACGTGTAAAATGAAAAAAGCTGTCCTTGCGGACAGCTTTTTCGTTTGCCGTGGGTCGTGGCTCGTTTGTCGCTAAATGTGGGATTTCTTCAGTAAACGAACCACGCCAAACGGACCACGGAAAGGAGCTGCCTTACAAGGGCAGCTCCTTTTCCTATGCCTTTATTTTCCCATCCAAACTGATGGTGTATACGTTCATGGGAATCGCCTTGCCGCTTTGCTGGAGGGCTCTTTTGGCGGCCATTTCCAGCCCGCCGCAGCACGGGACTTCCATGCGGACCAGTGTGAGGTCCTGGATATCGTTCTGACGGATGATTTCTGTCAATTTTTCGGCGTAGTCGATGTCGTCGAGTTTGGGACAGCCGATGAGGGTGATGCGCCCTTTGATGAAGTCTTCATGGAAACGGGCGTAGGCATAGGCCGTGCAGTCGGCGGCGATGAGCAGGCTGGCGCCGTTGAAGTAAGGCGCATGGGGCGGGACCAGCTTCAGCTGGACCGGCCACTGGCTCAGGCGCGATGGCATGTCGGGCGTGCCTGCCGGGACTGTTTCTGCCGGTTCGAGGCTGCGTGCCTGGCTGCCCGGGCAGCGGCCACGGTAGACCCTTCCCTGGGCGGCCATATGCTTCTTGACGGCTTCTTCGTCGTAGGCGACGGCTTCGCGTTCGATAAAGGTGATGGCATTTGTCGGGCAGTGAGGCAGGCAGTCGCCTAAGCCGTCGCAGTAGTCGTCGCGCATGAGACGGGCTTTACCGTCGACCATGGCGATGGCTCCTTCGTGACAGGCCGTGGCGCAGGCGCCGCAGCCATTGCATTTTTCTGAATCAATCTGTATAATTTTACGTATCATAGTTTCCTCCGCAGTGATGATGAATCAATAATCTTGGACCTTTTATGGTCTCAGTATATCTCATGGAGGAGGAATAAGCTGTTGTTTTTCCAACTATTATCTTTTTTCGGGAGGTTTTCCAATGGAACCCTATCTTTCCCTTATCAAAAAATCACCGCTTTTTTGTGGTATTACTGAAGCCGATGTCCTGCCGCTCCTGGAGCACTTGAAGGTGCGCAAAAAAAAGTATCAGAAAGGGGAATTTCTCTTTTATTCCGGCGATACTGTCCCCTATATCGGATTGGTCCTGGACGGCGCCGTCCATATCATCCAGGAAGATTACTGGGGCAATCGCAATATCCTGTCCCAGATCCCGGCGGGCTTCTTCTTTGGCGAAGCCTTTGCCTGTCTGCCTGAGTCACTGGCTACGGTCGACGTCGTGGCCGCGTCGGATACGGTCATCATGCAGGTCCACGTCGATAACGTCCTCCATGCCGGCCAGGTGCTGACGCCAGCCCAGGCCCGCTTCATGAGCAACCTCCTGGCCATGATGGCCGAAAAGAACCGTCTCCTGACCGAAAAGATACGCTACCTGACCCAGCGGTCGACGCGCCAGAAAATCGTCCTCTATTTGTCCGACCTGGCCCGCAAGAAAGGCAAGGCCACGTTCAGCCTGCCCTTCAACCGCCAGCAGATGGCCGACTTCCTTTCCGTAGACCGCAGCGCCTTATCGGCCGAACTGAGCAAGATGAAGAAAGAAGGCCTCATCGATTACCGAAAGGATAAATTCACTTTGCTGCAATAGGAGAGTGTGTTGTATGAAGGTTTCTGCCATCATGCTAGGTTCCTTTTACTTTATAGTTTGTAGTACGGAGTTTGTAGAAATTCCCGAGGCGTCACATCTGTAGAGGCTTGCACGTGGCAAGCTCTGCAAACTTCGAACCACATGCTGAAAGAGCAACCTCTCAGTCAGCTTCGCTGACAGCTCTCCTATAAGGAAAGCCACGAACCACGAACCACTAAAAAAGGCGCTGTCTTCATGGGACAGCGCCTTTTTTCCTCGCTCTTAATGCAGATGGGGGAGGATGTGGCCCATTTTATTCTTTTTCGTTTCCAAGTAAAATTCGTCGAATTTCTGCGGTTTCATTTCAATGGGGACCCGTTCTACGATTTCGACTCCGAAGCCTTCGAGGCCGTAGACTTTTTCCGGGTTGTTCGTGAGCAGGCGGATTTCTTTGGCGCCCATGTCCTGGAGAATCTGGGCACCAATCCAGTATTCACGAAGGTCCGGTGCGAAGCCGAGTTTTTCATTGGCTTCGACCGTGTCGTAGCCCTGTTCCTGGAGGACATAGGCCTTGAGTTTATTGATGAGGCCGATGCCGCGGCCTTCCTGGCGCATGTAGAGGAGGATGCCCCGGCCTTCGGCGTTGATCTGCGTCAGGGCAGATGCCAGCTGTTCGCCGCAGTCGCAGCGGCGGGAGCCGAAGACGTCGCCTGTGAGGCATTCGGAGTGGACACGGCACAAGAGGTTCTTGCCATCGCCGATTTCGCCTTTGACCAGGGCGACGTGGTGTTCGCCGGTCAGGTCGTTGATGTAGCCGTAGATCTTGAATTCGCCGAACTTCGTCGGCATCTTGGCGACGGCTTCGCGGATGACGTGTTTGTCGTGGCGGCGGCAGTAGTTCTGGAGGTCGTGGATGGTGATGAATTTCAGGCCGTATTTATCGGCGATTTTCCAGAGGTCCGGCGTGCGCATCATCGTGCCGTCATCGGCCATGATTTCGCAGCACAGGCCGACTTGTTTGAGCCCTGCCAGGCGCATGAGGTCGACCGTGGCTTCTGTGTGGCCATTGCGGGTCAGGACGCCTCCGCGTTTGGCGATGAGCGGGAAGTTGTGGCCAGGACGGCGGAAATCTTCGGGACGAGCCGATTCTTCGACACATTTGCGGGCCGTCAGGGCGCGTTCGACAGCGGAAATGCCCGTCGTCGTGTCGACGTGGTCGATGGAAACGGTGAAGGCTGTTTCATGGTTGTCTGTATTTTCACTGACCATCTGGGGCAGGCCGAGTTTATGGGCATATTCGATGCTCATAGGCATGCAGATCAGGCCCTTGCCGTGGCTGGCCATGAAGTTCATGTTTTCCGTCGTGCAGTACTGGGCGGCGCAGATGAAGTCGCCTTCGTTTTCGCGGTCCGGGTCATCGGTGACGATGATGATATGGCCGGCCTGCAATTCTTCCAGTGCTTCTTCGATGGTGTTGAATTTACGTTTTTCTGTAGTCAAAATAAAGACCTCCTTAAAGTCTGTTTATCAGTTTTATGAATGGTATCAAAAAAGCCCTGGCCAGTGGCACAGGGCTTTGACATGCAAGGAAAGGCAGGCTGCAAGCGCAGCACGCCACATCTTCTTCCATCCAGACTATACTGTCGGTTTTGGAATTGCACCAAATCACGAGCCAGTGGCTCCTACGCCGTAGCGTTCGCGGACTATACCGCCGATCGGGAATTTCACCCTGCCCTGAAGATATATGTCTTATTCAGTTCTGTTATGTATTATACACGGTAGCCGCTATTTTTGCAAGTTACTCGACGTCGAAGATTTTCCCCGGGTTGAGGATGTCGTTGGGATCGAGGGCCTTCTTGATGGCTTTCATCATTTCCAGTTCGCCAGGATCGGTAAATTCCTCCATCAAGTGCTTGCGCTTATAGCCGATGCCGTGTTCGCCGGACAGGCGGCCGCCGTGGGCATAGATGAACTTGTACAGTTCCTGCTGGTTGGCCTTGACCCGCTGGTCCCAGTCTTCATAGGTGGCATCTTCGTTCTTGAGGATGTTCAAGTGGATATTGCCGTCGCCGGCATGGCTGGCGATGCGGGTGACCAAGTTATATTTCTGGGCCAGGCGAAGGATTTCATCGAGGAGGGCTGCTTCCTGGTCGACAGGGACGACGACGTCTTCTTTGCAGACGATGAGGCTTTCGGCACGGACGGCTTCGGCAAAGGCCTTGCGGGCCTGCCAAATCTTGTTGTGGTCGGCGACGAGAACTGACGAAGCGCCATTTTCCGTGCAGACTTCGTCGAGGACGACGGCTTTGTCGTCCAGGTCGTCTTCGCTGGTCCCTTCGACTTCGACGATGACGTAGTTGCCGTTGTCGCTGCCCTGGAGGTTTTCATTGAGGTACTTTTCGACGGACTTGATGGTGATGTTGTCCATAAATTCAACGCACGTCGGCGTGATGCCGGCTTTGATGATCTTGGTGACGACGCCCATGGCCTGGCGGCGGTCGTCGAAGATGGCCAGCAGATCCAAGGCGTATTTCGGCTTGGGCAGGAGTTTCAGCGTGGCCTTGGTGATGATGCCCAGGGTCCCTTCCGAGCCGATGACCAGCTGGTCCAGGGAATAGCCTGTCGACTGTTTCTGCAGCCGCGCGCCGAGGTTGACGATGCGCCCTGTCGGATTGACGACTTCTACGCTGTAGACCTGGTGGCGCGTCGTCCCGTATTTGACAGCCCTATTGCCACCGGCGTTGGTGGCGATGTTGCCGCCGATGAAGCATGAATCGCCGCTGCACGGGTCGCCGGCATAGAAGAGGCCTTTCTTTTCGGCTGCTTCCTGCAGGTCTGACGTGCGCACGCCCGGTTCGACGACGGCATAGAGTCCGTTTTCATTGATTTCCAGGATCTTATTCATCTTTTCCAGTGACAAGACGAGGCCGCCGTATTCCGGGACAGCCCCGCAAGCCAGGCCTGTGCCGGCCCCGCGGGGGACGACAGGGAAGTGGCAGGCGTTGGCCAATTTGATGATGGCACTGACCTGCTGTGCCGTTTCGGCAAAGACGACGGCTTCCGGCATGTGGTGATAAGCCGGATCGGTCACTTCGTCATGGGAGTAAGGCTGCATGGCATCGGCGTCGGTGACGACGTTCTTCGGGCCGACGATGGCCTTTAATTTTTCCAGGATTTCTGTCGTGATTTTTTCGTAATGCATAAGTGTTCCCCCTCGGAATAAGATACAAAATGTCGTGCCTCTATTATATATAACCTCTGCCCATTTTAAAAGGAATTTTGCAAAAAAACTTTATCTTGTGCTTAAAGCACGGTATACTATAAGGTAAGACTTTTTCAGTCTCTTGTTCTTAGAAAGGGTGATTGGGTGGAAACCAAGCAGTATCGCCAGCCTGGGCGCCGGAAGAAGCGCCGCAAGGTTCGCCGGAAGCGCCGTCCTGGCCTGCTCATCCGGCTTCGGCAATTGAGCTGGTACAATCTTTTTCTCATGGCCATCATCATTGCCGGGTTCTATCTCATCGGCATCCGCCTTTACCGGTTGTGGGAAATCCATGAGGACATGAATCAGACTTTGCAGCAGGAACAGACCTTGCGGGATGAGAACCTCCGGCTCCGGGAGCGGCGTGACGAGCTGAATGATCCCGATGAAATCGCCAAGGAAGCGCGAGAACAGTTTGGATTGGCCAAGCCCGATGAAATTCCTTATAAGCCGTAATCGCTATATTTTGTATTTTGATGATTGAATTTTTTAGTGATTATGAGTATAATGGCTGTATACGTTTAGCAATAATGCTGATATTACAAGGAGGAAATTGAAACAGCATGACAATCGAAGTAGGCAGTGTGATGGAAGGTACCGTTACAGGAATCACAAAGTTTGGCGCATTCGTAGAACTTCCGGATAAGAAAGTGGGTCTCGTACATATTTCTGAAGTCGCTAATGAGTATGTCAAAGATGTAAATGATTTTTTGAAAGTGCGAGATAAGGTCAACGTCAAAGTGTTGTCTGTAGACGATAAGGGAAAAATCGCCCTGTCTATCAAACAGACCCAGCCGGCGCCGGAAAAGAAGGAATTTCGCCCGAAACGCGATTTTCGCCAGAAACATGAATTTCGCCAGCATAATGGCTTTGATTCGCGCCGTTCGTCGGGTTCTCTTTCTTTTGAAGACCGACTCAGCAAGTTCCTCAAGGAAAGCGATGAACGCCTGATGGATTTAAAACGCAATACGGAATCGAAACGCGGCGGCCGCGGTGCACGCCATGCTGATTGAGTAAGTATTGAATAGCAGATGGTAAGAAAGGGGTGCTGTCGCACGAAGACAGCGCCTTTTTACGTTTTCCCCAGGGTCGTTTGAGAGAACCGGCCGTGGGGATGGACGAAATCGGAAAGGAGCAACTATGGAGTATCAGAAGTATGCAGTCATCGATATCGGCTCCAACTCCCTGCGCCTCATGACGGGCTGGCAGGAAGTCCCGGGTACGTGGATTTTTTCGCCGAAAGAACTGGCGACGACGCGGCTGGGAAAAGATATCGATGAAACACACCACTTGTCGCCGGCAGGGATGGAGGCGTCCTTTGCGGCCATGGAACGCTGGAAAGGGCAGCTGACGGGAATCCCCGTCTGTGCCGTGGCTACCAGTGCCGTCCGCGAAGCCGTCGACGGCCAGGCTTTCCTGGCAGAAGTGCGGGCCCGCTTTGGCTGGCACTGCCGGGCGATTTCCGGCCTGGAAGAAGCGTCGCTCAGCTTTACGGGAGCTACGGCTTCCCTCAATCCCGACGTGACGGCTGCCGTCATCGACATCGGCGGCGGCAGCAGTGAAGTCGCTGCCGGCCGGGGCGGGGACCTGTGCTGGTCCCACAGTTATCCCATGGGTGCGGTGCGCTTTACGCGGGGCGAGGTCATGAGCCATCAGGATGTGGCTCATCTGGAGCGCCATTGCTATCAGGAATGGCTGCCCATGAAGATACGGCCGGATCTGCTCATCGGCGTCGGTGGGACGCTGACGACGCTGGCCGCCATGGATCTGCAGCTGGCCGTCTACGATGCGGAAAAAGTCGAAGGCCACTGCATTTCTTATGAAGCCCTGTGCGGTCATATCGAACGGCTCCAGGCCATGACGCCGGAAGAACGGCGCCATGTGCCGGGCCTTCAGCCCAAGCGCAGCGATATCATCATCGCCGGCCTGCTCATCGCCAAGTCCTTTCTTCAGCGGTATCAGATCCCGGCGATTACCGTCAGTGAACGGGACCTCATGGAAGGCGTCTTTTTCCGCCATTCTTTCCATGATGCGGCCTGGAATTCCCGGGACCGCCAGCCGTGAACCTCGTCGAACGCGTAGACGCTTACGGCAGGCAGCACGACCTGTGGCAGCCGGGAAGGGCCCTGGTCGTCGCCTGCTCCGGTGGGCCCGATTCGCTGGCCCTGCTGGATATACTGAACCGCCTGGCCCCGTTATATAGGCTAAGCCTGACGGCCTGTTACGTCCATCACGGCATCCGCCGGGCTGCCGACGACGAAGTCGCCCTGGTTCGGCAGGAAGCCCTGCGCCGCCACTGTGGTTTTGCCTGGCAGTATGTCGACGTGCCGGCCCTGGCCCGGAAAGAAAAGGCTTCGGAAGAAGCCGTAGGGCGGCGGGAACGTTACCGCATCCTGCGGGAAACGGCCCGGGCCTGTGGGGCAGACCGCATTGCCGTGGCCCATCATGCCGATGACCAGGCCGAAACGGTACTGCTCCATCTCTTGCGTGGCAGCGGCCTCGACGGCCTTTGTGGCATGTCTCCCAGGCGGGGCGACATCATCCGCCCGCTCCTGGCTGTGACCAAGGCTGAATTGACAGCCTATGCCGCCCAGCGCCAGCTGCCGGTCTGCCACGATGAGACCAATGACAGCCGGCGCTACAGCCGCAACCGGATACGGCTGGATCTGTTGCCGCAGCTGCAGCAGTACAACCCGGCCATTACAGCGGACTTGAACCGCCTGGCCGACATCGTCAGGGCCGACGAAGTCTTTCTGGAAAACGCGGCAGAAGCCCTGTACCAGCAGCTCGCCCTTCCAGACGGCGCCATGCCGGCCCTGGATAAGAAAGGTTTGCTGGCTCAGCCGCTGGCCATGCAGCGGCGCTTGATCCGCCGCCTGTGGCAGGAAGGGACGGGCTCTCGTCAAGACCTGCCTTTTCATTATGTTGAAACCATACGGGACCTGGCTGCTAAAGGAGCGGGGAAACAGTTCCAGTGCGGCCGGGCCTGTGTTTATACGACCCGGACAGCCCTCTGCCTGGGTCCTGCCGTCCCCCGACGGAGACGGCATCGGTAATTCACTTTATTATGGAGGAAAACAAGATGCATCAGGACATTAAAGAAATTTTATTGACAGAAGAACAGATTGCTGCCCGCGTTCACGAACTGGGCGCCCAGATCACCAAAGATTATGCCGGCAAGACCATCCTCATGTGCGGCATCCTCAAAGGGGCCGTCACCTTTTTCACCGACTTGGCCCGCTGCATCGATGGCCCGGTCTACTTCGATTTCATGAGCTGCTCCAGCTACGGTTCGTCGACGACGTCGTCCGGTGTCCTCAAAATCCGCAAGGACCTCGACAACGATGTCAAGGATAAAGATGTCCTCATCGTCGAAGACATCATCGACACGGGCGTCACCTTGAGCCACCTCGTCCCCATGCTCAAAGAACGGGGCGCCCGCTCGGTCAAACTGGCCACGCTCCTCAGCAAGTCGGCCCGCCGTCAGGTCGAAGTGCCTGTCGACTACAACGGCTTTGAAATCCCCGATGCCTTCGTCGTCGGCTATGGCCTCGACTACGACAGCCGTTACCGCAACCTGCCGTATATCGGTATCTTGAAAGAAGAAGTATATTCCAAATAGTTGTTGCTTTACAAGAAGTGTGGTAATATAAGACTGTATTGGTTGGAATAAAAAGCATTATCATAAATTAAATGAAAGGAGCCATATTTTGAGTAAATTTGTGCGGAATGTAAGTTTATACTTACTCATCATCATCGTCGCCGTATCGATCATAGATGCCTTTACGAGCAGTAAGACAGATAAATCGGAAATTTCTTATACGAATTTCATGAGTCAGGTACAGCAGAAGAAAGTCGATGCCGTCCAGATCACAGCGGACCATGCCATCGTGGGCCAGCTGAAAGACGGAACGTCCTTTACTTCATACGCCCCGACCGATTCGTCCCTCTTGCCGGCTCTGCGCGATGCTGATGTCAACATCATCGCCAAACCGCCCGAACAGCCTTCGTGGTGGATGAACATGCTGACAGCAGTCCTGCCGATCCTGGTCCTCATTGCCGTCTGGTTCTTCATCATGCAGCAGACCCAGGGGGGCGGCGGCCGGGTCATGAACTTCGGCAAGAGCCATGCCAAGATGCACGGTGAAGGTAAGATCAAAGTTACCTTTAAAGACGTTGCTGGTGAAGACGAAGCGAAGGAGGAACTGGCGGAAATCGTCGAATTCCTGCGTAACCCCAGCAAGTATAATGCCATTGGCGCCAAGATACCCAAAGGGGTGCTCCTCTTTGGCCCTCCGGGGACCGGGAAGACCCTCCTGGCCCGTGCCGTAGCCGGTGAAGCCGGCGTGCCTTTCTTCAGCATCAGTGGTTCCGACTTCGTTGAAATGTTCGTCGGCGTCGGCGCTTCCCGTGTCCGTGACTTGTTCACTCAGGCCAAGAAGAATGCGCCCTGCATCGTCTTCATCGACGAAATCGACGCCGTCGGCCGTCAGCGTGGCGCCGGCCTTGGCGGCGGCCACGACGAACGGGAACAGACGCTGAATCAGCTCCTGGTCGAAATGGATGGCTTCGGGTCCAACGAAGGCATCATCACCATTGCTGCGACCAACCGTCCGGATATCCTCGACCCGGCCCTGCTGCGTCCCGGTCGTTTTGACCGGCAGATCACGGTCGACCGTCCGGATCTGCGCGGCCGCCGGGCTATCCTCGACGTCCACGCCAAAGGCAAGCCCCTCGGCAAGGATGTCGATCTCGACGTCATCGCCAAGAAGACACCGGGCTTTACCGGTGCCGATCTGGGCAACCTGCTTAACGAAGCAGCCCTCCTGGCTGCCCGGGCCAATAAGAAAGTCATCAATATGGCTGAACTGGAAGAAGCCAGTGAAAAAGTCTGCTTCGGTCCGGAACGCCGCAGCCATGTCATCAGCGATAAGGAAAAGCGTCTGACGGCAGTCCACGAATCGGGCCATGCCCTCATCGCCTATCTCCTGCCGGATGCCGATCCGGTCCATAAAGTCACGATCATCCCGCGCGGCCGGGCTGGCGGCTATACCATGATGCTGCCCGAAGAAGACCGGTCGTATGAAACGAAGTCGTATTACCTGGCTCAGATCCGCGTCGCCCTCGGCGGCCGGGCTGCCGAAGAAATCGTCTTCAACGAAATCAGCAGCGGTGCATCCGGCGACTTGCAGAGCGTCACCCGCATCGCCCGCCAGATGATTACCCGCCTGGGCATGAGCCCGAAACTGGGTCCCATGGTCTTCGGAGAACAGCAGGACCAGGTCTTCCTCGGCAAGAGCCTGGGGCATGAACGCAACTACGGTGAAAGTGTAGCCGAACTCATCGACAAGGAAATGCACGATACCGTATCCGAAGCCTATGCCGACGTACTCCACATGCTGCGCGAACACCTGGATACGCTGAAGCATATGGCCGACGCCCTGATGGAAGTCGAAACGATCAACCATCAGCAAGTCGACAACCTGGTCAAGTACGGTACCCTGGAAGGGCCGGAAGACCAGAAAAAGGAAACGGAAGCTGCACCGGCTGCCCCGGCGGAAACGACGGAAGCCGGAACACCGGACACCACAGCCGTTCCTGAAGCCAAGGAAGAAAAAGCCGAACCGGCTGCTCCCAAGGCAGAACAGACAGAAATACAGATCAGCCCCTGGGGCAACCCCGTCCCCAAAGGCGGCCTGACTACAGGTCTGACCGATAAAGACGACGAAGAAAAAAAGGCTGACGAAGAAAAATAGGAAACAAGTGAAAAAAGGGTTTGTCGCATGACGACAAACCCTTTTAAGTTGTTAGTGGCTAGTAGCTAGTTGTTAGCGGATGGTTTTGAATTGAAAGAGAACACTACGTGGGCGATCCGCTGGATATTTGGAGATTCTTTCTACGGGCCACTACCTCCCAGCCTCCCCTTGACAGGGGGATGGTTTATGTTAAAATTTTTACATAGAATAGGCATATTGTGCGCCGTTAGTGGCGCTTTTTTTTGAATGGGGCTGCCAGGGGCAGCGGCAGGGGTGATTGTGATGAGACAAGATATTCTCGATTTTTTGATACACCATAAGGATGAATTTGTATCGGGGCAGCAGATTTCCGACCAGCTCGGTATTTCCCGGACGGCCGTATGGAAACATATCCGCGCGCTGAAGCAGCGGGGCTATGTCATCGAGTCCTATACCAAGAAAGGCTATTGTCTGCGGGAAGCTCCGGAACTCTTGTCGGAAAAGGCCATCCTTGATGGTTTGCAGACGAAGTTCGTCGGCCGCCCTGTCGTCTATCGGGAGCGGGTCGATTCGACGAATAACGTCGCCAAGAAACTGGCTGACCAGGGGGCGCCGGAAGGAACGATCATCGTGGCAGAAGAACAGACGGGCGGGCGCGGCCGCATCAATCGGACCTTCCTCTCTCCCTATGCCAAGGGCGTCTGGTTTTCCTTGATCCTGCGGCCCGATATTTCTCCCATGGAAGTGGCTAAGATGACCTTGCTGGCTGCCGTCGCCGTAGCCCGCTCCATCCGCCGGCACGGCCTGGCAGACTGCGGCATCAAGTGGCCCAATGACATCCTGGTCCAGGGGCGGAAGATGGTCGGCATCCTGACCGAACTCAACGGGTCGGCTGAAAAGGTCAATTACATCATCATGGGCATCGGCGTCAACACGGACATCATGGCCGATGATTTGCCGGAAGACTTGAAATCCATCGTCACCAGCTTTGCCCGGGAAGGCATCCGTGTCAGCCGGCTGGCCCTGCTGGAAACGCTGCTGGCAGAAATCGAACGGCTCTACGATACGGTCTGCCGCCAGGGGTTCAGCCAGGTATTGGCCGAATGGCGGTCCTTGTCGTGCATGCTGGGGCAGGAAGTGACCGTCAGTTCCGTGAACCGGACTTTTTCCGGCATGGCACGGGATATCGATGAAAACGGCAATCTCCTCGTCGATACGGCAGCCGGTACAGAAGTCGTCATGGCAGGGGATATTCATGTCCGGCCCGTCTAATTTCTTGGGAAAAGACTATTCAAGACAGGAAAACTCTGTTATTATAATAGGCGTATTATCAACTTATAGTAGGCAGGAGATAAAGTTATGTTATTAGTCATTGATGTAGGGAATACCAATATTGTCCTGGGCATTTTCAAGGGAAAGGAGCTCATGGACCACTGGCGCGTATCGACGGACCGTCTCCGTACGACCGATGAATACGGCGTCCTCATCCGCAACCTCTTTTATTTGAACGGCGTCAACTCCGACGAAATCGATGCCATCATCATTTCGTCCGTCGTCCCGCCGGTCATGCCCACGCTGGAACGCATGTGCCAGCGCTATTTCGGCCTGACACCGCTGGTCATCGGACCGGGCGTCAAGACGGGCATGGACATTAAATACGATAATCCCCGTGAAGTCGGCGCTGACCGCATCGTCAACGCCGTCGCAGCGTATGAAAAATTCGGCGGCCCGGTCATCATCATCGACTTCGGCACGGCGACGACCTTCTGCGCCGTCGACAAGAAAGGAACCTACCTCGGCGGTGCTATCTGCCCGGGCATCGGCATCTCTACAGATGCCCTGGTACAGCGCACGGCGAAATTGCCGCGTATCGAAGTCGTCAGCACGGATAAGGTCATTTGCCGCAACACCGTCGAAAGTATGCAGGCCGGGGTCTTCTATGGCTTCGTCGGCCAGGTAGACGGCATCGTGGCCCGTATGCGCAAGGAACTGGGCTGTAAGGCCAAAGTCGTCGCTACCGGCGGCCTGGCTGTCATCGTCGCTCCGGCAACGGACGCTATCGACGTCGTCGAACCTATGCTGACCCTGGAAGGGCTGAGAATCATTTATGACCGCAACCATTAAGCCTTTCTCCATCGGCACGGTCGAACTCGAGGCGCCGGTCATCCTGGCGCCGATGGCCGGCGTCTGTGATGCGCCATACCGGGTCATCGCCCACCGCTATGGGGCGGCCCTGGTCTGTGCGGAAATGGTCAGTTCCCAGGGTATCCGCTATCGCAACCAGCATACGGAAGAACTGCTGCACATCGAAGACGGGGAACATCCCCTGTCCATGCAGATTTTCGGTTCGGATCCGGAGGTCATGGCCCAGGCAGCGGCTGTCGTCGAAGAAGCCGGCGCCGATATTGTCGACATCAATATGGGCTGTCCCGTCAAGAAGGTCGTCAAGAATGGCGATGGGTCGGCCCTGATGAAGGACCTGCCCCTGGCAGAGAAGGTCATCCGTGCCGTCGTCCGCGCCGTGTCCATTCCGGTCACGGTCAAGATGCGTACCGGCTGGGATGACGCTTCGTTTACGGCACCGGAGCTGGCCAAACGGGCTGAAGCGGCCGGTGCGGCTGCCGTCACGGTCCACGGCCGGACACGGGAACAATTCTATAGCGGCAAGGCGGACTGGCAAAAAATCAAAGCCGTCGTCCAGGCCGTATCCATCCCGGTCATCGGCAACGGCGATGTCGTAGATGGCCCGTCAGCTGCTGCCCTGATGAAGGAAACGGGCTGCGGTGCCGTCATGGTCGGCCGCGGTGCCCAGGGGAATCCCTGGATTTTCCCGCAGATACGCCATTACCTGGCGACGGGGGAAGTCCTGCCACCGCCGACGGCGATGGAACGCTATGAACAGATGTTGTCCCATTTCGAAGCCCTGCTGGCCTATAAAGGCGAATACATCGGCGTCCGGGAAATGCGTTCCCATGCGTCCTGGTATACGCACGGCCTCTACGGCTCGGCAGCACTCCGCGAAAGAATCAATCGCGCCGCTTCGGCTGATGAATTTCGATCCATCGTCCGCGATATGATGGACAAGGCGCGCTGAAGCGATACGAAAGCCGCTTTATTGACACAAGGGACAGATATGCATATAATTAAGAGTACGGTATAAATTAAAGATATCATAGTGAAACGTGATTATATCGCAGGAGGATCAGGAAAATCATGACTAATGAAACGCTGATTACCCAGGAAGGGTTACAGAAGTTAAAAGATGAATTGAATGAACTGAAATCAGTTCGCCGTATTGAAATTTCCCAGCGCATCAAAGAAGCAATCGCCCTTGGTGACTTGAGCGAAAATGCCGAATACGATGCCGCCAAGAATGAACAGGGCATCATCGAAGGCCGCATTGCCGAATTGGAAGCTAAAATCCGCACGGCGAAGATCATCAAGGAAACCGATGACGGTTCGGATAAAGTCCGCCTCGGTTCGAAAGTCATCCTGGAAGATGTCGAAACAGGCGACCGCTTCGAATACACCGTCGTCGGTACGGCTGAAGCCGATCCGTTCAACGGCCGCATCTCCAATGAATCTCCTGTAGGGAAGGCCATTCTCGGCCAGGTCATCGATACTGCCAATCCGGCTATCGTTACCGTCAAAGCACCGGCAGGTGAAATCAAATACCGCATCTTGCCGCCTGATGCAGAATAATCCTAGGAGGAATAACATGTCGGATACGAAAGAAAAAGAAACGCCTATTATTGAAGAAGAAAAATTGAATGACCAAATGAAGGTCCGCCGCGAAAAGATGCAGGAATTTATCGACGCCGGCGTCTATCCCTTCGGTCAGAAATACAACTGGGATCATCATGCACAGGAAGTCAAGGATGACGCTGCAGAACTGGAAAAGAATGAAACCGTCGTCAGTGTCGCCGGCCGCCTCATGGCTATCCGCCGCCACGGCAAGACGGCTTTCTGCGTCCTTCGCGATTTGAGTGGTGAAATCCAGCTCTATTTCCGTAAAGATGTTCTCGGTGAAGAATCATATACCTTATTCAAACTCCTCGATATCGGTGATATCGTCGGCATCGAAGGGACGGTCTTCGTTACTCATACCGGTGAAACGACGATCCGCGTCGAAAAATGGACCCTCTTGTCCAAATCCCTCCGCCCGCTGCCGGAAAAATTCCATGGCCTGACGGACAAGGAAACGCGTTATCGTCAGCGTTACCTCGACCTCATCGTCAACCCGGAAGTCAAAGATACCTTCATCAAACGATCGAAGATCATCAAAGGCATCCGCAAATACCTCGATGACCGTCATTTCCTGGAAGTTGAAACGCCGATGCTCCATACCATTGCCGGCGGCGCGGCTGCCCGTCCGTTCAAGACGCATCACAACGCCCTCGATATGGACATTTATCTGCGCATCGCTCCGGAACTCCACCTCAAACGCCTCCTCGTCGGCGGCTTGGAACGAGTCTATGAAATGAACCGCTGTTTCCGCAACGAAGGCATCGACACGCGGCACAATCCGGAATTTACGACGGTTGAATTGTACCAGGCTTACGGCGACTTGGAAGATGTCATCAACATCACTGAAGACATGGTTTCCAAACTGGCTGAAATGCTCTATGGCACGATGAAATTGACCTATATCGACAAAGAAATCGACCTCACGCCGCCTTGGGACCGCATGACCATGATCGAAGCGGTCAAGAAATTCAGCGGTGCTGACTTCGAAGGCATTACAGACGTCGAAACAGCCCGCAAGATGGCTGACGAACATGACGTCGAATACGGCCAGTTCGATGGCGTCGGCAAGATTATCAACGCTTTCTTTGAAAAATTCGTCGAAGAAAACCTCATCCAGCCGACCATCATCACCGGTCATCCCCTGGAAATTTCGCCGCTCACCAAACAGGACCGCGATAATCCGCTCCTGACTTATCGTTTCGAAGCCTTTATCTACGGCCGTGAACTGGCAAACGGTTTCTCGGAATTGAATGACCCCATCGACCAGCGTAACCGCTTCATCGAACAGATGAAAGAACGAGAACGCGGCGATGACGAAGCGCATCAGATGGATGAAGACTATTGCCGCGCTCTGGAATACGGCCTGCCTCCGACAGGCGGCTTGGGCATTGGCATTGACCGCCTGGTCATGTTCCTGACCAACAGCCCGTCCATCCGCGACGTCCTTCTCTTCCCGTTGAGCCGTCCGGAACAGCATAAATAAGATAAGGACGGTTCCATGAAGGTTTCTGCCATCATGCACGATTCCTTTGACTTAACAGTTTTTCGTTCGTCGTTCGTCGTTCATCGCGATGGCTTGATATTGTTGGATCCCTTGCGACAAACGATGAACGGCTTTCGACCAACGTAAAACGGAGCTGTCTTCCTAGGACAGCTCCGTTTTCTCAATCCTACGAAGGAGGGACGCCATGAAACGTACAGCTATGGCTGCACTGGTCTTTGCTGTGTCTTTGGCCTGGGGAACCGCTATGGGAGCAGTTCCGGCGGAAAAAACGGGGAAAGCCCTGGCCGGGGCTGCGGCTGTTACGGCTGAGAAGGCCGGGACCGGCCAGACAGCCCCTAAGGCTGCCAAAGCCGCTGCATACGGGACAAGCGACAAAGACGGCAAGGTGGATAAAAAAGCGGATAAAACCGATAAAGACGGCAAAGATAGTAAAAAAGAGACGGCCCATGTACCGACGGATGATGACTGCGTCCTCCTCGACTCCCTGAATACGCTGTCTATCCCGCCGCTGCAGGCCAGCGATTTCTATATTGGCAGTATCCATCATGGCGACAGCCCGGCCAAGGTCAAACGCATCTTCGGGCCGCCGACGAAGTTTTCGCGCAGTACCCATTATACGACCATGCAGTACAACGACAAGGACTTGAAGATGCGCTTCGTCTTCCGCAACAAGACGGCGGACAGCCTGCGCTACAGTGCCGGGAACCGGAAAGCCGTCATTCCCGGGGCAGAATCGATGTTCCTGTCGTCTGGGACGAACATCCTCATCGGCCGGGATGTCCGCCTGAAATATCCGGCAGAAGTGCTGTTGCGCCAGTACGGCCTGCCCGATTCCGTCCTGCGCGACGCCGATGCCAACGTCTATTACTTTACCTATGAAAGCCCGCGGAAAGATGTCATGTACGTCTTTGCCATCGGCAACCGCCGCATCGAACGAGTGGCCCTCATGCCGGTACGGCCGCCGTACATTACGGGAGAAGAAGCGGCGGACCGCATGAAATTGGGCGAACGGGACTTTACCCTCATGGGCTTCGGCCTCAACCAGCCTTTTGAAGCGAACAAGTACAACATGTGGACTAACCTGGTCAAGCGCAACAACAGTAATTTCTGGCTCTATGGCGATTACGGCGTCGAAGTAGACCGGCGCAACATCGTGCAGAAAGTCTTCCTCTTGACGAATAACGCTTACACGGGCCGCGGCGCGACCTTGGGCTATCACGTCTCGACAATCCTGGCTTTATACGGCCGGCCGGACCGCATCGAATGGGGACCGGATAAGGAGAAATCCGTCGACGCCTATTACTATGACAGCCCGTATCAGAAGGGCGTATCCCTGGTCATCGTCGTGCGCCACAACGAGCCCTATGTCGATGACATCATCTTGACGGCGACGCCCATCAAGAACATCCAGGACCCGATGGAACGGTATGGTTTGAAATGATGCTACATACTGCTTTATCATATGTCAAAATAAAATAGCAAAAATGCTTTACTTATATGATGAAAGTTAGGTATAATAAAATAAATAATATAAGAAAACGAAGGTGATTTTCATGGTTACAGATGCAGATGTTTTAAAACGGTGGAAGTACATTGCCCAGGACGATGAAAAATTGTTGATTCTCATTGGCGGCCCTGGTTCCGGCAAGAGCAAACTGATTCGTGAACTGACTTTCCAGGACGGCTGGAAAATCTGTGAAGCCCGGGAACTCTTTGATGACGAATTCCTGGAAATTCCCCGTGCTGACCGCCCGGATAAGGCTATTGCCCTGGTATCGGCAGCAATCCACCGCCTCAATGCCCGTGTCGTCATGATTGATAACGTGGAATTTCTGTTCGCACCGATCTTGAACCTCGACCCCGTCGCCATGTTGAAGAAGTTGAGCCGGGAATGCCCGATCATCGTCAGCTGGCGCGGCAGTTTGGAAGGCAATACCTTGTACTTTGAACACAATGGCGATCCGAAATATGCTAAATTCGTCATCGACAACCCGAATCACGTCATTTGCCTGGATGAATAAAGGCCGTTTTTCACAGGCCCTCGTCTCTGTAAGTGCTGTTACGCAAAGAAGTGCTCTTTGCGCAGCAGCACTTTTTTTTTGCCTGCCATTGTGGTATACTTTCAAGTATTGTTGTAAGCTTTTCATCAAGTGTTCCGCGAAAAGGAGTTAGAAAAATGAGTGATTATATTATTGCCGTCATCCTGGGTATCGTCGAAGGGGTGACTGAATATTTGCCAGTTTCTTCGACGGGCCATATGATTCTCGTCGGCGATATGCTCGGCTTTACAGGACCCCGGGCCAGTGTCTTTGAAGTCTTCATCCAGCTTGGCGCCATCTTGTCGGTCATCATCATCTATAAAGAGAAATTCATCCGCATGCTCCACCAGTACCGCTGCTGGGACCTCTTCCGCCGGGAAAACTGGTTCCGCACCGATACGGGTCTGACCCTGGCTCACATCGCGGCCGGTATCGTACCGGTCATGGGTATCGGCTATCTGGCCCACCATGCCATCAAGACCTATCTCTTTTCAGCCGGTACGGTCATCATCGGCCTCATCATCGGCGGTATCTTCATGCTCGTCGCTGAAAAATCCCATACCAAGACGGTCTGCAACGATGTAGAAAAGATGACCATTGCCCAGGCTTTCCTGACGGGCATGTTCCAGGTCCTGGCTTTATGGCCTGGTTTTTCCCGTTCCGGTTCGACCATCGCCGGCGGCCTCTTCCTGGGCCTCAGCCGGAAGGCAGCGGCTGACTTTTCCTTCATCATAGCCGTGCCGGTCATGATCGTCGCCTGCTTCTACGACCTCTTGAAGAGCTTGAGCGACCTCAGCGGAAACGACCTGGTCATGATCATCATCGGCTTCATTACGGCCTTCATCGTCGCTTACATTTCGGTCCTCTGGTTCCTGAAGTTCATGAATAAATCGACGCTGGCATCCTTTGCCTACTATCGCTTCGTCGTAGCCGTCATTTCCTTCGTCTACTTCTTCATCCTGTAATTTGTGAGACTCAATTCGTAGGCTGCATTCGTAGGGGACGCCCAGAGGGCGTCCCGCAGGTCGAAATAAGGGGCTGAACTTTCAACTTCAAACTCAAAAAGGGCTTGTCGTCGTGCGACAAGCCCTTTTTATGGAACGAGATGCGGGATTCCTACAACGGGCGCCCCACGTGGTCGCCCCTACGGATTGCCGATGGTGGGATTCCCACAACGGGCCGCCCTTTGGGACGGCCCCTACGGACGGTCCTTACGATGCGGCCACTAGGCCGCAGGCCGAAGCCACGAGCCACTAGGCCGCAGGGCGCCATCACGATCCGCTGCCGGCGAGTTGGCGAAATTCGTTGGCCAGTTCGTCAAGGAAGGGGATGATTTTTTCGTCTTCGATGTCGGCGTTGAAGGCTTCCATCATGTTGGGGAAGAAGATATACAGGCCCTGCATATAGACGTAGTAATAGTACTGCAGGTCGTCGTGGCTCATGATGGCCGAAGCCAGGGCGTCGTTGACGGCGAAGTTGAGGTCGTAGAAATCGAGGATTTCATCTTTGAAACGGCCCAGGTCGAGCTCGCCGCGCTGGTAGTCTTCCATGAGGTGGCTGCCCATTTCTCCCAGGGCGTCGGCGACGTCGCCGACGTTATCCGGGACGGCGATGCCGGCATCTTCCATGACGTGCGTCAAGGTATGGAGTGAGGTAATCAAGGATTCACAGAAAAAATTAAAGGTCAGGGCTCCTTCAGAGCCGCGCAGATTCGTAAAGACAGTAGATTCCATAAGGACCTCCTTAAAGTAATTTTTTCTATTATATCATATTTTGACAGAAATGAATTGAATCGAGGCCATGAATATAGTAGGATAGTACTGTAAGCATTTTATAGGAGGTAATCGTTGTGTCTCAACGCAATCAAAAAATTAAATTGAAGAAGCGGTCCCGCCAATCGGCCCGGATTCACCGCGGTTTTGCCATGCCTGTCGGTCCGGGGAGCGAAAACAGCCTGGTCAGTTTCCGTGACTTTGCCGATCTGAAGGCCAAGTATTTCCGCTTTACCGGCCGTATTCAGCGCCGGCCTTTTATTTTCCGGACATTGATTTTAATGTTCGCCCAGTTCATGTTCTCTATCATCCTCTACAGCAAGATCGTCGAATCTATTTTGATCAATCATATGGAATATGCCATCATTTTCGCGATTATCTTCGTCCTGCTGTCCATTCCGGCTGTCTGGTCCCAGATTTCCCTGGGCGTCCGTCGCTGTCACGACATCAACAAGCCGGGCCTCATGTTCGCCGTTCCTTTTATTTGTTACCTGGCCAGCTATGTCCTGCCTGTCCTGGGACAGGATACAGCCGCTATGGCAGCTCAGTCGATCATGGCTGTGTCTTATCTGGGCTTGTTTACCGTCAAGGGGACGTCCGGCGACAATGCCTATGGCCCGGAACGGGCGCGATAGGGGGCGGCAGTATGACTTTAGCAGAAGGGAAAATCGGTTGCGATTATATTGTAGAAAAATTGACCTTGCCGGACCAGACGGAAAAACGTCTGCAGGCCCTGGGCATGATCGAAGGGACGGAAATCTCCGTGCTCAACAATAAGAACGAAGGAACGGTCATCATCAAGATGCGCAGTACCCGCCTGGCTTTGGGCAAAGGGATTTCGTCGCACATCGAAGTAAGGGGGAAGGACCATGACTAGCGAAGTAAAGGCGCAGACGAGGGAAGCACAGGTTCCTAAGGCACCGGCCCAAGTGGAAAAGAAGGAAATGACAGTCGCTTTCATCGGCAACCCGAACTGCGGCAAGACGACTTTGTTCAACGCCTACACCGGGGCCAACCTCAAAGTGGCCAACTGGCCCGGTGTCACCGTCGAAAAGGTCGAAGGCGCCATCAATGCCCACGGTTATCACATCCACCTCGTCGACCTGCCCGGGACGTACAGCTTGACGTCGTATACCATGGAAGAACAGGTTTCGCGTAATTTCATCCTCAGTGACGATGTCGACGTCATCGTCGACGTCATCGATGCATCGGCCCTGGAACGCAATCTCTACCTGACCTTGCAGCTCCTGGAACTGGGCAAGCCCGTCGTCGTCGCCTTGAATATGATGGATATCGTCGAGAAGCGGGGTATGGAAATCGACTTGCACCGTCTGCCGGAAATGCTCGGCGTGCCGGTCATCCCCGTATCGGCCTTGAAACGCCGCGGCCTGAGCGTCCTGCTCCATGCCGCCGTCCATCATAAGGACCACGTCCATCCGGACCGGCTCATCCACAACCATTCGGATCAGACCAATCATCAGCACAACCATCACAGTGAATTTGCCATGGTCTACAGCGATGAAATGGAAGACCGCATCGACGCCGTGCGCCACCTTTTGCACGATAAATATCCGGACTTGTACAATCATCGCTGGCATGCCTTGAAGCTCCTTGAAAAGGATCCGGAGATTGCGGCCAAATATCCCGTCGACGACGTCCACCACGTCCTGGACCGCAGTTATGAAACGGATATCATTACGGAGAAATACGCCTTCATCGAAGAAATCATCCATGAAGTCGTCGTCAATCAGGCGTCGAAGGCGGCTGCTACGGACTCCGTCGACCGCTACCTGACCGATAAATGGCTGGGCATTCCGATTTTCCTGGCCATCATGGCTATCGTCTTCTTCTTGACCTTCTTCGTCGGCGACATGGTACAGGATTCCTTCCAAGGGTCCATCGATGCCCTGTCGGCCATGGCGGAAGGGGGACTGACCTCGCTGGGCGCTGATGATATGCTCATTTCCCTGGTCTGCGACGGCATCATCGCTGGCGTCGGCGGTATTTTGACTTTCCTGCCCAACATCTGTATCCTCTTCTTCGCCCTGGCCCTCTTAGAAGACAGCGGCTATATGTCCCGCGTGGCCTATGTCATGAATGACATCATGAACCGCCTGGGCTTATCGGGCCGGGCTTTCATCCCCATGATCCTCGGCTTCGGCTGCAGTGTACCGGCCATCATGGCTTCGCGGGCCCTGGAAGATAAGCGCGACCGCTATCGGACGATGCTGGTCACGCCGTTCATGTCCTGTAGTGCCCGCCTGCCGATTTACATCCTCTTTTCGGGTATGTTCTTCCCTAACGACGCCATGATCGTCGCCTATTCCATGTACCTCATCGGCATCGTCGTGGCCCTGGTCGCCTTGAAGGCCATGAATGTCTTCAGTCATGTCAAGAAGGAAAACGACCTGCTCATCGAACTGCCTGAATACAAGCGCCCCAGTGCCCACACGGTCTACATCTACGTCTGGGAAAAGATCAAGGACTACTTGAGCCGTGCCGGTACGGTCATTTTCGCCGCATCCATCCTCATGTGGTTCATCCTCAACTTCGGCCCCGCCGGCTATGGCGACATGGCCGACAGTTTCGGCGCTATCATCGGCAAGGCCATCGTACCTTTCTTTGCGCCCATCGGCCTGGGGTACTGGCAGATTTGTCTGGCCCTCCTGGCCGGTATTTCCGCCAAGGAAGTCGTCGTTTCCAGTTTTGCCGTCCTCTTCGATGGCGTCAACATCAATTCACCGGCGGCCCTGGCAGCCCTGGCGTCCATGATGAGTCAAGGCGGGTTCACCCAGCTCAATGCCTACTGCATGATGCTCTTCTCCCTGCTCTATATCCCCTGCGCCGCGACGATCGCCACGATCCACGCTGAATCGCACAGCTGGAAGTGGACGGCCTTTTCCGTCTGTTTCCAGGTTGCCGTCGCCTGGGGCCTGACCTTCGTCGTCTACCAGGTCGGAAGCCGTATTTTTTAACCATGAATAACTAAGGAGTTAGTATGACAGAACCTATGATTAAAACGGATCATCTCAGCCATACCTATGAAGATGAAGACGGCAAGGTGGTCTATGCCTTGAAGGATATTTCCCTGGAAATCGGCAAGGGCGAATTTGTCGCCATTATCGGGACCAACGGTTCCGGCAAGTCGACGTTGGCCAAGCATTTCAATGTCCTCCTGACGCCGACGTCCGGCACGTGTGAAGTCTGCGGCATGCGGACCAATGACCCCGACAATATCTGGAAGATACGCCAGCACGTGGGCATGGTCTTCCAGAATCCGGATAACCAGATCGTCGCCGCCGTCGTCGAAGAAGACGTGGCTTTTGGGCCGGAAAACCTGGGCATCCCGTCTGATGAAATCAAGGCCCGTGTCAGCGATGCCCTGCGCCGCGTCAATATGACTATTTATGCCAAACACGGGCCGCACCTCTTGAGCGGCGGCCAGAAGCAGCGCGTCGCCATTGCCGGTATCCTGGCCATGCAGTGTGACTGCATCGTCTTGGACGAACCGACGGCCATGCTCGACCCCGTCGGCCGCAAGGAAGTCATGGATACGCTTCATCAGCTCCATGACGAAGGCATTACCATCATCATCATCACTCATTTCATGGAAGAAGCCGTCCAGGCCGACCGCGTCGTCGTCGTCGACCGGGCTGAAATGAAGATGGACGGGACGCCGCGCGACGTCTTTACGCATGTCAAGGAACTGAAGGCTATGGGTCTCGACGTGCCCGTAGCTGCCGAACTGGCAGAACGGCTGCGCCAGAAAGGCCTTGATTTGCCGGATTCCATCATTACCGAGGAAGAATTAGGAGATGCATTATGTCGATTAAGTTAAGCAATGTGACCTATACCTACGGCATCGGGACGCCTTTCGAGAAGACCGCCCTTTACGATACGGATGTCGAAATCCATAAAGGGGAATTTGTCGGCATCATCGGTCATACCGGCTCGGGCAAGTCGACGCTGGTCCAGATCCTCAACGGCCTCATCAAGCCGACGGTCGGGACCGTGACCGTCGACGGGACGGATATCGGCAAGAAGACGAAAGAAGCCATGGCCGTGCGCCACAAAGTGGGCATGGTCTTCCAGTACCCGGAATATCAGCTCTTTGAAGAAACGATTGCCAAAGACATCGCCTTCGGGCCGCGCAACTTCGGCTTGAGCGAAGACGAAGTGACAGAACGGGTCAAAGAAGCGATGGACTTCGTCGGCCTCGATTACAAGACCTATGCCGACCGCTCGCCGTTCCGCCTGAGCGGCGGCCAGATGCGCCGCGTTGCCATTGCCGGCGTCATCGCCATCCACCCGTCGTATCTCATCTTGGATGAACCGTCGGCCGGCCTGGATCCCATCGGCCGGCGGGAAATCTTTTCAGAAATCCAGCGCTGGCATCAGGAGAAGGGCATTACGGTCATCTTAGTCTCCCATAATATGGACGATATTTCCCGCCTGGCCAGCCGCCTGCTGGTCTTGTCCCAGGGCCATATCGTCCTCGACGGCGAACCGCTGGATATCTTTGCGACCCAGCAGCGCGCCTTGCACGATGCCGGCGTATCCGTGCCGCCCGTCACGGGAGTGCTCCAATACCTCCAGGGACGGGGCCTTGCCATCAACGACCGGGTCCGGACCGTCGAAGAAGGGGCACAGGCTATTTTCGACTGCCTGAAAGGAGGCAAGGGCCATGCTCACTGATATTACGCTGGGCCAGTATTTTCCCGGCACGTCTTTCTTACATAAACTCGATCCGCGCATCAAGATCGTAGCTACGATGATTTTCATCATCGCCATCTTCTTTGCCCATTCCCTGGCCTCGTATGCCCTGGTCACGGCTTTCGTCGCCTTGAGTTTTGCCATTTCCCGCCTGCCGGTGAAATTCATCCTCAAGTCCTTGAAGCCCCTGTGGGTCATCATCATCTTCACGATGGGCGTCCATATCTTCACGACGCCTGGCGATGTCCTCTGGCAGTACGGTATCTTCCACATCACCAAAGAAGGCCTGTACCAGGGGGCGCTCATGACGGCCCGCCTGGTCTTCCTCATCGTCTTTTCGTCGCTCCTGACCTATACGACGTCGCCAATCGTCCTGACCGACGGCATTGAACACCTGCTCAATCCTTTCAAGCGCATCGGCGTGCCGGCACACGAACTGGCCATGATGATGACCATCGCCCTACGCTTCATTCCGACGCTCCTGGAAGAAACGGACCGCATCATGAAGGCCCAGACGGCGCGGGGGGCTAATTTTACCAGTGGCAGCCTCTTGCAGCGCGGCAAGAATATGATTCCCCTCCTGGTGCCGCTCTTCGTCAGCGCTTTCCGCCGGGCCGATGACCTGGCAACGGCGATGGAAGCCCGCTGCTATCGCGGCGGCGAAGGGAGGACGCGGATGAATGAATTGTCCTATACCTATCGCGACGGCATCGCCATGGCCGCCGTCCTGATCGTCACGGCCGTCCTGGCGGTTATGCGGTGGTTATAATGAAGAAGAATATCTGCCTCGTCGTCGCCTATGATGGCACCGATTTCCACGGCTTCCAGCGCCAGACCAATGCCGAATCGATCCAGCGCTGCCTCGAGCAGGGACTGTCGGCTATTTTCCGGACGCCCATCACCATTTACGGCGCCGCCCGCACCGATGCCGGCGTCCATGCCCGCGGCCAGGTCGTCAACTTCTACGGCCAGGGCTCGATTCCGACGGAAAAGATACCGTATGCCATGAAGGGCTATTTGCCGCCGGAAATTGCCGTCTTATCGGCTAAAGAGATGCCGGACCGCTTCAGCGTCCGCCATGATAATGTGGGCAAGCACTATCGCTATTCCATCGACAATAACCGCATGCACGACCCTTTCCTCCTGCGCTATGCCTGGTTCATCCGCAAACCCCTGGACCGGCAGGCCATGCGCGAAGGCGCGGCTATCCTCTTGGGGACGCATGATTTTTCGGCGTTTGAAGGCCAGAATACGACGCCCATGAATCCCGTCAAGACCATGTACTCTATTACCCTTCACGAGCGGGGCCATGTCCTCGACATCGACGTCGTCGGCGATGGCTTCCTCTACCACATGGTACGCAACATCGCCGGAGGCCTCGTCGATCTGGGACTCCACCGCCTGACGCCGGACCGCTTCCGGGAAATCCTGGAAGGTGGCGACCGGACCCAGCTGGGGGCGACGGCACCAGCCCAGGGCCTGTGCCTGGAAAAAGTTTTTTACGAAGAACGGGAATTGAAACAGCGCATTGCCGAGTTAGAGGAAGAATGAGCCTTTTTGCGGCGCTGATGGGCATAATATGCTATAATAAAAGGGAATAGTACGGTTCCGTTTTTTCAGGCGGAGGTGAGTATGATGCTGACCAGTTTACTGAAAACCATTACTAAGGGAAAGGACCTTAACCAGCGGGAAAGTTCCATCGTCATGGAGCAGATTATGGAAGGGACGATTTCTGACGTCCAGTTGGCCGGTTTTTTAGCAGCCTTGACGACGAAAGGCGCGTCGGAAGAAGAAATCACGGCTTTTGCCCGGACTATGCGGCAATATAGTATGCACGTTCCCTGCACGATGGACGTCTTCGATATCGTCGGTACTGGCGGCGGCCGGACTAAGACCTTCAATATCTCTACGACGGCATCGTTCGTCATCGCCGCCGGCGGCGTCCGCGTCGCCAAGCATGGCAATCGGGCCAAGACGTCTCGCAGCGGGTCGGCCGATGTCCTGGAGGCCTTGGGGGCCAATATCTTCCTCAGTCCCGAAAGTTGTCTGGACATGCTCCAACAGATCGGCCTTTGTTATTTTTATACGCGGTATTACTACTACATGATGAAACGCATCGATGCTGTCCGCGAACAGTTGGGCATTTATACTGTCTTCGATGTCCTGCGGCCTTTGACCAATCCGGCTCATGCCGTATATGAGATCCTCGGCGTCAATGCACCGCATCTGGTCGAGCCCATGGCTCATGTCCTGGCTGCCCTCGGTGTCCGTCACGGCATGGTTGTCTATGGCCAGGATGGCAGTGATGAAATTTCGGCGTCTGCGGCGACGACGATCTGTGAATTTACGCCGGAATCGTTTTCGACGTATGAAATCAGGCCGGAAGATTTCAACCTGCCCAGGGCTTCGCGCGATGAACTGCGCGGCGGCCTACCGAAGCATAACGCGGCCATTACCCGTGCCGTCCTCGATGGACACAAGGGCGGGGCCCGGACGGCAGTCCTCCTCAACGCAGGCGCCGGCCTCTACGTCGGCGGCAGCGTCCTCAATCTCTATGCCGGCATCCGCAAGGCGGCCCGCCTCATCGACAGCGGCCTGGCCCGGCAGAAGCTCGACGACTTCCTCGTCCTGAGCCAGCGCCTGGGACAGGCGGAAAAAGTGAAGCTCATAGCAGACAGGGAACCGGAAGATATGGTATAATAAAGGGTACGAAAAAATTCATTATTACGTGAGGACCGTATTTCTATGAATGATAAATATTTAGGCTGGCTCCTTCATATCGGCGGGGGCCTGCTCGTCATCGTGATGTTTTTGTCGATTCAGCTCATGGCACCTGATTTTTATTCCATCATGTGGCATCTGACTGTCAGCGGCGACTTGGATGGGTTAGCCGATTACATTGCTTCTTTTGGCTTCTATGCTATCGGCATCAGTATTTTCATGATTGCCTTTGTCAATGCCATTGGCCTGCCGTCCATTCCTTTCTTGACGGTCAATGGGATCATCTTCGGCCTCATCCCGGGCATCATCATTTCCTGGATTGGGGAAGTCATCGGCATTGAAATCAGTTTCCGTCTGACTCGGACGCTGCTCCGCAAACAGGCACAGAAAGTCATTTCCAAGAGCAAGATGCTGGAAAAACTCGATTCCTATAGCTGCATCAAGACAGTCATGATGGGCCGGGCCATCCCGTATGCGCCGAATGTCGTCGTCACTGCTTTCAGTGCCTTGAGCCATATTTCTTACCGTGACCATTTCATTGCCAACTTCTTTGGCAAGATGCCGGCTGTCCTGGTCGAAGTCTGGCTGGGCCATGATCTCCTGCGCATCCAGGAACATTGGGGCCGCCTGCTCATCCTGCTGGCCCTGGTATCTATCATCTACGGTATCATCTGGTGGCGCAAACGCCACATAAAAAAAAACCGCTATCATAGCGGAATGTAAAAAAGAGGCTATCGCATTAAGCAAAAAATGCATAATGCGACAGCCTCTTTTTTGAGTTTGAAGTTTGAAGTTGAAAGTTTGATGTGGATGGGACAAAATTTAAAAGTTATTGCCTCACCCTTTTGGATATCCATGAAGGGCTTACGAGATTTCCTGTTCTGTCTGTTTTTTATCGGCCTGGATGATGTCAGTCCATAATTTATCGGCTGCCGGCTGCCAATGTTTGGCATAGGCCTGACATTTGGCGCAGAGATGTTCTACCGATTCCGGGGACTGCATGTCTGTCGATTTGGCGCCTGTCCGTTTGACCATATCGATGAGGGCCTGGGGATTTTCCAGCATCGGGCAGGGGCGGAGGTGATTATGGTTGAAGGGCTGTCCTTTGGCATATTCTTGGAACAGGGGCTGCTGGAGACAGGGGATGAGGTCCTGGTCGTTGATGTTGGCGCTGGAGTAGTGGATGAAGACGCACGGTTCGACGTCGCCGTTGGGATTGATATGGCAATAATTGCGGCCGCCGGCGACACAGCCGTCGATGAATTGGCCGTCGTTCTGGAAGTCGATGGCGAATATCGGCTTGCCGCCTTTGACGCTGCGGATTTCACGGATGCGGCGTACCATATAGGCCCGCTGTTCCGGCGTGGGCAATAAATCGATAGAAGCGTCGTTGCCGACGGGCATGTAGTGGAAGTACCAAGTGAACCAGGCGCCTTTGCTGATGAGGAGGTCCAAGAATTTGTCCGACGTGACGGTCTGGATATTTTTGCGGGTGTAGCAGATCGACGTACCGAAGACGATGCCGTACTGGCGCAGCAGGTCCATGGCATGCATGACCCTGTCGAAGACGCCTGGGCCGCGGCGGCTGTCATTGACTTCGCGGAAACCTTCGACGCTGAGGGAGAAGCTCAGATTGCCGACTTTGACGACTTCTTGGCAGAAATCATCATCGATGAGGGTGCCGTTCGTGAAGGCGTGGAACTCACAGTCCGGATGCTTCCGGCAGAGTTTCAGGATATCGGCCTTGCGGACCAGCGGTTCGCCGCCGGTGAGGAGGTAGAAATGACAGCCGACTTCTTTCCCCTGGCTTACGATTTTGTCCATGACTTCATAAGACAGGTTCAGCGTGTGGCCGTATTCCGCAGCCCAGCAGCCGATGCAGTGCAGGTTGCAGGCACTCGTCGGGTCGAAGAGGATGGCCCAGGGGATGTTGCAGTGGTATTTGGCTTTGGCTGCATCCCGCGTGCGCAGGCCGTAGAAGCCTGATTCAAAACCGAGGTCCATGACGGCGGTGCGGACGACATTGGGATTCAAGGTGTCCAAGGCGCGGTTGAGGAACTGGAACCACTTGCCATCTTCGTCGATGAGCTTGCGGGCCTTGTCGAACGATTCTTTTTCAAATAAATCGCCGAAGAACGTTTCCATGATCGTCGTCAGGCGTTTCAAGGTTTTCTTGCGGTCTTCGGGATTTTTTTCGGCCATGATGCGGTTGACCAGCAGGGCGACCGATTCTTTTTGGGCTTTATGTACGAGTGTATTCAAGGGTATCATCTCCTGAGAAAATGAATGAAGCCGCTGTTAGCGGATGATGAGGACGGGCAGACCGGAATGAGAGGCCACGTAACGGCCGACGCTGCCTAAGAGGACGCTTTGGATGCGGTTCAGGCCGCGGCTGCCCATGACGATGAGGTCTGTATCAATATCGGCTGCGGTCTGCAAGATGACCGGGCCGGGAGAGCCGATTTTATAAAGACATTGTAAGGGGAGGTCAGACGATAGTTGTTCCTGGCAGCGCAGGAAGGCGTTATGGCCTTTGGACCGCATGTGGGCTGCCAGTTCCTGTAGTTTATGCGGTTCCATCGTATCGGGGACTGCTGTATCGTGCAGGCTGTCGCTGATGCTGGCGACGTAAAGGACGGTCAGCGAAGCCTGATCTCCCTTGGCCAGGATTTCGGCCTGCTTCAGGGCCTGGAGCGATGATTCCGAGCCGTCTACGGGTACCAGGATGTGACGGTACGGCCCTTTCTTTTCGTCGTGAGCCAGGAGGACCGGGCACGGTGCGTGGGTAATGACATAGGTGCTGACACTGCCGAGCAGGAAATTCTTGAGAGGCTGTTTACTGCCGCGGCCCATGCAGATGAGGTCGGCTGGCAAAGCTTTTTGTTCTTGTAGAATCGATACTTCCGGGGCACTGAGTTCAAAAAGGGATTGGACCGGAATCGACGTCGGGACCAGGCTGGCGAATTCTTTCAATAAGCCCGTACTGTTGGCTTGAGCAGTTGCGGAGAGTTCGTCTATTGTCAATTCGCTCGTATTTTCCATTTGACTGAACTGATTGATGATGTCGGCCATATTGGCGACGTTCAGCAGCGTAATCGAAGCGCCGGTCAGTTTGGCAATATCGATGGCATGTTGTAAGGCTTGTTTTGCATAATCAGACCCGTCGATGGGGACGAGGATATGATGATATGATTTCATGAAAATACCTCCTTCAAGGGTATCTTTAGGATAATCTCGAAGGAGGCTGGCGTCAAAGTGGTTTTGTCGTATACGAGTTATAGTTTTTGCGTTATAATTAGGTATGCGAAGTATTTTTATTGCATAAAGGAGAGCTTATGGATTGTGAAAGAAGAGAATATGAATATGTCCGTAAAATTGCCGAAACAGGGAGTTTCCTGGCGGCAGCAGACAAATTATATATCACCCAGCCGTCGTTGAGTCAGTTCATACGCCGTATCGAGCGCCATATCGGAGCCGAACTCTTTGACCGTTCCCATCAGCCCGTGACCTTGACGGAAGCCGGGCGGATTTATCTGGACATCGAAGGACAGATACAGGAATTGTGTAAAGTACGGGAACAACGGATCCAGGATTTGGGGCAGACCATTGGCGGGACCGTGCGCATTGGCAGTTCCAATTATCGGAGTTCGACGATACTGGCCAAGGCAATCCCTGTCATCAATGAACGCTATCCGCATATCGATATCTGCCTGGAAGAAGGGACGACGCGGGAACTGGAAGATTTCGCCCTCCAAGGGAAGACGGATTTTTCCATCGTCGTCAGGACGGCCGGCCATTCGGATTTGGAATATGTCGAGCTTTTCCAGGAAGAACTGCTCCTGGCCATCTCACCGGCCTGGGACCTGGAACGGGAACCGCTGTATGATAAGAAGCGCCACTCCCGCTACCCGGTCTTTGATTATCATAGCCTTGACGGCCATCCTTTCCTGGTCATGAAAGAAGGGCAGGAACTGCGCCATTCCTTTTTTTCCCTTGTCGAAGCCCTGGATATATCGCCGACCGTGGCTCTGGAAACGACGGACATGGCCACGGCGCAGACCCTGGCCGGCATCGGCGTCGGCGCGGCTATCGTACCGGGCGGCCTGGCTGTAGCCAATACGCCGGCCGTGGAACCGAAGTATTTTTCCCTGCGGGCCTATCTAGACGATTGGGACGTCGTCCTGGCCTATAAGCGGGGACGCTATTTGTCCAAGGCGGACAAAGCCGTCATCAGCGTCATCTGCGATGTCGCTGGGTGAGTGTAAAAAAGGGGCTGTCGCACGAAGTTTTTTGCCATCATGCATGACCCTTTTGCTTCATAGTTTGTAGTACGGAGTTTGTAGAAGATAGCTTTAAATTTAAAAACCTTCACTAAAAACTATAAACTGCAAACTTAATACTCAAAAAGGGGCTTGTCGTCATGCGACAAGCCCTTTTTTGCATTCCTAAACGGATTATTTTGCGAAGTAACGAGCCAGGAGGCCATCGAATACACGGCCGTGACGAGCTTCGTCTTTTGCCATTTCATGAACCGTGTCATGGATAGCATCGAGGTTGAGCTGTTTAGCGAGGGTAGCGATTTCTTTCTTGCCTGCGCAAGCGCCCTGTTCAGCAGCAGCACGCATTTCGAGGTTGGTCTTGGTGTCGTCGGTAACGACTTCGCCGAGGAGTTCAGCGAATTTAGCAGCGTGTTCAGCTTCTTCGAAAGCGATGCGTTTGTAAGCTTCTGCGACTTCCGGATAGCCCTGGCGGTCAGCGACACGGCTCATAGCGAGGTACATGCCGACTTCGGAACATTCACCAGTGAAGTTGAGGCGGAGGCCTTCAAGGATGCGTTCGTCGACGCCTTTAGCAACGCCTACGCGATGTTCGTCAGCGTATTCTTTGACGCCAGCGACGAGTTCCGTGAATTTTTCTTTCGGAGCGCCGCACTGAGGACACTTTTCCGGAGCTTCCGTACCTTCATAAACAAAACCGCAGATGCCGCATACAAATTTTTTCATCATTCATTCCTCCTGATATTATAATACATTTTGAATAAAATGGATATTAACTGAATACTAACAAATAACTTTTATTTGTTATGGCTACATTATAACAGACCGATAGGGGAAAATCAAGAGTAATTTTGTAAAACTTTTAATTGAAAATAATTATTAATTAAATGAGGCGGGGAAGAACCGGCCATTCACGGTCAATTTTATTGCAATTTAGACATCACTCCTATATAATGGAGATAGTATCCATAAAAGCCTAGACGATATCATGATTATAAAACGAGACTGAAATTTGGAGGTTACGCCTATGTGGAAAAAGAAAGCTGCCTGCATCCTGGCGGTCATGGCCCTGTGCGGGACCATGGCTGCCAGTGCAGCGAATTATACGATTCTGGAAAAAGCGGATAAAGTAGAAACGACGGTCTACGGGACGACGCAGACTGGATCCTTGAACGACCGTATTGCTGCCCTGGACAAACTGCTCAATGGGCAGTCGACCGTTTCGGGCAGCCTGCAGGACAAGACCAATGCCTTATATAAAGATGTATATGGAAATTCGGGTTCCGATTTATCTTTGCTGACGGCAGTCAATCTCATGCAGTGGCAGTACTCCGGCCAGATTACGGATGAACCTCTTCTGGTCCGGGTGGAATCGCTGGAACAGAGCATCGATGGCAAGACCTTGAGCGGTTCCCTGGAAGGCCGCGTCCTGTCCCTGCGCCAGGCACTCCTGGGCAATAAGAAGTACGTGTCCCAGACCGTCACGATCCCGGCCAATACACTGGTGACGATGACTAATATCGATGCCCTCAATTCTAAGACCATCCAGGAAGGTGACGTCGTCCGCTTTGCCGTGGCTGATGACGTCTGCGTCGGCGATGTCATCGCCATCCCTCGCGGCATGGAAGCGACGGGGACGGTGACGAAAGCCCGGAAGTCGGGCCGTTTTGGCAAAGATGGCAAGATTGAGATTACTTATGACAATGTCCGCGCTGCCGATGGATCACCGGTAGCCCTTACGGTGGGCGATAAGACCAAGGAAGAATATAAGCGGACGGCCGGCGCTGTCGGCGCGTCAGCAGCTGGCGCCATCATCCTCGGCCCGGTCGGCCTGGTCGGCGGTCTTTTCGTCCATGGCAATGAAGTCGATATTCCTGCAGGGACGACGATGTATGCCGAAACGAAGGAAAATGCCGAAGTCGTCGGATTCAAGGAAAACGGCGTCATGGACAATATGAAGACGGCCAATATGGCAGCCAGCGGCGTACAGGTCCCGTCCTTTGCGCCCGTTGCCAACAATGACGTCGACAATAGCGGGAATGGCGATACAGGGGCCTATACTGATACGGATACAGCTCCCCAGAGCAGTGGAGGCGATTTGCAGGCAGGCCTCCAAAATGGTACGGTAACGCCTGTCGACCTGGACAATAGCAAACACAACGATGACCAGCAGGCCGTCGTGACGATTCAATCCGATACCGCAGGTGACGCGAATGAATAAAACGTGGACAGCGGCGATGATCGCAGCCCTGCTGCCGCTGACTCTTTCGGCCAGTGCCGCTGATACAGCTAAACTTCATACGGATAAGGTCATGGCCGTTCCCGTGACAGAAAAGAAAATCCTGCCTGTCGATTTGGACCAGGCCGCCGCTTCGCAAGACGTCGTCCTGCCGCAGCAGCCCGTCCATATGACGGCCGATACCTTTTTCGCCCGTAATGCCGACGGCTATGTCAAGAGCCGGGGCAATGTCGACATCAAGCAGGGCATGGATGAAGTCCATGCCAACTATGTCGAAGGCAATATGAAAAGCGGCGTCTACCATACGAAAGGGCCTGTGGTCTATGTCAATGAGACCAATGCCCTGACCGGGCAGGATGTGACCTATAACAGCCAGAACGGCAGCATGAGCATGGATAAGGTCGAAGGCTTCATGGGTCCTACGACCTATATCCGCGGGACCGATGCCGAAATGTACGACAATATCGGCTACGTCAAGCACGGCCTGATTACGACGCCCCATGCCGTTGCCAAGACGCCGGACTATTATATTACCGGTGACGATATCCGCATCTATCCGGGGGAAAAGTTCACGGCTGAAAATACGGCCCTCTGGTTCAAGCACGTCCGCCTGTTCACCTATGGCCATTACGAGGGCCGGTTGGATAACAAGAATAAAACCAAGCATTACATCTTTACGTTGCTGCCGCGGCCGACGTATAACAGCGATGACGGCATCGGCGTCCGGGGGTATGCTGATGTACCGCTTAATCAGTCAGGTGACTTGAAATTCCATGCCAGCTATGCCTTGAACTCCAAGAATGGCCTCAAGCCGGCGGCACAGATACAGAAGGATACCAAAATCGGGTCCTTCCGCTTTGGCTACAGCAAGGAGGAAAGTACCGATAACGACGATAACATCTGGGCTACGAAGTGGCCGGAACTGGAATACTTCGCACCGCGTATCCATCTCGGCGACACCGGCATTTACATCGATTCCAGTGCCAACTGGGGCCGCTGGGCCGAAGATGGCGTCAAGACGGGGACCCATAAAGGCTTCCGCACGGAAATCACTCATACGCCTATCCCCTTATGGCAGCGTGCCAATGTGCGCTTCTTCGCCGGCTACCGCAAGGATTGGTATTCTACCGATGATGCTCAGCGCCGCGATCCTTATTCCGGCGTCATCCTCAACCAGGGCATCAACGATCGCTTGTGGACCAGCTTCTGGTATAAGAAACACAACGTCAGCGGCTACACGCCGTATCGCTTCGATACCCTCGATGACCCCCGTCAGCACGGCCTGTCCATCGGCTACGTCCTGACACCGCGGGATACGGTCATCTTCTCCTGGGCCCAGGACCTCGACGATGATCACATTTCCGACCGCAACTACACCTGGGTCCGCGACCTCCACTCCTTCATTGCGACCATTACCTATAAACAGGTCGATAAAGAATGGCAGGTCAAGATCAAGGCCAAGGACTTCGATTTCTAAAAGGGGCACTGCCGCACGAAGGTTTCTGCCATCATGAGAGGCCCCGTTTACTTTATAGTTTGTAGCACAGAGTTTGTAGTTTGCAGAGAAAACCTTCAAATTTAAAGCCATCCGCTAACAACTAACTGCTAGCCACTAACAACTTTAAAGGGCTTGTCGTCGTGCGACAAGCCCTTTTTTTACCCTCTTTTTACACTGTTTTTAGCCGGTTTTGCGCTATAATGGAATAGAATGAGAAAACTGGATTTTACATGAAAGGACTGTAGCCCTATGCCTTTGATTTACTGTGTCGAAGATGATGAAAATATTCGTGAACTCGTCGGTTATGCCCTGCGCAGCCAGGATTTTGAAGTCGAGACTTTTGCCGACAGCAAGGAATTTTGGCCGGCCTTAGAGAAGCGGATGCCGGCTTTGCTCCTTTTGGACATCATGCTGCCCGGTGAAAGCGGCAACGACATATTGGAAAAACTGCGCAAGACCCAGCCGTATAAGACGCTTCCCGTCATCATGCTGACGGCCAAGACCAGCGAATATGACATTGTCAAAGGCCTGGACGGCGGCGCCGACGATTACGTCTGCAAACCCTTCGGCATCGTCGAGCTCATTTCCCGTATCCGCGCTGTCCTGCGCCGTTCGGGCCGGCAGAATACGGAAACGAATCTCTATACGTATGGGCCGGTTTCCCTGGACCAGGAAAAGCATGTCGTCACCGTCGAGGGCAAGCCGTGTCACTTGACGGTAAAAGAATTTGAACTCCTGCGCTATCTCCTGGTCAATACGGATATCGTCCTCAAGCGGGAACAGATCATGGAAGCGGTCTGGGGCTTTACCTATGAAGGCGAAAGCCGGACCATCGACATGCACATCAAGAGCCTGCGCCAGAAGCTGGGCGATGGCGGCAAGATCATCCATACCGTGCGCGGCGTCGGATACGTCATTGGAGGGAATGTATGAAGCGGAAAGTCTACCTCAGCCTGTTGTCCATGGGCCTGGCCTGTATGGCTGTGACCCTGCTCATTTCGACGTGGTTCTTCTGGCGTTCTACACAGCATCAGATCCAGCAGGAATTGACGATGACCATGGATGTCGTCGAAACGGCCCTTGAAGAAGGCCATGATACGTCCCTGTATTTGAAGAAAATCGGCATCCATCATACGAACGGCCTGCGTATCACTTGGATTAATGCCCGCGGCGATGTCCTCTTTGAATCGGATTACGATAAAGGAATCATGGAAAATCACCTGGCCCGGCCGGAAGTACGGGCGGCGATTGAAAATGGGGAAGGGACAGCCGTCCGCGATTCCCAGACCCTGTCTAAGGCCCTCTATTATTATGCCAAGAAATTGCCTGATGGGACCATCTTGCGGATCAGCTTGGAAAGGGATACGTTTTATGCTCACTTCCTCAGCCTCCTGCCGTGGGCCCTCCTGCTCTTGGGACTGTCGGCCCTGGCCTGTGTTAAGGCCTCGCGCCTGCTGACGGCGAGCCTGCTCAGCCCGCTCCGGCAGACGGCTTTGTTCATCCGCCAGATCAATGACAGCGATGTGAAGATGGTCCAGCCACCGCGCGTCGACCATGAATTACAGCCCTTAGTGGACAAGGTCTTTTTGCAGAGCCAGACCATTGCGGATAATATGCGCAGTCTGGAACAACAGCGCAATATCATGCGCCTCATCATGGAAAATCTCCAGGAAGGCGTCATCCTGACGGATAAATCCTATGGCATTGCCGGCCTCAACCTGCGGGCAGCCCGCTTCCTGGGCGCTGGGAATACACAGGCTGTCCTGCAGCGCAACCTCCAGGAACTCCTTCCCGATGCGCCCTGGGACAGGCTGCAGCATATGGACAGTGTCTGTGAGACGAAACTCATGCGGGCGGACCGCCTCTATCTGCTGACTCTTCAGCCAGTCTATAAAAATGATGATTTCTACGGCATGTTGTTCATCATCGATGATGTGACCGAACAAGAACACCGGGAACAGCTGCGGCGGGAATTTACGTCCAATGTATCCCATGAACTGAAGACGCCGCTTACTTCCATCAGCGGCTTTGCCGAAGTCTTGTCGACGGGCCTCTTCAAGAATAAAGACGACGTCATCCATTTCGGGACGCTCATCCGTAAGGAAGCCCTGCGCCTCTTGCAGATGATCGAAGAAATCATGCACTTGGCCCGCATCGAAGACGGCAAGCGCCAAGTTAACCTGGAACGGCTATGCTTGCGCGACTTGGTCCAGGATATCGTAGAATTTATGGAGCCGGTCCTGACGGAAAAGAAAGTGACCGTCCAGTGTACCATGGACGACACCGAAGTGCTGGCCGACCGCGGCCTTTTCCGGGAACTGATCATGAATCTCCTGGACAATGCCGTCAAGTACAACCGCCCAGGCGGCCATGTCTACATCACTGTCCGCCACGACGACCATAAGGCCTTTTTCAGCATCTGTGATACGGGCATCGGCATCCCTGAAGACAAACAGCAGCGCGTCTTTGAACGCTTTTACCGGGCCGATTCCAGCCGGTCCCGCAAAATCAAAGGGACCGGCCTGGGCCTGGCTATCGTCAAGCACATCGTCGAACAGCATCACGGCACTATCGCCTTGAGCAGCAAGGAAAACGAAGGCACGACGATTACCATCACCTTGCCGATGTAGGGAGGAGGGGCCATCCGTAGGGATGATTTTCCGGTCAGGGGCCCCATACCCGTCCGACACATCAAACATCAAACTTTCAACTTCAAACTCAAAAAGGCGCTGTCTTCATGGGACAGCGCCTTTTTTTACAATATTTTACATTACATACATAAAGTCCTTACATCTCCTTGGTAGGATAAGACTGTATTCAGAATCAGGAACATCTCAGATTCGTTTATTCAAAGGAGAGGATTTTTTATGAAATGGAAAAAGTTAGTTCTTGTCGCCTTAGCTGCTACTATGGCCATTGGGGCTGCCGGCTGCGGAAGTCAGCAGAAAGCAGATGCCGGGAAAGGTTCGGCTGTTTCCGGCAGTATTACCGGTTCGGGTTCTTCGGCGCTGCTGCCTTTGGTCAAAGATGCAGCTGAAAAATTCAAGACGACGAATAAAGACGTAACGATCACCTTGAATGCCGGCGGTTCTGGCACGGGTCTGAAACAGGTTTCCGATGGTTCTGTCGATATGGGTAACTCCGACGTACCGGCTGAAACGAAACTGGATAAAGCCAAAGCGGAAAAATTGGAAGACCATAAAGTCTGTGTCATGACGGTCGCTACGATCATCAATAAAGACGTAGGCGTCAAGAACCTGACCCGTCAGCAGTTACAGGACGTATTCACGGCAAAAGTCACGAACTGGAAAGATGTCGGCGGCAAAGATATGCCAATCGTCCTGGTTACCCGCCCGAAGACGTCCGGTACGCGGGCCCTGTTCAAACAGTACGCTATCAACGGCGCGGAAGAAGCCGACAATAAATCCCTGGAAACGGATAACTCCGGTATCCTCATCCAGAGCGTCGCTCAGAATCCGGGCGCTATCGGCTATGTTGCACTGCCGTACCTGCTCAATAACGACACAGTCGACTCCGTTTCCATCGATGGCGTAGCACCGACCCTGGAAAATACCTATAACGGTACCTACAGCGTCTGGGGCTATGAACATATCTACACCAGCAAAGAACCGAAAGCTGCCGTCAAAGCCTTCATCGAATACATTACGGGCGCCGATTACGGCAAACGCATCGAAGAACTCGGCTATGGCGTAAGCTCGAAGATGCAGACCAAAGAAGTTCACTAATTTTACTGGAGGAACGACATGAATGCAATCGAAACGGTAGTCCAACGGGCTCACCGCAACGAGAAAGCAGCCAAAACGTTCATCACTATTTGCGGCATCGGTATGGCACTGGTGCCGCTTCTCATTGGCGCTTTTCTCTTCATTAAAGGTACAGATACGTTTTTCACCTTTGGCCACAGCGTGACGGAATTTCTCTTTTCCGGTCAGTGGAAACCGAGTGATACCGCCGAAGGCGGCGGCCAGGTCGGGGCGGCCATGTTCCTGGCCGGTTCGCTGGTCACCTGTCTCTTGTCGCTGATCATTTCCCTGCCCTTCAGCCTGGCTTCGTCCATCTATATGACGGAAATCGCGACGCCTCAGCGGCGGCGCCTCATCCAGCCGGCTATCGAATTGTTCACGGGCATCCCGTCCGTTGTCTATGGCTTCGTCGGCATGACCGTCCTCATCCCGGCCCTGCGCCACATTTTCCCCATGCCCTTTGGCTTTTCCGTCCTGGCTGCCGGCATTGTCCTGGCTATCATGATTTTCCCGACCATTACGACTATGGCTGCCGATGCCATGGCCGCCGTGCCTAAGTCCTGGCGTGAAGCGTCTTACGGCCTCGGTGCGACGCGGTGGGAAACGATTGCCCACGTCGTCCTGCCGGCAGCGAAAAGCGGTATCTTCACCGGCATTATCCTAGGCCTGGCCCGTGCTTTGGGCGAAGCCCTGGCTGTCGCCATGGTCATCGGCCAGATGAAAGTCTTCCCGACGTCCCTGTTCCTGCCGGCCAGTACGCTGACGACAACTATTTCTGCCGACATGGGCGGCGCCATGGAAGGCGGTGAATACAACGCAGCTCTGTGGACGATGGCTTTGGTCCTGTTCCTGCTGTCGTTCTTGTTCATCTTCGTCATTCATCAGATCAATGCCGCTTCCGAAGTAAAAGGGGGACGGAATTAACATGACAAGTGTGGAAACGAAAAAAAATAAAGATAAAATGATGACGGCCCTTTTTACGGCTGGCGCTGCTTTTGCCGTCATCCTGCTCATCGCCTTTGTCCTCTACGTCGTCGTCAGCGGCATCAGTGGTATGACGCCGCAGCTCTTGTCCTTCAGCCCGACGGGGTTGGGGAACATGTTCTTCAATACGATTTATCTGGTCGTCCTGGCCCTCGTCGCCAGTACCATTACGGGGATCCCGGCCGGCATTTTCCTGGCTGAATACGCCAAGAAAGGGCGCATCACTCATTGGGTCCGCATGGCTGTCGAAACCTTGGCATCCCTGCCGTCTATCGTCGTCGGCCTGTTCGGCTACCTGGTCTTCATCGTCATGACCGGTTCCCAATGGAACCTCATGGCCGGCGCCCTGGCCGTATCCATCCTGACCCTGCCTTTGGTCACGTCCGTCACCGAAGACGCCCTGCGCAACTTGCCGTCGAGCTACCGTAACGGCAGCCTGGGCCTGGGGGCCTCGCATTGGCAGACCATCTGGCATGTCCTCTTGCCGGCCTGCTTCCCGCGCATCATGACCGGCCTCATCCTGGCCGCCGGCCGTGGCTTCGGTGAAGCCGCAGCCCTGATGTTCACGGCCGGTATGTCGACGGATATCGACTGGACGAACTGGGATATTACGGCCACGTCGTGTCCCCTCAATCCCTTCCGTCCCGGCGAAACCCTGGCCCTGCACATCTGGGCCCTGCGCACGGAAGCTCTTCATGCCGATGCGGCCCAGCAGGCAGCTGCGTCGTCGGCCATCCTGATGGTCATGGTCCTCGTCTTCAGCCTGGCTGCACGCTATCTCAGCTATCGAATTGACAAGAAAATGGGAGGAAATAAATAATGTCAGAATATACCTTCGATGTCAGCCATATGGATCTCTTTTATAATGATTTCCAGGCCTTGAAAGACATCAACATGAAAATCAAGAAGAATGAAATCACGGCTCTCATCGGTCCGTCGGGCTGCGGCAAATCGACGTTCCTCAAGACCTTGAACCGTATGAACGACTGGGTCGAAGGCTGCCGGGTCACGGGCGATATCCGCTTTGAAGGCAAGGATATCTTCAAGGAAGTCGACCCCCTGGCCCTGCGCTATCGCGTCGGTATGGTCTTCCAGCAGCCGACGCCGTTCCCGAAGAGCATTTATGAAAATATCGCTTATGGTCCGCGCATCCAGGGCATCAAAGATAAGAAGCAGCTCGACGCCATCGTCGAAAAGAGCCTGCGCCAGGCTGCCTGCTGGGATGAAATGAAAGACCGCCTCAGTAAGAGCGCCCTCGGCCTCTCCGGTGGTCAGCAGCAGCGTCTCTGCATCGCCCGCACGTTAGCAGCCGATCCGTCGGTCATCCTCATGGACGAACCGACATCGGCTTTGGACCCGATTTCGACGCAGAAAATCGAAGACCTGGCCTTAGAACTGAAGGAAAAATATACGATCGTCATTGTCACACACAGCATGCAGCAAGCCCGCCGCATTTCCGATAAGACGGCATTTTTCCTCTTAGGCGAACTCATTGAATACGATAATACTTTGAATATGTTCACCAATCCGTCCAATCCCAAGACGGAAGAATACATTACCGGCCGTTTCGGTTAAGAGGAGGAAAGGCACTTATGCTGGAAATTTACGAAAAATCCGTAGCAGAATTGAAAAACGATATGATTAACTTGGGCATAAAGGTCGAACAGGCCGTCGATAATGCCTGGAAGGCGCTGGAACAGAAAGATATCGAACTGGCCCAGCGTATCTACGATGGCGATGACGTCATCGATGAACTGGTCAAGAACTGCATGAAGAAAGACTTGACCATCAGTATGATGCAGGGTCCCGTAGCGGCTGATTACCGGAGCTTGATGGCGACGTTGAAAATCCTCTCCGACTTAGAACGCATTGCCGATCATTGCGCCGACATCAGCCACTACGTCATCCATTTGGAACAGACTCATCACAACGTACCCTTGCCGCAGGGCATTAAGGAAATGTACGGCGTCATGGCCTCTATGGTCAGCGATGTCATTGATTTCTATAAAAAGCGGGGCACTTCGTCCCAGGCCAGCCTCATGCGCGATAAAGACGATATCGTCGACCAGGCCTTCAACAACCTCATGGAAACGCTGGCTGCCGAAATGACGGCCCATCCGGAAAACTCCAAGGACTACATCGACCTGGTCCTGGTCGTCAAATACATCGAACGCATGGCCGACCACGCCAACAATATCGCCGAATGGCTCATCTATCGCGATACCAACGAAATCAGATTATAATAGGCATAAAAAAAGCTGCGCAATTGATGCACAGCTTTTTTTTATGCCGTGGTTCGTGGTTCGTTGAGCCTCCCCTGCGAAGGGGAGGTGGCCCGTCAGGGTCGGAGGGGTTCTTCACCAGGCGATGTGTCAGCGAGCCCGTTTCCCAACGACGAACGATGAACGACCAACGACGAACAACGAACGGCCGCAGGCACGTTCGCCACGGCAAACGACCCACGGCGCCGCAGGCGCCTAGTATTCCGGCGGCATGTTCTTTTTCGTATGCGGCATGGAGAGGGCATCGCCGGGATACTGGTGGTATTTGACGGGCGATGTCGTGAAGCCCCGGCCTACGACTTCCGAAGCGTCGCTGATGATCATGAAGGCCTGCGGGTCGAGTTTGTTGACGATTTCCTTAACCTTGGCTACTTCCGTCAGCTTGATGACGGCGTAGATGACCCGTTTGTCCTGCATGGTGTAAGCGCCCTGGCCGTGGAGATAGGTGGCGCCGTGGCCGACGTAGCGCATGAGGACCTGGGCGATCGGCGTAGCCCGGTTGGAAATGATGATGACGCTTTTACGCTGTTTGAGGCCGATGACGACCTTGTTGGTAATGAAGGCTGCAATGTAAATGGCGACGAAGGTCAGGACGGCCCGTTCCAGGGAGAAGAGCCAGGCGGCCGCCAGGAGGATGACCAGATTGAGAATCATCGTGACCGTGCCCATTTCCAGGGAATAATATTTCTTGACGATGGCGCCGATGACGTCCAGGCCGCCGCTGTTGCCGTTGTATTTATAGATGATGCCGAAGCCGATGCCGGCCAGGATGCCGCCCGTAATGGACGAGAGCATGGCATCGTGCATGATGTTCCACGTCGACAGGAAGGCCGTTGCATCGACCAGGACCGAGAGCATGATCGTGCCGACGATGCTCAGGACCGTATAGCGGCGGCCCATGAATTTATAACAGGCAATCATGATTGGGATGTTGAGGATGAAGATACCGATGCCGACGGGCAGGCCTGTCAGGAAGTAAATCATGATGGCTACCCCGCTGAGGCCGCTGCTCAGCAAATGGAAGGGGATGAAGAAGGCATTCATGCCGATGGCGACGACCAGGCTGCCGACGAAGGACGCCAGGTAGGGGACGGCTAATTCCCAAAGCGTGTGTGAAGTCAGGGTTTTCATAATTTTTTTTCCTCCGTAATGAATGAAGAATTGTAAAGTAAAGGAAAAAACGGTATAATCATTATAGTATAATGATGAAAGTGTGCATTCAGAGAGGATGCGGAAATGGCGCAGCTCCCTGCTGTCGTCTCATTATAACATAGGAAAAATTTTAATCAATAAGACAATGCACATTTTATACACGGAGTGGAAGTATGACTAAAATAGTAGAAACAGGATACGGAAAAATTAATCTGGCCTTGGCGATAACCGGCCGTCGTTCCGATGGTTATCACGATATTGATACCGTCTTTCAATCTATCGGCCTTTGTGATACCGTGACCTTGCAGGACGCCGATGAATGGCAGCTCACTTGCTCGGTCCCGGGACTGGCCTGCGATGAAACGAATTTAGCGTACAAGGCCTGGCAAGCACTTTGTCCATATAAAAAGGACAATCAGCCAGTCGCCATCCATATCGAAAAAAATATCCCCATTGCCGCCGGCCTGGCTGGCGGCAGTACCGATTGCGCCGCTGTCCTGCGCGGCCTCAACCGCCTGTGGGGCCTGGGATTGTCTCAGGCAGACCTCTGTCATATCGGGACCGGCCTCGGTGCCGATGTACCTTTCTGCATCTGCGGCGGGACCATGCGCGGGACCGGTATCGGCGAAGAGCTGCGGGAGCTGCCGCCCCTGCCGGACTGGCCCGTCGTCATCGTCCATCCTCATGCCGCGGTACAGACGAAGAAGGCCTATGCCTTATTCGACAGCCGGGAAAGAACGAAGCCCATCGATGTTGATGCCGTAGAACGCGCCGTCTGCCGCAGTGATTTCCAGGCCCTGACGGCTTCGATGGGCAATACTTTTGAAGAACTGGTCATTCCCGATGTGCCCGAAGTCGCCCGTTGTCAGCAGCTCCTGTCCTCGTCAGGATTGCGGCCGCTCATGGCCGGCAGCGGACCGACGGTCTTTGCCCTGGTCCCGCCGGAGCGGGAAGGGGAGATACGGCGTCAGGCGGCTTCGTGGCGAGACGTCGACGCCTATGTGACAAAGGTTGTGAAACGAGTGGAAGGTGAAGCCTAGAATGATGAAAACGACAAAAAGACAGCATGCATTGGAACCGATTAAATTAGATGCTTATAAACCGCTGCGCGAAGTGGTCAGCGAAACGCTGCGCCAGGCCATCAAGGACGGCGTGCTCAAGCCGGGGGAACGGCTCATGGAAATCCAGCTGGCCGATGAGCTCGGCGTCAGCCGGACGCCGATCCGCGAGGCTATCCGCAAATTGGAACTGGAAGGCTTCGTCGTCATGGTTCCCCGGCGCGGGACGTATGTTGCAGATATTTCCTTGAAGGATATTGCCCAAGTCTTTGAAATCCGCAGTGCCCTGGAAGAACTGGCTGCCGGCCTGGCTGCCGAACGGATCACGCCGGACGAGCTGGAATACCTGGAACGGATTCTCGTCGAGATCAACGAATATATCGACAATGACGAATTTGATAAGATCGTCGATGCCGATGTCCGCTTCCACGACGTCCTCTATCACGCCAGCCGTAACCAGCGCCTCGTCGATATCCTCAACAATCTGCGCGAACAGATGCTGCGCTTCCGTTCCATTTCCATGCACTATCCGGGCCGCCTGGCCGCGACCTGGGAAGAACATCGGCAGATGGTAGAAAACATTGCCGAACACAATAGTGCCATGGCCCGGAAAGTGGCCAAGAAGCATATGGAAAATTCCGAACGGACCTTGCTGAAGGGCATCAGTAAGGATGAAGAATCGGCCCGCCGCGTTCATGAATTGTTTCCTCATAAAGGCGAATAAGGAAAGGAAGCGACCATGGGATGGGACATTTTCTCTTGAATCATTTCCGCCATGTCCACGAAAAGTCAGAACACATGGATGATTTTGAAAACTTTTTGTATATCCTGACGTACATCTTGTTCGTCTGTCTGTTCATCCGCTCCCTGGTCGCCTTGTACATGGGACGGTGGAACTTGTTCTAAAACTATTATCTTATAGTAAAGAGGGGTTTTTTTATGATGAAGACTTTTTCTCTTCCTTTTGGGAAGAGCACACAGACTGTTTCACTCGATGAAGCACACGTATTATATGACCTGCACGGCAACCATGTCGACGCCGTCGCCGATGAACAGGCTGCCATCCGCCAGGCCCTGCGCCATCCTATTGGCAGCGCGCCTTTGAAAGATGTCGTCCAGGCTGGCGATACGGTCGCCATCGTCGTCAGCGATATTACCCGCCTGGTCCATACGGCCCAGATGCTGCCCATCATCGTCGATGAATTGAACCAGGCCGGCGTCAAGGATGACCAGATTACGGTCGTCACGGCCCAGGGGACGCATCGGGCCCATACGCCGGAAGAAGATGCCATCGTCTGCGGTGCAGACATGGTCAAGCGCGTAAAGATCGTCAGCCATGACTGCCGCGATGCCTCCCAGCTGACCAAAATCGGGACGACCACCTATGGCAATGACGTCTATCTCAATTCGCACGTCGTCCAGGCCGACAAGGTCATCTTGACCGGTGCCGTGTCCTTCCATCCGATGGCCGGGTTTGGCGGCGGCCGCAAAGCCGTCCTGCCGGGCGTTGCCAGTTATGAAACGATCATGCGCAACCACGCCATGGCCTTGACGGAAACCTTCGGCGGCGGCTGTAATCCTAAATGTGAAACGAGCCTTTTGGAAGATAATCCCCTCCACGACGATATGAAGCAGGCCGCAGCCCTGCTCAATCCTTGTTTCCTGGTCAATACGGTCTTTTCGGCAGACGGCGACCTATATGAAGTCGTCGGCGGTCACTGGTACGAAGCCTGGAAAAAAGGTTGTGACGACTTGCTGCACATCGCCAGCGTACCCATCCAGGACCTGGCAGATATCACCATTGCTTCGGCTGGCGGCTATCCCAAGGACATGAACCTCTACCAGAGCATGAAAGCGCCGATGAATGCCGTCTTCGCCACCAAACCGGGCGGCACGATGATCCTGACCCTGGACTGCCCGGACATCAAGGAACCGGCCATCTTTACGGACTGGTTCTTCCGCAGCGATATGGACGCCTTTGAAAAGGACCTGCGGGCCGACTTTTCCATCCCGGCCTTCGTCGCCTTCAAATCGCACTGTATCTTCCGGTCCCTGAAAGAAGCCTACGTCGTCACGCGGCCGGAAAACTTCGACATCATCCGCCACAGCGGCCTCATCCCGGCAGCTACCCTGGAAGAAGCCTGGGAAAAGGCCCAGAAAAACTTGCCGGAAAACTATAAAGTCACCATCATGGGCCACGCCGCCGCCACCTTCCCAGTGCGTAAGTAGGGGCCGGTGGCTCGTGGCTAACGGCTAATGGTCGTAGGGGCCGTCCTGTTAAGGCGGCCCGCTTGTGGGAATCCCGTAGGTGATGGGTGGAAACATCCTGCTATCATATCCCCGGATGATTTTATCCACGATTCACAGCGGGGCGCCTTTTAGGCGACCCCCTACGGAAAAAGGCACTGTCTTCATGCGACAGTGCCTTTTTTTATTCCCTACGGTTATACGTTTTACCTTTTACATAACTTTATTGCATGGTATAAAATGACTAAACTATATATCTTTTTTTTATAATTTCCAAGACAAATGGCGCCTTGTGTACTATAATATTCATAATTCACGAGAAAAAGTTGCAATAGGTGAAATGATAGTTCCATTTTCGTTAAAAAGTAAAGGGGTTCTTACAATGAAAGAATACAATCCAGTTACCGCTGAAGTTATCGACGCATTGAAAGCTGTCGTCGGCGATAAATATGTCAAGACCGATGCAGATGTCCTGGATGTCTATAAATCGGACGAAAGCCTGGCACCGTCTTTCTGGAAGACGCCGGAAGTCGTCGTCCTGCCGGCCAATACGCAGGAAGTCTCGGAAATCATGAAGATTGCCAACCGCTTCGACGTCCCGGTCACGCCGCGCAGTGCCGGTACCAGCGTTAGCTGCGGCGCCGTCCCGGCTTATAAGGGCATCGTTCTGCTCATGGAACGGATGAACCACATCATCGAATTGAATGAAGATGGCATGTATATGACCGTCGAAGCCGGCGTCCGCACTATCGACATCCAGAATGCAGCCCACGAAAAAGGTCTGCTCTATGCCGGCGACCCCTGCAGTTCCGACAGCTGCCTCATCGGCGGCAACCTGGCTACCAACGCCGGCGGCAACAAGGCCGTCCGCTATGGTACGACGCGCCATCAGGTCTATTCCATCGAAGCCGTCCTGCCGACGGGCAAGATCGTCAACCTCGGCGCTACCTTGAAGAAGTGCTCGACCGGCTTCTGCCTGGACCAGCTCATCATCGGTTCTGAAGGGACTTTGGGTATCATCACCAAAGCGACGTTGAAACTCGTCCCCTTGCCGCCGTATAAGCTCGACGTCCTGGCTGTCTTTACCGACCTGGCCAAGGCGACGGCACTGGTACCGAAACTGATTAAAGCCGGCCTCAACCCGACGTCTGTCGAATTTATGGACAACAACTTCGTCCGCAGCGCCAGCGATTACAGCGACTTGAAACTGCCTCATTATGAAGATGGCTGCTATGACATCATCTCCATCGAAACCTTTAATGAAGATGAACTGGACGACAAGATGGAAAAGTTGGCCGCTGTCTGTGAAGAATGTGGAGCTACGGACATCGTCGAAGCCGACGACCGCGTCTGGAAAGTCCGCCGCAACTGCCTGGAAAGCACGCGTGTCTTCTCGAAAGTCGCCACGTCAGAAGATTTGGTCGTTCCGGTCACGAAAATCGCCGACTGCATCCAGACCTTGGTCAAAGAAAGCCAGAATTACGATTTCCGCGTCTTCTGCCTGGCCCATGCCGGTGATGGCAACCTCCACTTCCAGATTCTCAAATGCGATATGAGCGACGAAGACTGGGAAAAACAGTTGAAAGAATTTCGTGCCAAAGCCTATAAATACGTTTACGGCTTAGGCGGCCGCCTGTCCGGTGAACACGGCATCGGCTTGAAACGCCTGAAATACATGGAAGAATATACGGATCCGGCTGAACTGGACCTCATGAAGACCATCAAACGGGCCGTCGACCCGAAATGGATTCTCAACCCGGGCAAAGTCATTGAAGAAAACTAGATGAGTTAGTGGTTAGTGGAAGATAGCTTTAAATTTAAAAACCTTCACTAAAAACTACAAACTGCAAACTTAATACTCAAAAAGGGCTTGTCGTCGTGCGACAGGCCCTTTTTATGTTTGAAGTTCTACTTAAACGTATTACTTTAAACTATAAAGATTCAGCTTAAAATTATAAATTAGCTATTGGACAAATAACGGACTCCTGTGGTATACTATATATAGCTATAAATCGATAATTAATATCAAAATAACACAGGAGGAGATGTTTCTATGAAAGCCATCGTCGTCTATTCTTCGAAAACAGGGCGCATACAGCAGATCGCCCAGGCTATGGCGCAGGTCTTGCCGCAAGGGACGCCTTGCGTTCCCGTCGATGAGATGCCGTCTGATTTTTCCAATTATGACTGCGTATTCATGGGCTTTTGGATTGATGAGAACCAGGCAGACCCTAAGGGACAGGAAGCGTTGAAGAAAATTGCCAATGACCACGTGGCCATCTTTACTACCATGTACGACGACCCCTATTCGGACCAGGCGTCGAAACACCTGCGCAGTGCCGTAGAGCTGCTGAAGCCTGGCAGCGGTGTCGTCGGGACCTATATCATCTGGACTGATAAAGCGCGTTATATGTACGAACCGGAGGCCGGCGAGGACCTGCATCTCGATGAGGCCCAGTCCTTCGCCCAAAATATCGTGAGCCGCCTCAAGGGAAATTGACGAAAAGACCCCGGACTTCTCAGAGTCCGAGGTCTTTTTTATAGGCTTCTGCGCCTTGTTCCTGGCTGATATAGCCCTGTTCGGCCATCAAGGTCAGGACCGTTTTCTGCCGGGCTTTGGCACCTTCGTAATTTTTCAGGGGATTATAGTACGTCGGCGCCTGTACCAGGCCAGCCAGCATCGATGCCTGGGCCAGGTCCAGTTTTTCCGGCGTCGTCGTGAAATACGTACGGGCTGCATCGTCAATGCCCGTAGCGTTAGCACCGAAATAGGCTGTATTCAAATAGATTTCCAATATGTCATCTTTGCTGTAGCAATGTTCCAGTAAGAAAGCCATGACGAATTCCTGTGCCTTGCGGGCCATCGTCCGGTCCTGGGACAGGAAGACGTTCTTGACGACCTGCTGGCTGATGGTGCTGCCGCCTTCGACGGTTTCGCCCGATTCGATATTGACCAGGACGGCCCGGATGATGCCAATCGGGTCGATGGCGCCGTGGTCGTAGAAGCGGCGGTCTTCCGTAGCCACGACGGCGTGCTGCATGGGCTTGGAAATGGCGCTGATGGCCACGTAGACGGGGATTTTCTTGATTTTATTATCCATGGCTTCGTGGAAGTGCAGGTAGGGATAGACCCGGATTTCCAGCGGCCGCAGCGGCGACGGCCAGTTCCCTTGGGGTTCCTTTTCTTCTTGGAGCTTGGCAGCCGTCTCGACAGCAGGCTTGGCCGTCTTCGGCGCGTCAAAGAGCAGGTTCCAGCCGGCACAGACGGCAAAGGCCAGGGCAAAGATGGCAATGTATTTAAGTTTCATGGAATTCCTCCTACATAAACACCCTTATTATACTATACTTTGCAGGGTGAGGGAATTGACGAGGCCGTAAAAAAAGTTTGGAAATTTTTTATGCAATATACTTGCATAATATTTCAACTAGGTGTATACTATCAAACGTAGACAGAAACAAACACACATCAATCGCATTGGTTCATTCGATAGAGGAGGAAATCATCATGAGCAACACGAAAAAAGATATTAAAAAAATTGTCCTGGCTTATTCCGGCGGCCTTGATACGTCGGTCATCATTCCCTGGCTGAAAGAAAACTATCCCGGTGCCGAAGTCATCGCTGCCTGCGCCGATGTCGGCCAGCCTGACGACTTTGAAGCCATCGAAAAGAAAGCCTATGCTTCGGGCGCTTCCAAAGTCTATGTCATGGACATCAAAAAAGAATTTATGGAAGAATACGTTTGGCCGACCGTCAAAGCCGGTGCCGTTTATGAAGGAAAATACCTCTTGGGCACGTCCTTTGCTCGTCCCCTTATTTCTAAGAAACTCGTCGAAGTCGCCAAGGAAGAAGGCGCTGACGCCATCGCTCACGGCGCTACGGGCAAAGGCAATGACCAGGTCCGTTTTGAACTGACTGTCAAAGCCCTGGCTCCGGAAATGACCCTCATCGCTCCCTGGCGGATGTGGGACCTCAAATCCCGTGAAGACGAACTGAAATACGCCGAAGCCCACAACGTCCCCATCGACTATCAGTCTGAAGAAAACCCCTATCCGTACAGCATGGACTGGAACATCTGGCATTTGAGCCACGAAGGGGATGACCTGGAAAATCCGGCCAATGCTCCGAAAGACATGGTCTACATGGTCACCAAGACGCCGGAACAGGCTCCGGATGCTCCGGAATACGTCAAGATTGACTTCGAACAGGGCGTACCGGTTGCCGTCAACGGTCAGAAACTCGGCGCAGTCGAACTCATTACGACCCTCAATGAAATCGGTGCCCGCAACGGCGTCGGCATCGTCGATATCGTCGAAAACCGGCTGGTCGGCATGAAGAGCCGTGGCATCTATGAAAACCCGGGCGGTGCCATCATCATGTATGCCCACAGAGAACTGGAATATCTCTGCCTCGACCGCGACACGTACCACTATAAAGAAAATGTAGCCAATAAATTTGCCGAACTCGTCTATGACGGCAAATGGTTCTCGCCGCTTCGCGAAGCCCTGTCGGCTTTCGTCGATGAAACGCAGAAGACCGTTACCGGCCAGGTCACATTGAAACTTTATAAGGGCAACATCATCAGCGCTGGTTCTACGTCGCCGTACTCCTTGTACAATGAAGAATTTGTCACTTTCGGCGAAGACGACGTATACGATCAGACCGATGCCGAAGGCTTCATCAACCTCTTCGGCCTGCCGCTCAAGATGCGGGCCCTCATGAAACAGCACGTAGAAAAACAGGGTAAATAAGGAGCGATTCGTATGAAGTTATGGGGCGGCCGTTTTACTAAGGCCACGGATAAAAGTGTAGAAGAATTTAATGCGTCCATCCAATTCGATTGCCGCATGTACGCTGAAGATATCTGCGGCAGCATTGCCCATGCGACGATGCTGGCTAAACAGGGCATCATTTCCCAGGAAGATAAAGATGCCATCGTCAAGGGGCTGAAGGCCATTTTCCAGCAGATTGAAGACGGGAATTTCGATTTCTCCGTCGAACTGGAAGATATCCACATGAACATCGAAAAACGATTGACCGATGCCATCGGCGAAGCCGGCAAGCGCCTGCATACCGGCCGCAGCCGTAACGACCAGGTCGCCTTGGATACGCACATGTATGTCCGCCGCGAAATCGCCGCCGTCGCCAAGCTCCTGGTCAAGCTCCAGGAATCGCTGGTCAAGGCTGCCGAAAAGTACAGCGACGTCATCATGCCGGGGTACACCCATCTCCAGCGGGCCCAGCCGATTCTCTTCAGTCACCACCTCATGGCCTATTTCTCCATGCTGTCCCGTGACTTCATCCACTTGAAATATGCCTGGGACATGGCCGACAGGATGCCCCTCGGCGCCGGCGCCCTGGCTGGCACGACGTATCCTCTCGACCAGCCCTTCGTCGCCAAGACCCTGCATTTCGGCAAGATTTATGATAACAGCCTCGATGCCGTCAGCGACCGCGACTATATCATCGCCTTCCTGGAATTTGCTGCCGTCCTGATGATGCACCTCAGCCGCTTGTCGGAAGAATTTATCCTCTGGTCCAGTTCGGAATTTAAGTTCATCGAACTCGACGATTCCCACTGCACGGGCTCGTCCATCATGCCTCAGAAGAAGAATCCCGATATCTGCGAACTCGTCCGCGGCAAGACAGGCCGGTTCTACGGCCATCTCATGGGTGTCCTGACTATGATGAAGGGCATCCCCATGGCCTACGACAAGGACATGCAGGAAGATAAAGAAGGCGTCTTCGATGCCATCGATAATTTGAAGTTCGCCCTGACCATCTATGCCGCCATGATCGACAAGATGACCGTCAATGGCAAGCACATGCGGGAAGTCCTGGAAAGCGACTTTTCCAATGCGACGGATATGGCCGACTACCTGGCCAAGAAAGGCCTGCCCTTCCGGGAAGCCCATGCCGTCGTCGGCAAAGCCGTCCACTACTGCATCGAACAGGGCAAAGTCTTACAGCAGTTATCGCTGCAGGAGCTGCAGGCTATGAGCCCGCTCTTCGCAGAAGATATCCACCACTACCTGGATATCGAAACCTGCGTCAAGCAGCGTAACACATATAACGGCACGTCGCCCCAGTCCGTAGCCCGCCAGTGTCAGTCTGGCAAGGCTGCCATCACAGGGGAACAGTCCCAGATTGAAACCTGGAACGACGTCGTCGCCTCTGTCTATGAACTATTGAAGTAAAAGCGATTGAATGAAAAGGAGCTGTCCCTGTGGGGCAGCTCCTTTTCAAGTTTGAAGTTGAAAGTTTGAAGAAGATGGCTTTACATTTAAAACCATTCATTAAAAACTACAAACTGCAAACTTAATACTCAAAAATAGGCTGTCTTCATGCGACAGCCTATTTTCATGATTTGCCACGAACTACGAGCCACTAGGCCGTAGGCCGAAACCACGAACAATTCCCTTGTCATACATGCTATAAATAAGGTATAATAAAAAAGTATGAAAAAAATCAACTATTTACTCGTAACAGGAAAGGAGGGGCCTGCCTATGTCAATTGTCGCACAAACGACGCTGGCTCATGATGTTTCGTATAACGGTATCGGCCTGCATGCTGCGAATGAAGTCCATATGGTATTGCGCCCGGCTCCGGCTGATACAGGCATCGTCTTTATCCGGACGGACTTGCCCGGAAGACCGTCTGTACAAGCCCATCTCACGAATGTAACCAATACAATGCGGGCGACGACGCTGGAAAAAGGGGAGGCCAAGGTCTTCACGGTAGAACACCTGCTGTCCGCTTTGAGCGGCATGGAAGTGGACAACTGCTTCGTCGAAATGGATTCTGTCGAACCGCCTGTCGCCGATGGTAGCAGCCTGACCTTTGTCAAGCTCATCAAAGAAGCCGGGATCCGTGACCTCGAGGCACCGCGCCGACCGCTGGTCGTCCAAAGACAGCATCTCGTCCAGGAAGACGATAAATTCATTGCTATCGTGCCCTATGACGGTTTCCGCATCACCTTTACATCGATTAACCCGCATCCCCTGCTGGGCGTACAGTTCTTGGATACGACCATCACCCAGGAATCCTATATCCGGGACATCGCCTTTGCCCGTACCATCGCCTTTACGGAAGAATTGGAAATGCTCAAGAAATTAGGCCTGGGCAAGGGCGGCACCATCGAAAATGTCGTCGTCTATGACAAGACGTCGTGCTTATCCGTGCCCCGCAGCGACGATGAACTGGTCCGCCATAAGGTCCTCGATATCATCGGAGACCTGGCCATGCTCGGACGGCCCGTGCGGGGACACATCATTGCCGTCAAATCAAGCCACAAACTGAACAACCTGCTGACCCATAAAATTTTTCAAGAACTGCAGTGATCTAAGGAGGAATTCTCATGACTTTGGAAGTAACTGATATTATGGAAATTTTGCCGCATCGCTATCCCATGCTGCTCGTCGATCGCATCATCGAATTGGAACCGATGAAGTATGCCATCGGCATCAAGAATGCGACCTTTGATGAACAATTTTTCCAGGGCCATTTCCCGGGTAAACCGGTCATGCCCGGCGTCCTCATCGCCGAAGCCATGGCTCAGGTCGGCGGCGTAGCCCTGCTCTATCCGGAAGAAAACCGCGGCCTCATCCCGTTCTTCACGGGCATCGACAAACTCCGCTTCCGCCATCCCGTCATCCCCGGCGACCAGCTGGTCATGCGGGCCGACATCGAAAAAATCAAAGGCCGTATGGGCAAGGTCAAGGCCCAGTGCCACGTCGGCGATACGCTCTGTGCCGAAGGGGAATATCTCTTTGCCCTCATGCCGGGCCAGAACCCGAAGAAATAATTTTAAAAAAGTTTAAAAATTTTGCTTTGTGTTAAATAAAGCCTTAAATGGGCGCATTTGTGAGCATGAAGTGGAAATTAGCGGGAAAAAGCCTGATTTTGCCCGGCAAAACCGGACGCTATTTCTGTGAGTATAACCTATATAGTTTGTGTTGAAAATAAGCGCCTGCCAGTGAGGCAGGGAAGCGAGGAGTGACTTTAATGACCGAGGAAACGAATAACATGCCTCAGAGCATGATACATCCGACGGCTATTATAGACCCGCAGGCAAAAATCGGTGCCGGTGTCAAAATCGGGCCGTATGCCGTTATCGGGCCCCACGTTACCATTGGTGACGGAACAGAAATCATGGCCCACGTTACTATCGACGGCTGGACGACAATCGGCAAGGACTGCCGGTTTTTCCCCAGCTGTTCCATTGGTTCGGAACCGCAGGATCTGAAATATCACGGCGAAAAGAGTTACCTGATCATCGGCGACCGTTCGGTGTTCCGGGAATTCGTCACGGTCAGCACGGCGACTGGCGAAGGGGAAGAAACGCGCATCGGCAACGACTGCCTCTTCCAGGCCTGCACGCATGTAGCTCATAACTGCGTCGTCGGTAACCACGTTATCATGAGCAACTGCGCCGGCCTGGCCGGCCATGTCACCGTCGAAGACCGCGTCGTCATCGGCGGCATTGCCGGCGTCCATCAGTTCGTCAAAATCGGCCGCAACAGCATGATCGGCGGCCTGGCGAAAGTCGTCCAGGATATTCCGCCTTTCGTCATCGCCGACGGCCAGCCCGCCCGCTGCATCGGCTTGAACAGCGTCGGCCTTTCGCGGGCAGGTATCCCGGAAGAAGTACGCCGGGAACTGAAGAAGGCCTTCCGCATCTTGTACCGTTCCGGCCTCAACCTGCGCCAGGCTATTGCCGAAATGGAACAGGAACTGGACAGCTATGAAGAAGTAGAACATTTTCTCCGCTTCCTCCGCAATGCCGACCGCGGTATCTGCAGAGGGACGAAAGATTAGGCAGCCGCTAGTGGCTAAAAAGGGGTGTCGCGTCTGCGATGGCCCCTTTTTTTGCTGACAGGGAGCCTGTTTTTTTGTTATAATATAAAGATGAATATTTCTCTTTATGAATAAGGATGATTGCTATGGAAAAAGTAGGATTGCTTGCCGGTGTCGGCAAACTGCCTGTAGAATTTATGCGCGCTGCCAAGCAGCTGGGCCACGAGGTCATCGTCATCGCCGTCGTCGATGGCGTAGAGCCGGAACTGGCTGCCGAAGCAGATGCTTATTATGAAATCAATGTCGCCAAATTGGACAAAGTCATCAAGACCCTCAAGAAGAATGGCGTCGCCAAAGTCACCATGATTGGCAAAGTCACCAAGGAAATCCTCTTCAAGGGCTTGAAGTTCCCAGATTGGCGGGCCATCAAGCTGTTGGCGAAACTGCGCAACCGCAAGGACGATACGATCATGCTGGCCATCGTCGAAGAACTGGCCAAGGATGGTCTGGAAGTCGTCGACCAGACCTTGTACCTGAAGCCCCTCATGCCGGCTTGCGGCGTCTTGTCGCGCCGTAAACCGACGGCCGATGAAGAAGACGATATCCGCTTCGGCTTCGTCACGGCCAAGGCCATGGGCGGCATGGACATCGGCCAGACCGTCGTCGTCAAGCACAAGGCCGTCATGGCTGTCGAAGCCATCGAAGGGACGGACGCCTGCATCCGCCGCGGCGGCGCCCTGGGACGGGAAAAGTCCGTCGTCGTCAAAGTGGCCAAACCCAATCAGGACCCGCGTTTCGATGTGCCTGCCGTAGGCAAGCAGACCATCCTGTCCATGATTGAAAGTAAGTGCAATGTCCTAGCCATGGAAGCCGGCCGGACGCTCTTCGTCGAACAGGACGAAGTCCTGGATCTGGCCAACCGCCACAATATCTGCATCTGTGCCGTCGATAAGAATTTTTAGGAGAGCCTATGAAAATCATGTTTTCTGCCGGTGAGGCATCGGGCGACCTCCATGGCGCCAACCTGGCCCGGGCTTTGCGGGAACTCGATCCGCAGGTCGAACTGCTCGGTATGGGCGGTAAGGAAATGGAAACGGCCGGCGTCGACATCGTCTACGATATCAAGAACTTAGGCGTCATCGGCGTCGGGGAAATCCTTCGCAAGATTCCTTTCTTCTTCCGCCTTCGCGATTTCCTCGTCGAGACGATGCGCAGGGAAAAGCCGGACGTCCTGGTCTGTATCGACTATCCTGGCTTCAATATGCGCCTCATCAAAGTGGCCAAAGCGGCGGGCATACCCGTCGTCTATTATATCCTGCCGACTATCTGGGCCTGGCACAAGAGCCGCGGGAAGACCATTGCCAAGTATACGGATTTAGCTATTTCCCTGTTTCCGTTTGAAGCCAAGATGTATGAAGACATGGGGACGAATGTCATCTATACCGGCCATCCCCTGGTCGATACGGTCCATGCGACCATGAGCCGCCGCGAAGCTTGTGCCTATTTTGGCCTGGACGAGCGGAAAAAGACGGTTCTTCTTATGCCGGGCAGCCGGGTCCAGGAAGTGCGCGGCCTCCTGCCGTGTATGCTGGAAGCGGCCAAACTCATTCGCCAGGAAGCTGGCGACGTCCAGTTCATCCTGCCGCGGGCCTCGACTATTGACGAGGTTCTGCTGGACGAATTAATCAAGCCTTCGGGAATCGATGTCACCATCGGGGAAGACCGGGTGTACGATATGATGAACCTCAGTACGGCGGCCATAGCGGCTTCCGGGACGGCGACGCTGGAAACGGCCCTCATGGGCCTGCCGACGCTCCTGGTTTACCGCGTCAACCGCCTGACCTACTGGCTGTCGAAGGTCCTGGTCCATATCGACAGCATCGGCCTGCCCAACATCATCATGGGCCATCGGGTCATCCCTGAATTGTGGCAGGACGAGGTGACGCCCGGGAATATCGCCGCCGCCATGGTGCCCATGATTACCGATAAAGCGCGCCGTGAAGCTTTGCACGAATCCCTGGCGGCTGTCCGCCGCACGATGGGGGAACCCGGTGCTGTCCAGCGGACGGCCCAGGCTATCTTAGATTTTGCAAGAGAAAGAGGTGCCCATGAAGCAATACAATAGTTGGCAAAGTTATAAGAGATTATTAATGTTCATCAAGCCGTACAAGATGCGCCTCGCCGTCGCCGTCATCTGTATGGCCCTGTCCGGGGCGAGCAACGTCGTCGTCCCGTGGCTCATCAAGGACGTCATCGATAAGGTCCTGGCCAATAAGGATATCTACACGCTGAACCTCATCGTCATCGGGATCCTAATCTTGTTCCTGCTTCGTGGCTTCTTCTACTTCGGCCAGAAGTACCTCATGAGTTTCGTCGGCCAGAAAATCGTCAACGACATCCGCGAAACCTTGTACCGCCATTTGCAGACCTTGTCCCTGTCGTACTTCGACAAGCACAAGACGGGCAATATCATGAGCAACCTGACCAATGACGTCACGGCTTTGCAGACGGCCATTGCAGGCAACCTCATTTCCTTCGTCCAGGAAGCGGTCATCCTCGTCGGCTCCCTGGGGTCCATGCTCTTCCTCTACTGGAAGCTGACCCTCTTGACCCTGGTCATCGTCCCCCTCGTCGTCTTTACGATCAACTTCTTCGGCTCCCGCCTGCGCCGGGCCGGTCACGACGTCCAGGGCAAGATGGCCGATATTACATCGCTCCTGGAAGAAGCCATTTCCGGGATTCGCATCATCCGCTCCTTCAACCGCGAAGACTTTGAAATCCGCCGCTTCATGGTCCAGAACGACCGCAACTTCTGGGCCCTCATGACGACGACTAAGCTGACGGCCTTATTGACGCCGTTCATCCAGTTCTTCGCAGCCATTGCCGTTACGGGCATCATCTGGTACGGCGGCATGAGTGTCATCAACGGTGAAATGACGGCCGGTGCCCTCATCGCCTTCCTCATTTACGCCATCAACCTGGCCAATCCGGTCCGCCGCATCAGCGAAATCTACGGCGACATCCAGAAATCCCTGGCCGCTGCCGACCGTGTCTTTGAAACCATCGACACCGAACCGGATGTCAAGGAAAAGAAGGACGCCATCGTCCTGCCGCCGGTCAAAGGGGAAGTCGAATTTGACCACGTTTCCTTTGCCTACGATAAAGATCACCCGGCCCTGACCGATTTCAACTTGAAAGTCGCTCCGGGCGAAGTCGTCGCCCTCGTCGGTCCCAGCGGGGCCGGTAAATCGACGGTAGCTAACTTGCTGCCCCGTTTCTATGACGTTACCGGCGGCAGCCTGACCATCGACGGCATCGACGTCCGCGACGTCACTTTCTCGTCCCTGCGCCAGCAGATCGGCCTGGTACCGCAGGAAACGATGCTCTTCAACGCTACGGTCCGGGAGAACATCCTCTACGGCCGCCTCGATGCGACAGACGAAGAAGTCGTCGCTGCGGCCAAAGCGGCCAATGCCCATGAGTTCATCATGGAACTGCCTGGCGGCTACGAAGCCCTCGTCGGCGACCGCGGCAGCTCCCTGTCCGGCGGCCAGCGCCAGCGCATCGCCATCGCCCGGGCCATCCTCAAGAACCCGCGCATCCTCATCCTCGATGAAGCGACGTCGGCCCTCGATACGGAAAGCGAAAAAATCGTCCAGGCCGCCTTGGACCGCCTCATGGAAGGCCGTACGGCCGTCGTCATCGCCCATCGCCTGAGTACGGTCCGCAATGCCGACAACATCGTCGTCATCGACCATGGCCGCATCGTCGAAGAAGGAACCCATGAAGAACTGCTGGCTAAGGACGGCCTCTATGCCCATCTCTATGCCGTACAGTTCAACGATACTACGGAAGACACAGCGTCGGAAGGTTGATTCGTGATGAAAAATCTAAAATCCCATCCTATGTACTGGCTGTATAATATCCTGCTCCTCATTTACTGGGCGACACTCATTCCCATGCTCATTTACCGGCTTATCCGGGAAGAAGGATTTTATCAGCGCATCAAACAGAGTATCGGCTTTTTGCCGGAAGAATTAAAAGATAAAATATCCAATCGCCATGCCATCTGGGTCCATGCCGCGTCGGTCGGGGAAATCGTCGCGGCCAGCCCGATTGTGCGGGAAATGCGCAAGACTCATCCCGACGAAGTCATCATCGTCTCTGTCGTCACGGCGACGGGTTTCCGCATGGCCCATCAGATCATCAAAGGCGCCGATGGGATCCTCTATTTCCCGCTGGACCTGCCTTATCTGACCAACCGCATCCTGACCATCGTCAATCCCCAGGCCATCGTCCTCGTCGAAACGGAAATCTGGCCGAATTTCCTGCGCATCGCTGCCGACAAGCACATCCCGGTCATGATGATGAACGGCCGCATCAGCCAGCGCAGTGCCGTCCGCTACCGGATGATCACCTTCTTTACGCGCCGCGTCTTGTCGACAATCCGCATGTTCTGCATGCAGAGCCGCATCGACGCCCAGTATATCATCGACATCGGCGCCGACCCCAATAAGGTCATCGTTACGGGCAACACCAAGTACGACCAGACCTACGGCATCGTCACGGAAGAAGAAAAGAAGCGCTTCCTCCATGAACTGGGCTTTGCCGAAGGGACGTACCCCATCATGATCGCCGGCAGCACCCATAGAGGGGAGAACGGTTCGGTCTACAAGGCCTTCGTCAAGATACGGGACCATTTCCCGGACGCTAAATTGATCATCGCGCCGCGCTATATCTACCAGGCCGACCTCATCGCCGACGAAGGGCTGAAGCATGGCGTCATCATGGTCAAGCGCAGCGATATGAAGGCCGGGAAACCGGTTAAAGCCGACTATGACGGCGTCATCCTCGATACGATCGGCGAATTGGGCCGCGTCTACAGCCTGGGCGACCTCATCTTTGTCGGCGGCAGCCTGGCCCATATAGGCGGCCATAATATCCTGGAACCGGCAGCTCATGGCAAGCCCATCGTCGTCGGTCCCAATATGTTCAACTTCGTTGAAATCTTCGATCTCCTCAGCAGCCGCGGCGCCTGCGTCATGGTCAAGAATGAAAAGGAATTTATCGACACCTGCCTGGATATCCTCATCCATCCGGACCGGGCCGAAGCCATGAAACGCAGCTGTATCGAAGTCGTCCAGGAAAACCAGGGGGCGACGCGGAAGAACTTGGAACAGCTGCAGCAGATGCTCGATGCTGTCCACGGCGGGAGGTGAGGCCATGTCTTTTCGCAACTGGGCAACGGCCTATTTCCATTACCTCACCGGCAGCGGTCCGCATCGCTGCTGGGACTGGCCGGCCCTGGCCCTGCTGAGCGGGGCGTCCTGGCTGTATCGGAAAGGCGTCCTGGCCAAGTATCATTCCATCGCTTCTCATCCGGAACGGCAGGAACACGTGCCGGCCGTCGTCATCAGCCTGGGCAATATCACTGTCGGCGGTACGGGTAAGACGCCGACAGCGTGTATGCTGGCCCGGCGCCTGCAGGCCCAGGGCTGGCGCGTAGCCCTGCTCAACCGGGGCTACCGCTCCCAGCGGGAACAGGGCGGGGCTGCCGTCATGTCCGACGGGCAGCACGTCCTGCTGACGGCTGAAGAAGGCGGCGATGAAGCCTGCCTCATGGCCCGCAGCCTGCCAGGTGTTCCCGTCCTCGTCGGCCGCCATCGGGCCGCCGGCGGCCGTCTGGCTGTCGAACGCTTCGGGACGCAGGTCCTCCTCCTCGACGACGGCTTCCAGCACTGGCAGCTGTACCGGGACTTGGACATCGTCCTCGTCGACGGGACCAATCCGTTCGGCAACGGCCACGTCCTGCCGCGGGGAATCCTGCGGGAACCGCTGGAACAGCTGGCACGGGCCGGCGCCTTCATCATTACGAAAAGGGACCAGATTTCCCAGGACCGGGCGGATGCCATTGTCCGTCAGTTGCGGCAGTACAACCGGCAAGCGCCGGTGGCCATGGCCATCCACAAGCCGTCGCGCTGCCTGTCCTTTGCCGCCTGGCACGAAGGCCGGAGCGATGGCGCCGGAGAGTTACGGCCCGACGGGCAGCCGGTCCTGGCCGTATCGGCCTTGGGCAATCCGGCCTCCTTTGAACGGACTTTGAGCGATGCCGGTTTTACCGTCACCGGTGCCATCCGCTATGAAGACCATCACCAGTACAGCCGCGACGATATCCGTCAGATGGCTGACCAGGCGGCGGCTGCCGGCTGCCCCCTGGTGACGACGGAAAAAGATGCCGTCAAGCTGCCGGCATCCCTCATCCATGAATACGACCTGCCACTGTACGTTTTGAGTATCACCATTGAAATCGTAGAAGGACAGGAGACAATAGATACGATTCTGCAAGCAGTATTGGAGGATAAACTATGAAATTTGTATGCATCATCCCATCGCGCTATGCATCGACGCGCCTGCCGGGAAAACCACTGTGCGATATTGCCGGCAAGCCCATGGTACAGCGCGTCTACGAACAGGCTGCCAAGGCCTCGAAACTGACGTCTGTCGTCGTCGCCGTAGACAATCCGAAAGTCTATGACACGGTCGTCACCTTCGGCGGCCATGCCGTCATGACCCGGGAAGACCACGCCAATGGTACGGACCGCCTGGCCGAAGCGGTCGGTCATTTTCCCGATGCCGACGTCATCGTCAATGTCCAGGGCGACGAACCGCTCATCGCGCCGGACGTCATCGACGACTTGTGTCGGGCCTTTGAAGCGGAACCGGACCTGACCATGGCTACCGTCGCTGCGCCTTTGCAGGAAGACGAATACGACGACCCGAGTGCCGTCAAAGTCGTCCTCAACCAGAAGGATGAAGCCATGTATTTTTCGCGCTCCCTCATCCCGTACCCGCGCCACTCCTTTGAAGAAGGGGGCATCCAGCCCTATAAGCACATCGGTATCTATGCCTATCGCCGGGACTTCCTCCTGCAGTACGCGGCCATGGAACAGACGCCGGCAGAAAAAGTCGAGTCCCTGGAACAGTTGCGGGTTCTCGAAAATGGTTATAAGATAAAAGTAATAAAGACTCATCACCAATTCATCGGTATCGATACGCCGGATGACCTGGAACACATCCGCCGTTATTTTGCCGAATCTGCTCATAAAGGGGAATAGACTATGGAAAAAGTGAAACAAATTCAGGTTGGCAGCCAGACCGTCGGCGGCGATGGCAAGCTTTTCGTCATGGCCGGCCCGTGCGTCATCGAAGACCCGGAACGGACCCTGGCCATTGGCAAGGCCATGAAGGCTATCTGCGAAAAATTGGGCCTGACCTATATCTTCAAGGCTTCTTTTGATAAGGCGAACCGCTCGTCCTATACGTCGTACCGCGGACCGGGCCTGACAGAAGGACTGCGCATCCTGGCCGATATCAAGAAAGAACTCCAGGTCCCCGTCGTCAGCGATATCCACGAAACCTGCCAGGCCGAAGCGGCTGCGGAAGTCCTGGACGTCATCCAGATCCCGGCCTTCCTCTGCCGCCAGACCGATTTATTAGAAGCCGCTGCGGCTACGGGGAAATGCGTCAACGTCAAGAAAGGCCAGTTCCTGGCACCGGAAGACATGAAGAACGTCGTCGCCAAGATCGAACACGCCGGCAATGAAAACATCATGCTCACCGAACGGGGCATCAGCCTGGGTTATCACAACCTGGTCGTCGACATGCGGTCCTTCCCAATCATGCGAAGCTTCGGCTATCCCGTCGTCTTCGATGCGACCCACAGCGTCCAGCTGCCCGGCGGAGCCGGCACGAAATCGGCCGGCCAGCGCCAGTTCGTCGGCAACCTGGCACGGGCCGCTGCCGGCGCCGGTATCGACGGCGTTTTCATGGAAGTCCACGATAACCCGGCCGAAGCCCTCAGCGATGGGCCGAACATGCTGTACTTATCGCAGGTCGAAGGCGTCCTCCGCGATATGGCAGCTATCAACGAAATCGCCCAGCGAAGCGTAAGCACGGATAAATAAGCACGGGCAAGAAGGAGACGAAATCATGATGGATATTTTAGAAGAAGCAAAAGACGTGCTCCATCAGGAAGCACAAGGCATTGAAAAGTTGATTCCTACGCTCAATCAAAATTTCGTCAATGCCGTCAACATGATTATGAAATCGAAGGGCCGGGTCATCGTCACGGGCATGGGGAAATCCGGCCACATTGCCCGCAAAGTATCGGCGACGCTGTCCAGTACGGGGACGCCGTCTATTTTCCTCCATCCGGCCGAAGCCATCCACGGCGACTTGGGCATGGTCACGTCCGATGATGTCGTACTGGCCTTTTCGAACAGCGGGGAAACCGTAGAAATCCTCAACATCCTGCCGTCGCTCAAGCGTATCGGTGCCAAACTCATCACCGTCGTCGGCAACCACAATTCGACGCTGGCCAAGCACGCCGACATCATCCTCGACGCATCCGTAGAAAAAGAAGCCTGCCCGCTGGGACTGGCTCCGACGACGAGTACGACGGCTGCCCTGGCCTTGGGTGATGCCCTGGCAGTGGTCCTCTTGACGCAGCATCATTTCACGAAGGAACAGTTCGGCATCTTCCATCCCGGCGGAGCCCTGGGCAAGAAGCTCCTGCTCACCGTCGACGATGTCATGCATAAAGGCCAGGATAATCCTGTCGTCAGCGAAGACAGCATCGTCCAGGATGCCCTCTTCCTCATGACGGAAAAAGGACTGGGTGCCGTATCCGTCGTCGATGAAGACGGCAAGCTCGTCGGCCTGGTCACTGACGGCGACGTCCGCCGCGGCCTGGAAACGGGCTCCAATTTCCTCCAGTGGCCTGTCGATGCCATGATGACCAAGAACCCGCGGGTCATTGCCAACCATAAACTTGCGACGGAAGCCCTGCACATCATGGAAAAGAACCAGCCCCGTCCGATTACGGTACTGCCCGTCGTCGACAAGGACGATAAAGTTGTCGGCATGATCCATATTACCGATTTGCTGCGGCAGGGAGTGGTCTGATGAGCTTTTTGACACATATCAAGATGCTGGCCCTCGACGTCGATGGCGTCATGACCGACGGCATCATCTATTACAGCCCGTCCGGCGATGCCATGAAGGGCTTTTCCGCCCGCGACGGTATGGGCATTTCCCTCATCCGGGCTGCCGGCCTCAAGACGGCCCTGGTCACGGGACGCCGGTCGCCCATGGTCGAACAGCGGGCGAAAGACCTGCATATCGACTACGTCCTGCAGGACTGCTCGCGCAAGCTCCTGGCCATGCAGCAGTTGTGCAGTGAAATCGGCCTGTCCCTCGACGAAGTGGCCTATATGGGCGACGACTTGAATGACGTCGAGCTCATTGCCAATGCCGGTTTCGGTGCAGCGCCCCTCGATGCCTGCGAAGAAGCCCGGCGGTCGGCCGCTTTCGTTTCGGCCTATCCCGGCGGCCACGGGGCTCTGCGGGAATTTGCCGAATATATCTTGAAGAGCCAGCATGTCTGGGACAAGGTCCTGAGCCGTTATTTAGGCGATGGGAGCCTTACGTTGCGCCAATAGGAAAGGAGAGTCTGTATTGTGAGTAAGGAATGGCAGTACCATGCTGCGCGCGGATTTGGCAAGATCCTCTGTCATCTGCCCTATCCGTTTATCATTTCCTTGGGTCGCAAACTAGGCCCTCTCGTAGGAAAGTTGATGAAGAAGCAGCGCAACCGCGGGATTTTCCAGATCCAGCGCGGCCTGGAATGTAGCCGGGAAGAAGCGGAACGCATCATGACCGAAGTCTTCCGCAATCTCGGCCAGTCGCTCATGGAAATCCTCTATACGCCCAATCTGAACCCCGGGAATATCCGCGACTATGTCACCCTGGAACATCCGGAACGCCTCGATGAGGCCGTGAAGGAAGGGAAGGGCGTCATCGTCCTGACGGCCCATATGGGCAACTGGGAATGGCTCGGCGCCCTGGCCATGTACGGCTATCCGGCGTCGACCATCGTCAAGAATCAGGCCAACGACGCCGTCACGCGCCTGCTCAACGAAAACCGTGAAGGCATGGGGCTGGAAGTCTTTGCCCGCGGCGGCAATGAAATGATCATCGCTGCCCGTGCCCTGAAGCGCAAGAAGCTCCTGGGCTTCCTGGCCGACCAGGACGGCGGCTTCCACGGCGTTCCTCAGCCGTTCTTGGGCAAGATGAGCTCGACGCCTAAGGGGCCGGCCATGTTTGCCCAGAAATTCCATTCCCCCATCGTGCCGGTCTTTCCCGTCCATGACGAAAACCATCGGACCCATTTGATGATCGGCGAGGTCATGCACTTTGAAGATACGGGGAATAAAGAAGAAGATATTGCCCGCATGACCCGCAAGATGGCTGTGGTCACAGAGCAATTCATCAAAGAACATCCGACAGAATGGCTGTGGTTCCAGCACCGCTGGAGTACAGAACCGGAAGAAATCATAGCGTTGCAGCAGAAACCGGAGGCGCATACCGATGATAGCAGAAAAGCTGAAAAAGAATAAAATTTCCATCATTGCCGCCGTCGTCGTCATCGCCTTCGCCGTCATGCTCTACGTTTTCATGCATCCCCAGAAGACGGAAGACCCGATGGTCAGCCCGGATAAGCTCGTCGAATTTGAAGGGACGGAGCTGGAAGAAAAGAAGGAGGGTCAGCTCGTCTGGAAATTGACAGCCGATAAGATCCAGATCGACCCGGACACGCAGATCATGTATTTCACCAATCCCAAGGCCCTGGTCATCGCCGAAGACGGGACACAGATGACCATTACGTCGGATAAGGGCGTCGTCGACCGTCAGAAGCGGACCATCGAAATCAAACCGCCGGTCAAAGCGGAAACCGATAAGGGCGATACGTTGCAGACCGACGGCAGTGTGTATTATAATATGGATACGCGTATGATCAAAGGCGGCAAAGTCGTCATGGACCGCCATGATAAGACGTCGCTCAAAGCCGATGCCTTTGAAACGGACAGCAGCCTGACCAACGTAAAGCTGACTGGCCATGCGCAGGTGACAAAGGGAGAATGACTATGATGGAATTACTTGGAAAGAAACTGGCTGTGGCCGCCCTTCTGGGAGCCATGGTCCTGCCGGCCGTCGGCGCCGTGGCAGCGGATAACAATGGCAATCCTGCCGTATCCGTTACGGCAGACACGCTGGAATATAACGGCAAGACCCAGGTCGCTACGGCGACGGGCAATGTCGTCATCGTCCGCGACCAGGCTACGATGACCGGCAATAAAGCCGTCTACAACCTCAAGACGGCCGAAGCCGACATGGAAGGCAACGTATCCATTCAGCAGCCGGATATGCAGCTCAACGCCGATAAGGTCCATTCGACGAATAAGAATTACGTCGTCGCTACGGGCAGTGTCCGCGGCGTCTATGACGATAAGAAAGTCAATGGCGATAAAGTCGAATACTATCTCGACCAGGATTACGGCATCGTCACGGGCAACGGCTATCTCGAAGCCCAGGGCTCGCAGATGTGGGCCGACCATATCAATGCCTGGTTCAAGCAGATAAAGGCTGTCGGCACGGGCAACGTCCATATCGAATCGCCGGCAGAAAACCTCGTCGCTTATGCCAACCAGGCCGTCTACACCCAGACACCGGGCCAGAATGACGGCGTCATCCACTTGACAGGGAACGTCAATGCCACGCAGAACGGCAATTCCCTCAACGGCGACAACGTCGATATCCGCCTGGCCGATAATTCCGTCCAGACCCGGAGCCGGTCGACCATCGTCATCGTACCGGGCAGTAATCCGTAAGAGTAAGGGGTACCTATGTTTATTCAGACTGAAGATCTCGTAAAAGCGTATAAAGAACGGAATGCCGTCAACGGCGTCAGCATCCGCGTCGACCAAGGGCAGATTGTCGGCCTCCTGGGGCCGAACGGTGCCGGCAAGACGACGACGTTCTACATGATCGTCGGCATCGAACGGCCGACGGCGGGGAAAATCACCATCGACGGCAAGGACATCACCCGCCTCCCCATCCATAAGCGGGCCGCCTATGGCATCGGCTACCTGCCCCAGGAAGCGTCGATTTTCCGCAAGCTCACCGTCGAAGATAACCTCCTGGCCATGCTGGAGACGACGAAACTCAGCAAGAAGGAACAGCGTGAAAAGGCAGAGGCCTTGATGGAAGAATTTTCCATCACCCAGCTCCGCGACCGCCTGGGTATCCAGCTTTCCGGCGGCGAACGGCGCCGCGTCGAGATTGCCCGCTGCCTGGTCATGGACCCGGCATTCATCCTCCTCGATGAACCTTTTGCCGGCATCGACCCCCTGGCCGTCAACGATATCCAGGGCATCATCAGCCATTTGAAGAACCGCGGCATGGGCGTCCTCATTACCGACCACAACGTCCGGGAAACGCTGAGCATCGTCGATAAGGCCTATATTTTGAGTGAAGGGAAGATTCTCCTCGAAGGCAGCCCGGAAATGATTGCCAATGACCCGATAGCCAAGAAATTCTACTTAGGCGAAGAATTTAGGATGTAACAGGGAGTATGGAATGCGAATATTAGATAAGTATATATTAAAAGAATTTATTGGCCCCTTTTTGTTTGGCGTCTGTGCTTTTACAGCGGTCTTCGTCGGCACGGGGACGCTCTACCGTATTGCCAACTTGATCAACCAGTACGGGGCTTCGGCCTGGGCCGCGTTCCGCGTCTTCGTCCTGGCTATGCCGTCGATCATCGTCGTCACCTTTCCCATGTCCGTCCTCTTGGGATCGCTCATGGCCTTTGGCCGCTTGTCCAGCTCCAGTGAAATGATCGTCATGCGGGCTGGCGGTCAGAATTTCATCCGCCTGGCCATGCCGATCTTCGTGGCGGCTTTCTTCATTTCCATCGGGGCGACGGCCTTCAATGAATACGTCGTGCCTAAGGCCAATAATGCCTACAATACGATCATTAATGAAGAAATCAAGCACAACGTCGCGCCGACGACGCAGGACCATATCATCATCAAGAATACCAAGGGATCGGATATCTCCAGCCTCATGTATGCCCGTCAATATGACGCCAATACGAAGCAGCTCAAGGATATTACCGTCCAGGAATTTGAAAATGATACGCTCATGCGCGTCGAACAGGCTGACCGGGCCGACTGGAACGGCCAGAAATGGATCATGCACGAAGGCATGATCTACGACGTATCGGCCAATGAACAGACGACGCGGTCCTTGAAGTTCCAGAACCAGGCCCTGCCGATCACGCAGAAGCCGAATAAGATCAATGCGTCCCAGAAGAAACCGGATGAATTGACGATTCGCGAATTGCGGGAACAGATCAAGCTCCTGGACCAGAACTCGGTCAATACCAATAAGATGAAAGTCGAAATGTACAACCGCTTTGCCCTGCCCCTGGCCAGCCTGGTCTGTGCCATCGTCGGCGCTCCCCTGGGGATGCAGAAACAGCGCGGCAGTTCGTCCATCGGCTTCGGCATCAGCGTCGTCGTCATCTTTATTTACTATTCCATCATGACCCTGGGCAACGCCTTGGGCAACGGCGGCAAGATACCGCCGTACATCGCCGCCTTCCTGCCAGACATCATCTGCGGCATCGCTGGCGTCATCTTAGTCTATAGAAAATCGAAGTGAGGAAAAGGGTTTGTCGCATGACGACAAGCCCTTTTTGAGTTTGAAGTTTGAAGTTGAAAGTTTGATGTGGAGGGGACAAAATTTAAAAGCCATCGCCTCAAATATCATACATCAAACCTCAAACATTTAAGAAAAAGGGGACCTCGCATGATGGTAGAAGCCTTCGTGCGGCAGCCCCTTTTTAGGGATTAGCAGTTAGGGGTTAGTTACGGACGGCTGACGGCAAGGGCAGGACAGCCCTTGCAGGCCAGGGCTGTTATGGGCTATAATATAATGATATAAAGATATGAGCAAAGGTGGTGTCTTATGGAATACGGATGGGTCATGCTGATCGTCTTGTCTGTCATGGGCGGGATTATCGCTTATCTCGGTGATAAGATCGGCTCCCGGGTAGGGAAACAGAAAATTAAATTATTCGGCTTGCGCCCGAAATATACGTCCATCCTGGTCACGATCCTGACGGGTATCAGCATTGCCGTCATCACCTTAGGCGTCATGTCTATTTTGTCGGAAAATGTCCGCATTGCCTTGTTCGGCATGCACCAGCTGCAGATGCAGAAGGCCCAGCTCGAAGCCCAGCGCGACGAACTGTTGCAGCAGGCTAAGGAGTTGGGGCAGGAATTGGATGACAAGAACAACCTCATCGCTTCCAATGAAGAACTGCTGAAGAAGCAGCAGGAACAACTGGATGGCAAGAACGAGGAAATCCGGACGACGCAGCTCGACTTGCAGCAGGCCCAGTCGGCCCGCGACGACAAGGCCCGTCAGCTGACGGTCATCCAGGTCGCCATGGACGAAGCCAAGAAGCAGCGCGACTCGGCCCTGGCCGACAGTGAAAAGGCCCGCCAGGACGTAGCTCTGCTGGAAGAAACGAAGCAGAAGATGATGAGCACCATCGACGTCCTCGACAAGCGTATCAAGCTGCTCAATGAAACGATGACTAATATCCGCGAAGGGACCGTCGTCTTCCGCGTCGGCGAAGTCCTGTCCAGCAATGTCCTCAACGGCGGCCTGAGCCAGGCCCAGACGAGGGAAGAACTGAGCCGGGCCATGAGCCAGACCAATACTATGATCTGCCGCCACCTCGGCGTCCGCGATGAAAATACAGTCCTCCTCTACATTTCGCCGGATGAGTTCAATGCCACTGTCGACGCCCTGCAGAAGGCCGGGAAGTCGCAGAAACTGGTCCGTATCATCGCCGCCGGCAACATCATGCTCGGCGAACCGGCCCTGGTCCACGTGGAAATGTATGACAACAACCTCATCTATCACCGCGGCGACGTCGTCTATGAAGAACGGCTGACGGCTCAGGAATTGTCGAACAATGCCGAATTACAGGTCATGCGCTTCCTCCATAACGTCAACCAGCAGGCCCAGGCGAAAGGCCTCCTGCCGGACCCGCTGACGGGGAATGTCGGGGCCCTGACGGCCACGGAAATGTTTGAAACCATCAGCAAGATAAAGAATCACGGCGGCTCCGATATCGTCCTCAAAGCCGTGACTGAAACCGATACCTACACGGCCGGCCCGTTGCAGATTGATATCCGCGTAGAAGCCGATGAATAAGGGGGAGATATTTTGATCTTTGCTATTGATCCTGGTTCGGAAAAGACCGGGACCGCTGTCGTCGCAGAAGATGGCAGCCTGGTTACCAAGGCCATCGTGCCGACGCCGGAGCTGGGCGATTATTTGAGCCGGGTTTATGAAACCCATCCCTTTTCCCACATCGTCATGGGCGACGGGACGAATCACAAGAAGCTGCAGCCCCTGGTCGAGCAGTGGATTGCCCGGGATCATCAGGATATCACCTTTTCCCTGACCGACGAGAAATTCACCACTGTCGAAGGGCGCAAGCTCTACTTCAAATACACGCCGCGCAGGGGCTGGCGCCGCTTCGTGCCCCTGTCCTTCCAGTATCCGCCGGAACCGGTCGATGATTTCGTCGCCTGGATTATCGGCCGCCGTTATTTAGCCAAACAACGAGGAGGAAATCCATGAAATATATCTTGCGTGCCCTGGGCCTGGCCTTTGGCGCTCTCATCTACACCATCGGCCTGGACGTCTTCCTGGTCCCGAACCACGTCATCGACGGCGGCGTCGTCGGCATCGCCCTCATGGCCGCGCAGCTGACGGGTATCAGTTTCAGCGTGTTCATCATCATCCTGAACATCCCGTTCTTCATCTTCGGCTATAAGAAGATAGGGGCCTTTTTTACGGTATCTTCGCTCTTTTCCATCCTCTGCCTGTCCGGGTGGAGCAATTTCATCCATTACGAACCGGTCACGTCGGACCCCTTCTTGTCGACCATTTACGGCGGCATCATCATCGGTCTCGGCGTGGGCCTCATCATCCGCTGGGGCGGCTCCCTGGACGGGACGGAAGTCCTGGCCATCATCGCCGACAGGCGCACGCCCTTTTCCGTCGGCGAGACGATCATGTTCTTCAACCTCTTCATCCTGGGCAGTTCGGGCTTCGTCTTCTCCTGGGACAGCGCCATGTATTCCCTGGTGGCATACTTCATCGCCTATAAGATGATCGACGTCGTCACCAACGGCCTCGACGAAATGAAGGGCATGCTCATCGTCACAGGCAAGCACGACCAAGTCACGGACTGCCTGACCAAAGACATGGGCCGCGCCGTGACCCTCATCAACGGCGAAGGCGCATACAAGCGGGAAAAGACGATGATTCTCTACTGCGTCGTGTCGCGCCTGGAAGTCACTAAGATCCGCGATGCCATTACCAGTGTCGACTCCAATGCCTTCGTCTCGGTCTTTGATATCAGCGAAGCGCACGGCGGCCTGTTTAAAAGACATAAAATGCATGGGTAAAAAGTCAAAAAAGGCTTGACATAATTGGCGAATCTGCTGTATTGACATACAGCGCATATTTGCTATTATATAAAATAATTGGGTTATAGCGTTAACCTGAAAATGACAACACAGGTGGGAGAACACCTATTGGGAGGTATACAATGGCACAGTTAAATTTCAATATCGAAGATATTTGCGGGACGCTGTCGGAAAATAAAGACGGCTGGCGCAAAGAACTGACGTACATCAGCTGGAACAATCGGGCTCCGAAATTCGACCTTCGCTCGTGGGACCCGGATTACCAGGCCATGACCAAAGGTATTACCATGACCAAGGAAGAACTGGAAAAACTGCGTGATGTATTGAACGAAATGGATTTCGATAAATACTAAGGAGTGATGAAGTATGCTTTCGGCAATTCAATGAGTTGAATGAAAAGAAAGCATACTTTTTTATTTTCCTTGCCAAATTTGTCAAAACATTATATAATCTCTAGTTGTATGTGCTGTTAGTACTTGGTAATAATTTCAAGGGTGAATGAAATGGTTCGTATAGCGAGAGAGAAGCGACATGCTTTATTACAGAAGCGGATTGAAGAAAATCCTTTCATAAATGACGAAGAATTAGCTGAAGAATTTTCTGTCAGCGTAGCGACAATCCGCCTGGACCGCATGGCTTTGGGGATACCTGAAATGCGCATCCGCATCCGCCAGAAAGCGGAAGCGGCGCAGCCGAAACTGCGCAATGCGACCGTCGTCGGTGAGCTCGTAGACTGCATCATCGGCAAGAACGCCATTTCGATCATGACGGCTACGGACGATATGGTCGACGAAGCTCACATCGTGCGCTCCCAATGCCTGTATGCCCAGGCCAGTTCCCTGGCGCGGACGGTATTGAACCTTCCTGTCTGCATTACGGCAGTAGCGAATATAAAATATAAACAGCCCGTCACCGTAGGCGATAAACTGATTGCCAAGGCCGAAGTCATGCGCCAGCGCGATCAGAAGTACTACGTATGGGTCACCATCCGGAAAATGCGTAAAGAAGTATTCCGGGCGAAATTTATTATAGAATCTTTGGAATAATGGAGCGGTAGTAGAATGAAAATAGCTGTAGATGCTATGGGCGGTGATTACGCACCGGAAGAGATTGTCCTCGGTGCCGTAGAAGCCGTCAAGGCATATGATTTTGATGTCGTCCTGGTAGGTGACGAAAAGAAAATACGCGGCGTCCTGACGAAATATGGCGCCAAAGAAAGCGACCGCCTGTCCATCGTCCACGCCAGCGAAGTCATTGAAATGGGCGAACATCCGGCCCAGGCCATCCGCCGCAAGAAAGACGCTTCCATCGTCGTGGCGACGCGGCTGGTCAAAGACGGCCTCTGCGATGCTGTCGTCGCCGCTGGCAGCACGGGCGCCGCTGTCACGGCGGCTCTCTTCGGGCTGGGGCGCATCAAAGGCATCGAACGGCCCTGTATCGCGACGCCTATCCCATCGAAGAAGGGCATTACGGTGCTCCTCGATTCCGGGGCCAATGCCAACAGTAAGCCGAAGCACCTCGTCGAAGGGGCTATCATGGGCTATCACTACGCCAAGTATATCCTGGGCGTAGAAAAGCCGACGGTCGGCCTGCTCAATATCGGCGAAGAAGCGTCGAAAGGCAATGAACTCTGCCAGAAGACGTATCCTATGCTGGAAAATTTGAAAACTATCTCTTTCTATGGTAACGTAGAAGGGAGAGACATACCGAAAGGCACGGTCGATGTCGTCGTCTGTGACGGCTTCGTCGGCAATGTCATCTTAAAATTTGGCGAAGGCATGGCCATGTTCATCATCCGCCTCGTCAGAGATACGATTAAAAACAGCGGCTTCATCGCTAAATTAGGGGCCTTAGCGGTTTACCCGGCGCTGAAATCGCTGAAGAAACGGCTTGATTTCACTGAGTACGGCGGTGCGCCGCTGCTCGGTGTCGATGGCAGCTTTATCATCTGTCATGGCAGTTCGAAAGCCAAGGCCATCAAGAACGCCGTCCGCGTTGCCGGAGAAGTGGCAGAACGGGACGTCGTCGGCCATATTCGTAAAAGTATAGAGGAAGAAGAGGTAGAACAGTATGATAGTGAAAGCTAATCCCGCTGGGATTCTTGGTACAGGTCACTGTGTACCTGATCAGGTATGGACGAATAAAGATTTAGAAAAAATGATGGATACATCCGATGAATGGATCCGCAGCCGTACAGGCATCGGCGCCCGTCACGTCGCTCCGAAAGGCGTCAATACGTCGGACCTGGCTACTAAAGCCGGCGAAGAAGCCTTGAAGAATGCCGGCATCAAAGCGGAAGATTTGAATTTGATCATCGTCTGCACGCTGACCCCGGACCGGGCCCTGCCGTCGACGGCCTGCAAAGTCCAGGCCAATCTCCACGCTGTCAATGCAGCGGCCTTCGATTTGGAAGCAGCCTGCTCGGGCTTTGCTTACGGCTCGATCATCGCTTCCCAGTTCATTGAAAATAAGATGTATAAATATATTTTGGTCATCGGTGCAGAAATCCTGACCCGCGTCGTCAACTGGAAAGACCGCTCGTCGTGCGTCCTCTTCGGAGATGGCGCCGGCGCTGCTGTCATCGGCCCGGTCCCCAGCGGCTATGGCATCCTCGGCGGTGCTATGGGTGCCGATGGGACAGGCGGTGATTTCCTGACCATCCCGGCCAGCGGTGTCGAAATGCCGCCGACCGATGCCCTGCGCGAAAACGGTATGGCCTATGCCAAGATGGACGGCAAAGAAGTCTATAAATTCGCCGTCAAAGCTATGCCTCACGCAGCTGAATTAGCCCTTAAACGCTCGGAACTGACGAAGGAAGACATCGACGTCCTTGTTCCCCATCAGGCCAACATCCGCATCATCCAGTCTGCGGCAAAACGGCTCCATGTACCGATGGAAAAAGTCTTCGTCAACATCGAGAAATATGCGAATACATCCGGCGCTTCCATTCCTATCGCCTTGGATGAAGCCGTTCACGCAGGCATGATCCACCGCGGCGATATCGTCTGCCTGGATGGATTCGGAGCCGGTCTGACCTGGGCCAGCTTAGTTATGAAATGGTATTGATTTTTTTACGAGAGGTGTGACTGATGATGAAAAAGGCATTTGTTTTCCCCGGCCAGGGTGCCCAGAAAGTCGGCATGGTCAAAGATTTATACGATGCATATCCCGTGGTCAAACAGCTTTTTGAAGAAGCTGACGACGCATTGGGCTTTTCCTTGACCAAGCTCTGCTTCGAAGGTCCCGATGAAGAACTCATGAAGACCTATAATACACAGCCGGCTATCCTCACGGCCAGCACGGCCTGCTGCCGCGTTCTCGCCCAGGAAGGGCTGACACCGGACATCGCTGCCGGCCACAGCCTCGGCGAATATTCGGCCCTCGTCGCTGCCGGCGCCCTGACCTTTGCCGACGCCGTCCGCACCGTCCGCCTCCGCGGCCAGTTCATGCAGGAAGCCGTGCCTCTCGGTGAAGGCGGCATGGCCGCTATCCTCGGCCTGGCTGAAGATAAGATCAAAGAAATCTGCGCTCAGATTTCGGCCCAGGGCGGCACCGTCCAGGCTGTCAACTTCAACTGCCCCGGCCAGATCGTCATCGCCGGCAGCACCAAAGCCGTCGAAGAAGCGGCTGCGGCTATGAAGGAAGCCGGTGCCAAACGGGCTATCCTCCTCCACGTCAGTGCGCCTTTCCACAGCACCCTCATGGAACCGGCAGCCAAACGCCTGGCAGAAGTCCTCGATGACATCACCATTTCCGATGCCAAGATCCCTGTCGTTGCCAACGTCAACGGCCAGATCGAAACATCGGCTGCCGATATCAAGGCCAACCTGGTCAAACAGGCTGCCAGCCCGGTCCTCTGGATCGACTGCACGAAAGCCATGCAGGCCTTTGGCGCCGAAACCTTTGTCGAAGTCGGTCCGGGCAAGACTTTGTGCGGGTTCAACCGGAAAATCGACCGCAAAATCCACAGCGAAAATGTAGAAGATATTCCTTCTTTGCAGAAAACGCTTGAATTTTTCCAGGAGGTTCGATAAAATGCACTTAACAGGGAAAACTGCAATCGTCACTGGCGGCTCCCGCGGCATCGGCCGCGCCGTTGCCCTGGCCCTGGCTGAAGCCGGCGCCAGCGTCGCCATCATCTATGCCGGCAATACGAAGGCTGCTGAAGAAACGAAGCAGGCCGTCGAAGAAAAAGGCGTCCAGGCCATGGCCATCCAGTGCGATGTCTCTGATGAAAAAGCGGTTGCCGATATGGTAAAAGCGGTCAAGAAAGAATGGGGCCGCGTCGATATTTTAGTCAATAATGCGGGCATCACCCGCGACGGGCTGCTCATGATCATGAAAGAAGAAGATTGGCAGGCCGTCCTCAATACCAACCTCAACGGGGCCTTCCACTGCACCAAAGCCGTATCGCGGCTGATGATGAAACAGCGCAGTGGTTCGATCATCAACATTACGTCCGTCGTCGGTGAAACGGGCAATGCCGGCCAGGCCAATTACGCCGCTGCCAAAGCCGGCCTCATCGGCTTCACCAAATCCGTCGCCAAGGAACTGGCATCGCGCAACATCCGCTGCAATGCCGTCGCTCCCGGCTGCATCGCAACGGATATGACCGCTGTCCTCGGTGAAGAAGCCGTCGATGCTATGGTCCAGACCATTCCCATGGGCCGCGTGGCCCAGCCGGAAGAAGTGGCGAAAGCCGTCTTATTCCTGGCATCGGATGACGCCAGCTATATTACCGGCCAGACCCTCAATGTCGATGGCGGCATGGTAATGTAATAGAGAAAATATACTCCATTGAAAGGGGGTGAATGGAAATGAGCGAACAGGATACTTTTGAAAAAGTTAAGAGCATTGTTGTTGAACAGTTAGGCGTTGACGAAAAAGAAGTCAAAATGGACGCTGCTTACATCGATGATTTAGGCGCTGATTCCTTGGACATTGTTGAACTTATCATGGCTTTCGAAGAAGAATTCAATATCGAAATCCCTGATGATGTTGCCGAAAAAATCAAAACTGTCAAAGATACAGTTGATTACATTGAAAAGGAAAAGAAAGCGTAAGTACGCAATAAGAGCCCGAAGGGGGAGGCATGTTGCATGTCTTCCCCTCCCGGTATCTTGAATGGAGGAAAACAGAGTGAAGCTGCCAGAATTAAGAATAGGCAAGCTCGTAGCAAAGGTGCCAATCATTCAGGGCGGCATGGCCATCCGTTTGTCCACAGCCCGGTTGGCTGCAGCCGTAGCCAATGAAGGCGGTATCGGCCTTATTGCGGCATCTGGCATGCCTTTTGACGAATTGCGACATGAAATTAAATTAGCCAGAAAATTATCTCCTCATGGAATCATAGGTATAAACGTAATGGTTGCAGCCCGTGAATTCAAGGGTATCGTGACCACTGCTATTGAAGAAGGAATCGATCTGGTTGTGGCAGGCGCAGGCTTTTCCCGGGACATGTTCGCCTGGGGCAAAGCATCGGGCACGCCTATTGTCCCTATTGTGTCTTCTGCCAAACTAGCTAAAATATCCCAATCCCTGGGTGCTTCGGCCGTCGTCGTCGAAGGTGCAGAAGCAGGCGGGCATTTGGGAACTAACCGTTCGAGCCGTCTCATCGTGCCGGAAGTCCGCGCTGCCGTCGACATCCCTGTCATCGGTGCCGGCGGGGTCTTGCATGGTGAAGATGTAGCAGAAATGCTGCGCCTCGGTGCCAATGGCGTCCAGATGGGCAGCCGTTTTGCCGCCAGTGTCGAATCGAACGGTGCTGATGAATTGAAGAAAGTCTATCTCCGGGCCAATAAACCGGAAGATTTTGTCCTCGTACACAGTCCTGTCGGCCTTCCCGGCCAGGCCATCCGCACGCCTTTCTCCGAACGGATCCTCCTGGGCACGGCGCCGAAACCGGAAACGTGTGACCAGTGTCTCAAGAAGTGCAGCCATAAGTACTGCATTATCCGGGCACTGACGCGGGCCCAGCAGGGCGACGTCGAAACAGGCCTGGTATTTTCCGGCAAGCGCATGATGGAAATCCACGACATCCTGCCGGTCAAGGATATATTTGCGAATATCAAACGGGAAATGGAAGCCATTCCCGACTGATTGGTGTTAACTTTTTTAATGAGGTGAAAACTTTGGAAAAACGCGTAGTAATTACCGGGTTAGGTGTCATTTCTCCTGTCGGCATCGGCAAGGATACCTTCTGGAATGCCCTGCTCAACGGCGAAAACGGCATCGGCCCCATTACCCACTTTGACACAACCGAATATGCTGCCCGCATTGCCGGCGAAGTCAAAGATTTTAACCCCGCTGACTACGGCATCGACCGTAAAGAAGCCCGCCACATGGATCCGTCTACTCAGTTCTCCGTAGCCGCTGCTAAATTGGCTCTCGACGATTCCAAAATCAATCTGGATGAAGAAGACCGCGACCGCATCGGCACGATCATCGGTACCGGCATTGGCGGTATGGAAACGCTCCACAACTTGTACAAAGGCTTGTTCGCCAAAGGTCCGTCCCGCGTCAATCCCTTCGTCGTACCGAAGATGATCGCCAACATGGCATCGGGCCAGGTATCGATCTTCTTTGGCCTCCAGGGCCATTGCGCCAGCGTCGTCACGGCTTGTGCTACGGGTACGAACTCCATCGGCGCTGCTTACCGCATGATCCAGCGCGGCGAACTCGACGCTGCCGTTGCCGGCGGTACGGAAGCCGCTGTTTCTCCGGGCGCTGTCGCCGGCTTTGCCGCTATGAAAGCCTTGAGCACGCGCAACGATGACCCGGCTCATGCATCGCGTCCCTTCGATAAAGACCGCGACGGTTTCGTCATGGGCGAAGGTGCCGGTGTCGTCTTCCTCGAAGAATTGGAACACGCTAAGAAACGCGGTGCTCATATCTACTGTGAAATCGGCGGTTATGGCAGCAATGCCGACGCTTATCACATTACGGCTCCGGCTCCGGAAGGCATCCAGCAGTCTAAATGCATGGCTCTGGCCGTCAAAGATGCCGGCCTCCAGCCGGAAGACGTCGATTACGTCAATGCTCATGGCACGTCGACGCACCTCAATGATCTCAACGAATCGAAGGCCATTGCCCGCGTCTTCGGCGACCATGCCAAAGATATGCTCATCAGCTCGACGAAATCCATGACAGGCCATCTCCTCGGCGCTGCCGGTGCTGTCGAAGCCATTGCTTGCGCCATGACCATCGAAACGGGCAAGGTCCATCCGACGATCAACCTCGTCGAACCGGAAGACGAATTGAAAGAACTGGGCCTCAACTATGTACCGAACAAAGCCGTAGAAGCCGACGTCAACGTCGCCATTTCCAACTCCTTCGGTTTCGGCGGTCACAATGCAACCCTGCTCTTCAAGAAGTACGCTGAATAATAAAGAAGACTGACCTGATGGATACAGAACGGAAACAACAGTTAGAACAATTCATACAGGTCCTGGGCCTCAAGGAATTCCATAACCTCCTCGTTTTGGACCAGGCCCTGACCCATTCTTCCTACGCCAATGAAAACAAGGCCAGCCATGGCTATTACAATGAACGCCTGGAATTTTTAGGCGATGCCATCCTGGACCTGGTCGTAGGGGAGTACCTGTTCCTTCATTATCCCAACATGCCCGAAGGGGAACTCTCTAAGGCCCGGGCCAGCGTCGTCAGCGAAACGCCGCTGGCTTCGGTCTGTGCCAAGTTCCACATGGGGAACTATATCCTCCTGGGCAAGGGGGAACTGGCTACGGGCGGCCGCACGCGGCCGAGCATCATGGCCGACGCCTTTGAAGCCGTCGTCGGTGCCATCTACATCGACAGTTCCTATGAAGAAGCACGAAAATTCATCCTTCACCAGCTCAAAGGCTACCTGGACCTGGTCAAGAGCGGCCATTATGAAAAAGACTATAAGACCCTCTTCCAGGAATACGTCCAGCAAGAAGGCCCGCAGCACATCGAATACGAACTGTGCCGCAGCGAAGGACCGGACCACGACAAGACCTTCTACATGGAAGTCAAGGTCAACGGCAAAGTCCTGGGCGAAGGATCGGGAAAAACAAAAAAAGACGCCGAACAACATGCAGCGCACACAGCACTCATGAAATTGAAAGGCGAAGAGTTTTGAGTGGCTAGTGATTCGTGGCTAGTGGCTAGTATTACGAACCACAAACCACGAACAACGAACCACTAAAAAAGGCGCTGTCTTCATGCGACAGCGCCTTTTTTTTACAGGAGGCCTCATGCAAACGTCTATTATCCCTATTTTCATTCCTCATATCGGCTGTCCTCATCGCTGTGTCTTTTGTAATCAGTGGCAGATTACCGGGCATAGAGGGGTTCCATCGCCTGATGAGGTGCGCCGCCTCATTGCCTCTTATACGGCTTCGGCCCGGACGCCGCGCCGCTGGGAAGTGGCCTTCTATGGCGGCAGTTTCACGGCTATTCCCGTAGAGATACAGGAAGGCCTGCTGCAGCCGGCGCATGAAGCCCTTATGGCCGGTACCATCGACGGAATCCGCTGTTCGACCCGGCCGGACTGCATTACGCCGGCTATCTTGGAGCGCCTGCAAGGCTATGGCCTGACCTGTGTCGAACTGGGTGTCCAGTCCATGGATGATGATGTCCTCACAAAAGCCCGGCGGGGCCACACAGCAGGGGACGTCGTGGCGGCGACGGAACTCTTGCGGCAGTACGGCTTCACTGTCGGTCATCAGCTCATGCCCGGCCTGCCTGGGGAAGACTGGGACAGCCTGGTCCGGACGACAGACGCCATCTGCCGCCTCCAGCCGGATTTGGCCCGCATCTATCCCGTTGCCGTCCTCACCGGGACGGACCTGGCCGACAGCTGGCGGGCCGGCTGCTACCATGCCCTGACCATCCATGAAGGCGTCGTCCGGGCCGCCTATATGAAGCAACGCTTCCTGGAACAGGGCATAAATTGCATCCGGACGGGCCTGCAAGCCACGGAAGACCTGGATGACGACACGCAGGTCCTGGCCGGGGCCTATACGCCGGCTATGGGCGAATTAGTCGATACCCGCCGCTATGGCCGGCAGCTCCTGTCCTTCCTCCGCAGCCTGCCTGCTGGACCGGGCATCACCATTTGTTACAACCGGCGCGACACGTCCCGCGTCCGGGGCTATCGCAACGTCACCGTCAAGACGGCCCGCTGGAGCCTGCCTCATCGCCTGACCTGGCGCCAGGATGAGGTGCCCGTCGGTCATATCCGCGTCTGCCAGGGGCGGACAAGCTATGACCTCGATGTGAATAGCAAAACCGGTCCTACTATGATATAATAAAATAGTACGCATGATTTTCGCATCCAACCTTTGAAGATAAATACAATATTGGAGGAAATAGAATGGCAAGAGTAAAAATCACAGAAACGGTCCTTCGCGACGGCCACCAGTCCATTGCGGCCACGCGTATGCGCCTGCGCCAGATGCTGCCGGTCCTGGAAGCGATGGATGAAGTCGGCTATAATGCCCTGGAATGTTGGGGCGGCGCTACCTTTGATTCGTGTATGCGCTTCCTCGACGAAGACCCTTGGGAACGCCTGCGGACCATCAAGAAGCACGTCAAGAAGACGCCGCTGCAGATGCTGTTCCGCGGCCAGAATATCTTAGGCTACCGCCATTATGCCGACGACGTCGTCTACGAATTTGTCAACCGTGCCGTCGATAACGGCATTGACATCATCCGCGTCTTCGACGCTCTCAACGACCCGCGCAACCTGGAAGCATCCATCAAAGCGGCGAAAGATACGAAATCTGTCCATGTCCAGGGTGCCCTGGTCTACACCATCAGCCCTATCCATACGATGGAATCGTTCACCAAAGTCGCTAAAGAATTGCAGGATATGGGCGTTGACTCGATCTGCATCAAAGATATGTCCGGCCTGTTGTCGCCGTATGATGCCTACAACCTGATCCGCATGCTCAAGAAGCACTTGTCCGTCCCCATCGAACTGCACACGCACTGCACGTGCGGCCTCGGCGAAATGACCTACATGAAGGCCATCGAAGCCGGTGTCGATATCATTGATACGGCCTTGTCGCCGTTCGGTGAAATCACCAGCCAGCCGGCGACGGAATCAATGGTCATGTCCCTGCAACACAGCATTTACGATACGGACATCGACGTCGACCGCCTGTGGCCCATCGTCGACCACTTCAAGAACGTCCGCAAGGAACTGGAAGATGAATTTAAACTGACCATGCCCAGCCAAATCAACCCGGCTGTCCGCAAATACCAGATTCCCGGCGGCATGCTGACCAATCTCTACAATCAGCTCAAGGCCCAGGGCGCCGAAGACCGCTTCGACGAAGTCCTGGCCGAAATGCCCAACGTCCGCCGCGACCTCGGTTATCCGCCGCTGGTCACGCCGACCAGCCAGATTACCGGCTCGGCAGCGGCCCTGAACGTCCTCTACGGCCGCTATAAGATCGTCACCAACGAAGTCCGCGACATCGTCCGCGGCAAATACGGCCGTGTCCCTGGAAAAATCGACGAAAAGTTCCGTAAGATGTGCATCGGCGACGAACCGGTCATCACCCATCGCCCGGCCGACGACTTGGAACCGGAACTGGAAAAATCGAAGAAGGCCCTGGCTGATGAAGGCTTCCCCAATGCCAGCCCGGAAGACGTCCTGAGCTATACCTTGTTCCCGGAAGTCGCCCTGCCGTTTTTCCGCAAAAGAGATAACAAATAGACTATTGACAAGTCCCGTCGAATCAGTTAAAATAGAAAAGTCGACGGGACGTGGCGCAGCTTGGTAGCGCGCTTCCTTGGGGTGGAAGAGGTCGCGAGTTCAAATCTCGCCGTTCCGACCAAGACAAAAAAGAGAGGCTGTTATTAATATAACGGCCTCTCTTTTTTTGTTGTAGGGACTCGCACGTGGCGGGCCCGTTCCGGAATTTGGATAATTCTTCTGACAGACTAGTTGGGAAAAATCATACATATCTTGAAGCGGGCCGCCCTTTGGGACGGCCCCTACGAACGGCTTGCTAGCCACTAACAGTTGCTTTTTTGGCTATTTCTGATAGAATGAAAATAAATAGTATAGTATATCCGCGTTTGTCATCCGCTTATTTTCTGTCAGAGGAGGTTTTCATCATGGGTTATATTTTGAAGAAAGATCAGCAGGACCTGGTCAATTTGGCAAAGGATTTTGCTGAAAAGAAAGTGGCTCCCTTTGTTCATGAACTGGATCAGGCCAAGGAACCGGGCCAGAAATTGCTGGACATCTATCAGGAAGCCGTTGACATGGGCTTCTGCGGCCTGGAAATCCCGGAAGAATACGGCGGCCTGGGCCAGGATTACTACACCGTCGCAGCGGTCTATGAAGAACTGGCCAAAGTCGACGCCGGCGTCGCTACGGCTATCGCCGCTTCCGGCCTGGGCCTGAAACCGGTGCTTCAGCACGGCACGGACGCCCAGAAGAAGCTCTATGCCGAATACCTGACCGGCGAAAAGGGCAGCGGCTTCTGCGCTTTCTGCCTGACCGAAGCCAACGCCGGTTCCGATGCGGCAGCCGGGACGACCGTCGCTGTCAAACAGGGTGATGAATACGTATTGAACGGCACGAAATGCTTCATCACCAACGGCGGCGTCGCTTCGGTCTACACGGTCTTCGCCATCACCGACAAGACGAAAGGCGTCAAAGGCATTTCGGCCTTCATCGTCGAACGCGACCGCCCAGGCGTTTCCGTCGGCAAAGAAGAAGATAAGATGGGTATCCGCCTGTCCAATACGACGGAAGTCATCTTCCAGGACGTCCACATCCCGGCAGACCACCTCATCGGCCAGGAAGGGAAGGGCTTCATCTATGCCATGCAGACTTTGGACCTGGCCCGTCCTATGGTTGCCTCGTTGGCCGTCGGCATTGCCCAGCGGGCTATCGACGAATCGGTCAAATATGCTAAACAGCGCGTCACCTTCGGCAAACCGATCATCAAGCACGAAGTCATCGCCTTTAAACTGGCCGATATGGATATGAAGACCGAAGTCGCCCGTGCGGCGATCATCAACTTCCTCAACACGTACTATGCCGTACCGAAACGGAACTACACCCGCGAAGCCGCCATTGCCAAATGCTTTGCCGGTGACATGGCCGTCCAAGTCGCATTGGAAGCTGTCCAGATCCTTGGTGGCTTCGGTTACAGCCGGGAATATCCGGTAGAAAAACTCGTCCGCGATGCTAAGATCATGCAGATTTACGAAGGCACCAATGAAGTACAGCGCATGGTCATCGCCGGCTTCGTGGCAAATCAATAGCGTTCATCTATAAAGGGGGAATCAATTCATGAGGGATTTGAATATCATACGTTCTAAAAAGGGTTTCATCAGTGATATGGACGGTGTCATCTACCAAGGCAGCACCTTGATTCCAGGGGTAAAGGAATTTGTAAACTGGCTCCAGAAAGAAAAGAAGCAGTTCCTGTTCCTTACCAATTCTAGCGAACGGACTCCGCTGGAACTTCGAAAAAAGCTCCAGTCTATGGGACTGGATGTCGAGGAAAGTCATTTTTATACGAGTGCCCTGGCGACGGCTCATTTCCTGAAGACCCAGGCTCCAGGCTGCTCGGCTTACATCATCGGGGCCCACGGCTTGATCAATGCCCTTTATGAAGTCGGTATCCCCTTCAATGATGTCAATCCGGAATACGTAGTCGTCGGCGAAACGACAGGCTATAATTATGAAATGATCATCAAGGCGACCGAGCTGATCAACAAAGGGGCCAAGCTGATTGGCACCAACGGCGATATGACCAGCCCTAGCGACCGCGGCGTCATCCCGGCATGCCGGGCCTTGATTGCACCGATTGAACTGGCTACGGGGAAACAAGCCTACTTCATCGGCAAGCCCAATCCGCTGATGATGCGCACAGGCTTGAAAAAACTGGGCGTCCATTCTGAAGAAGCCGTCATGATTGGTGACCGGATGGATACGGATATCATCGGCGGGGTAGAATCGGGTATGGAAACCGTCTTGGTCATGAGCGGTGTCTCGAACCGGGAAAATATCCAACAGTTCTCCTACCAGCCCCATTATATCCTGGACCGGATTGGCGATTTAGTACCGAAAAAAGCAAAAGCTTAATTAAAAACTACAAACTTAATACTCAAAAATAGGCTGTCCTTAATAGGACAGCCTATTTTTGGCATACCCGCACATCTTCCAGGCGATATTCCCGATGAGGATGCCTAGGACCGCGCCGGTGAAGACGTCGCTGGGGAAGTGCATGAACAGATACATGCGGGAAAAGGCGACGACACAGGCCAAGCCATAGGCTGCCATGCCTAGGCGCCGGCGGAAACGGAACAAGACCGTTGCGCCAGCAAAGAAAAAGAAAGAATGGCCCGACGGGAAGGAATAGCTGATCGGGTATTTCAGCGTAGCCAGCGTCGGCGCATCGGGAATGACCAGATACGGCCGGATGCGCATGACGACGTGCTTGATGGCCACATCACCGACGAGGATGGCCAGGAAGACAGCGACGATGATGGAAATCGTGACCCACCGGCTCTGCCGTTTCCAAAGACCGCCAGCAGCCAGGATAGCCCAGAGCCAGATCGTATTGATCATCGTCGTGAACCAAGTCATGAACATATCCATGTGCGGCCCGGCCAGGTGGTGCAGCCCAAAGAGAATGTGAATATCCGTCGTCGTAATCCATTCCATAGTAAGACTCCTTTCGTAGAAACAAAGGTCAGTATATCATGAATTGTATGATTAGGAAAATATATATATCGTTATCTTCCCATATGGAAAACATATTCTATGAGGTGTTGTAAATACAACAGCCTCCCGTCTTTTTCCATGGTATAGTATGGATATAGAAAATGATATTCATCCATAGGAAAGGGGATGGAAACAATGAAAGCCTTAGTACTGTATTCCTCTCAGACGGGAAGAGTCAAAAAATTAGCGGAAGCCGTCCGCTCAGTATTGCCGAAAGATACGGATTTCCTGCCCATGGAACAGGCCCCGGAAAACTTTGACGATTACGACATCGTCTTTGCCGGCGTCTGGTTCCTGAACCTGAAATTAGATCCCATTTCTCAAGCTGTCTTGCCGCGGCTCAAAGCTGAAAAAGTCGCCCTCTTTGCCATCATGCACCGCGACCTCTTCTCCGACGATATCTCCAAGAACCTGCGCAGCGCCGTAGAACTCCTGCCAGCCGGCGTCTGGGTCGCAGGGACCCATGTCGACTACGTAGCCGAATCCATGGCCAAGACGCCCTTGGGAGACAATGAATTATTCAACATAGAATCGGTCAAAGACTTTGCCGAAAACACCTATTACCGTACCCAAACTGATAAGGTTGCCTGATTCGTTTGCCAGAATCCCACTCCGGTAAAATAGTCAGATGCAAAGGGACCATCGCATAGCACTTTTGCTACTATGCGCGGTCCCTTTTCCTTAAAGCACGAATAAAAAAAACGACAGTTCCTGTTGCTGGTTGCTGTCGTTTTTTTTATTGCTAACCCTAGTGCTAACCTTCTTCAGTTTTTCATGTAATAAAGAATAACCACACGGCTCATGAACCGCGTGGTTATCGTATTCTTTATGGTGGAGATAAGGAGGATCGAACTCCTGACCTCTTGCATGCCATGCAAGCGCTCTCCCAGCTGAGCTATACCCCCATGTGTTTGGTACGAAAAGTATTATAGCATGAACTATGGATTATTGTCAAGTTTCAAAGACCTTTTTCTTATTCAAGAAATTCCCATAATATGTTGACACCGTCAGACGGTATTGTTTACCTTGAATTTGCAAATTGCATATATTATACTAAAAGAGGTCTGAATATGAATCTTGGGGGAGCTCCCTGGATTTGTTATATAGTAATATTAACGACCAACATGCGAGGGAGTTCGTGTGCCGGACTGAGAGGGTGCCAGAGACGCCGACCGTTATGTGGGAATCATAGTCCCTTTTTGTCGCATGGACTGGTTGTACGGAGAGGGACGCAGGGACCTCTCTTTTTTTGTATGGCTGTAATGTGTATTATTATATTGTTGTGAGGAGTCGATGATGATGAAAAAATGGCAAGTCTTGATATCTGCACTGCTTATGAGTTGTGTATTCCTGTCTGGTTGTGGCAGCAGCGATACGCAGAAGAGCGGATCGAAAGAGGTAGAAGAATTAAAAATTGCCGTATCTCCTTATCAGGATGCTGATACCATCCAGACGAAAACGGAACCGCTGGGGAAGATGATTCAGGAAAAAATGAAGGAAAAAGGATACAATATCAAGAAAGTAACTATCAATGTCGGTACCTCTTATAATGCTGTCGGGGAAGCGCTGAGTTCGGGCAGTGCCGATATGGGTTTCATTTCCGGCGCTACGTATGTCATGTATGACAACGATGTTGATGTACTGTTGACGGCTCTACGCCAGGGCATTGACAAGGATACGACAGATTTGTCTGTTTGGAATAACGGCACACCGGAAGCGTTCAAGAAGGATTTGGTAAAGTATTATCGATCGGCAATCGTTGTCGGGCCCAGTGCCAAAGGGCAGGCGCTTCTTGCCAAGGTAAAACGGGGGGAAAAGCCAACATGGGATGAATTGAATGACTTGACCTGGGGCGTCATGAGTCCGGCATCTGCTTCGGGGTATCTGTATCCGTCATTGTGGTTGAAGGATAATTATGGCAAGAAGATTTCTGATCTGTCCCATGTCGTACAGTCTGATTCATATACGACTTTGACAGCGCGCCTGGCATCGGGACAGGTAGATGTCATCGTGGCTTATTCACATATCCGCGCCCATATGGCCAAAAACTGGCAGGAAAAATTTGGCGGTACGGCGGATATCTGGTCTCAGACCGGCGTCATTGGCGTAACGGATAAGATTTATAATGATACGGTCAGTGTCAGCAAGACCAGCAAGGTCATGCAGGATGAAAATTTCCGCAAGGCTCTGGGCGAATCGCTCATTGAAATCGGAAAGACCGATGAAGGCTTGAAGGTATTACAGACACTGGGTCATAAAGGATATGACTGGGCACAGAGTTCGGATTATGATGGCGAACGAAAAGTTCAAAAAGAATTGAAATAATGATGTGAAAAGGGGAAGAATCATGGCTATGCTGGAATTAAAACACATCTGCCAGTCATATAAGAAAGGAAAGCCTGTCCTGCGTGATATATCTTTTACGATTCCGGCCGGACAGTTCGTATCGGTCATTGGTCCCAGCGGTGCCGGTAAGACAACGCTACTTCGCCTGTTCAATCATATGGTATGTCCTGATTCAGGAGAAGTCTGGATTGACGAAGTTCGATTCGATACGCTGAAAAGCCGGAAGCGACGGACTATTCAACAGCGGGTCGGCATGATTTTCCAAGATTTCTGTCTTGTCGATACGTGTACGTGTTTGCAGAATGTGCTCAATGGCTGCTTGGCCCGGATTCCGCTCTGGCGGGCCCTGTCAGGTTTCTTCCCTCGGGTGGAAAAAGAAAAAGCGCTGGCGGCATTGGAAGCTGTGGGAATGGAAGAATACAGCCAGACGCTGGCTCATGCCCTGAGTGGAGGACAGAAACAGCGTGTAGCTATTGCCCGGACGCTGATGCAGGATGCTACGATTCTCCTGGCCGATGAACCGGTCGCCTCGCTGGACCCGCTAACAGCCCGGCAGGTATTAGAGCTCATGTGCAGGCTGCAAAAAGAACAGGGCCTTACCGTCGTCATGAACAGCCATAACGTGGAACAGGCACGGACCTGGTCGGACCGGATTATCGGGTTGAAAGATGGACGGATATTTTTTGACGGGGCCCCGGCAGACTGGACAGAAGACCGGCTGCAGGCCTTGTATGGGAGGCAGACATCATGAGGTATTCCTTGCGCCGTACGGTCATGGTGCTGCTGTTTCTGGCATTAACTATCCTCTGCGGGGAAAGTGCCGGCGTGTCTTTATCACTCTTATTGCGGCGAGGTGTGCGTTTCTTCGATATTGCCGGAGCCATGATACCTCCGGATATGTCCTATGGCCGAATCGTACTGGCACCACTTTGGGCCACAGTGCAGATGTCCCTGGCCGGTACAGGCATCGGAGCTGTGCTGGGATTGGTGGGGGGCTCCTTTGCCAGTGCCTATCTCAATCCTCATGCCTGGCTGCGTGTTCCGTTCAAGGCAGTCATCCATCTCATCCGTACTATCCCGGCTCTGATCCTGGCACTTTTGTGCACCTTTCTCGTCGGTTTGGGAACGCTGGCAGGGACACTGGCCCTGAGCATATATACGACAGCGGTCATGGCCCGTATGGGTTATGAAGATATGGAAAATGCTGACCAGAAGGCAGCCAAAGCGCTGGAAGCGGCGGGATGCGGCCGTCTGCGGGCGTTCATTCGCACTATCCTTCCGGTGGTGCTGGCAGGATATCTGATTAATGTATTGTATATGCTGGAAGCCAATGTGCGTCATGCGGCTATCCTTGGCTACGTCGGGGCCGGTGGTATCGGCCTGTTACTGAATGAAAGGCTGGCCTGGCGCGAATACAGTGAAGTTGGCATGATTCTATTACTGTTATATGGGGTTGTCATATTGACCGAAGGAGTCAGTGAATGGCTGCGCCAGGTCCTTTCTGGTAAAAGACATTTATCCCGGACAGAAAAGACGGTATTGGGACTAGTATTGGCCGGGTTATTTCTTTCCTCTTTTCAGACGCTGGTTCTGCCAGATACAGATGGGAAGGGAATGGCAGCCGCTGCGGCTATGGTACAGGGAATCATTCATCCCGACTGGTCTATGATATGTTCTTTAGCTCATGATGGCGTTCCCTGGTTATTATATGAAACATTTTGCATTGCTTTTCTGGGTACACTAGGGGGAACGGTCATTGCTGCCTGGTTTTCCTTTACCGCTAGTTTCCGGCTCTTTCCTGCACCAGCAGCACTGGCTTCCCGGCTGATATTGTTGCTCATCCGCACTGTTCCCGTCTTTGTATATGGCTTGATGTGGATTCGCGTTACCGGTCCTGGGCCTTTTGCCGGTGTGCTGACACTGACTCTGTGCAGTGTGGGCCTCCTGGCCAAGCGGTTCCTCATCGCTATCGACGATATTCATCTGGAGCCGTACCGCGCATGCCGGGTCATGGGAGTTTCTGCCGTGCGATCTGTCCGTTGGGCTGTCCTGCCCCAATTGGGACCTCGTTACGGAGCGGCTATCCTGTACCGGTTAGATATCAATCTGCGTGATGCTGCCATCCTGGGTCTGGTCGGTGCCGGTGGCATCGGTACCCCGCTGATTTTGGCGATGATGCATTATGAATGGGCCGCTGCCGGAGCCTTGTTATGGGGGATGGTAGGAATGGTGACGGTCGTTGAAATATTTTCGGAATGGCTGCGTAAAAAACAGCGGATCAACAACATGTCATAATGAATCCATCTTGTCATCATAAAGAATACGACAACCACGCGGTTCATGAGCCGCGTGGTTATTTTTTTACGGCCTGCGTTCATTTTCATCGCCTCTATGCGATACCGTAGGGGACGCCCAAAGGGCGTACCGCTGTGAATCCTGTACATAGCCGGAATTTATGACAGATGGCACATGGTCGTAATACAATCATGAAATTGACGCGGCGAAGCCGCATCGGAATCCGAGTCTTGACGATGATTGAGGGTTGACGGTATAATAGATATGTGAAAAGGGGTCTTGCCGCGGGACGGTCGGCCTTCATGAATTGCTACAGGAGTAGCCGCTCAAGATAGGAGTCGCGGGCGGCTCTTTTTTTGTTTTGTCGTCAGTATGCCAGGAAGGGCAGGATTGTATAGATGGGTAGTATTAAAGTACAGAAATTGAGTAAGTCTTTTGGAGTGCATACGGTATTCCATGATGTGAGTTTTGAAATCCGCCGGGGCGAACGGATCGGCCTCATCGGGGCCAACGGGGCCGGGAAGTCGACGCTGCTCAAGTGCCTCATGGGCGAAGAGGACTACGACAACGGGGCCTTTGTCGTTTCGGAAGGTGAATCCATCGGCTATTTGCAGCAGGATATCACCTACGCCGACGATGTGACCTTGCGCCAGACGATTACCGAGGCCTGGCAGGATGTCATGAAGCTGGAAAAGGATTTGAAGGCTGTTGAAAAGGCCATGCAGGCCCATCCCGATGATGAAGGCTTGATGAACCGCTATGCCCGCATGCAGGAACGGTTCGAGTGGCTCGGCGGCTATGAATACGAATCGATGTCGCGGAAAATCGTCCAGGGCCTGGGCTTTTCGGAAGCCGACATGGACCGGCCGGTCCAGAGCTTTTCTGGCGGCCAGAAGACGCGCATCAATCTGGCCAAGGCCCTCGTCCGCCGGCCGGATTATTTGTTCCTCGATGAACCGACGAACCATCTCGACGTGGACATGCTGGAATGGCTGGAAAGCTATCTCTTGTCTTATGGCGGCGGCATCCTCATCGTATCCCATGACCGTTATTTCCTCGACCGCGTGGCGACGGGCATCCTCGAACTGTCCCACGGCAAGGTAACTAAATACAAGGGCAATTATTCGCGCTATGTCGAGCAGCATGCCCAGCAGCAGAAGGCCCTGGAAAAGGCCTATAAGAAGCAGCAGGAACACATCCACGAAACGGAAGAATATATCCGCAAATACAAAGCCGGCATCAAGGCCAAGCAGGCCCGCGGGCGCCAGTCCCAGCTGGACCGGTTGGAACGCATCGAATGGCAGCCCGAAGATGAGTCGCTGCACTTCAATTTCAAGCCCGTCGAAGAGTGCGGCCAGAAAGTCCTGGTCCTGGACAAGGTCAGCGGCGGCTTTGCTGACCGCCAGTTGTTCGACCATTTATCGCTCCTCCTGCGCCGCGGCGAAGCGGCTTCCCTCATCGGCCCCAATGGGACGGGGAAGACGACGCTCATCCGCATGATCATGGGCGAAAAGGAACCGACAGACGGCCATATTACCTTGGGCAGCCGCGTCCATATCGGCTATTTTGCCCAGGAACACACGGATTTGCACGGGGCCTGGACGGTCCTCGATGAAATCATGAACGATTTCAGTTATGGCGAAGAAGAAGCCCGGTCCGTCCTGGGGCGCTTCATGTTCCGCGGCGACGATGTCTTCAAGGTCATCGACAGCCTCAGCGGCGGCGAACAGGCCCGGCTGGCCCTATTGAAGCTTTTCCTGCAGGGGCCGAATTTCCTTATCCTCGACGAACCGACGAACCATCTCGACATCCCGACGAGGGAAGTGCTGGAACAGGCTTTGCTGGATTTCGGCGGGACGTACCTCGTCGTATCCCATGACCGTTATTTCCTCGACAAGATTACCCAGCGGACGCTGGTCCTGGAACATAAGCAGCTCACGGAATACGTCGGCAATTACAGTTATTACCGGGAAAAGGTCCGTGAAGCCCAGGAAGCGGCAGAAAAGGCGGCAGCCGAAGGGCAGGGCTCCTCGCCGGCTCATGAAAAAGAGGCCGCTCCGGCAGCCAGGAAGGCGGAACCGGCACCGGCCGTGAAAGCGCCGGCCAAGGCCCCGGCTTATGGCCAGGCGGCCAAGCTGGAAAAAATCGAAATGAAGATTGCCGAACTGGAAGCGACCATCAAGATGTATGAAGTGCAGATGAATATGCCTCAGAACCAGACCGATGCCGACGCCATGATGGAATTGACCCGGGAATATGAAGCGGCCCAGGCCCAGCTCGATGAGGCTTATGAAAAGTGGGAAGCCCTTTCGGAGTCTTAAAACTGTCCGTGCATGGAAGATATGAAAAATAAATATAAACTTTAGGATTGGAAATAGCGTAAAACGTAAAACTTTACGTATCCATCCCGATGTGTGGTTTCAAAAAGCCCGTTTTCTTGATGCATTTTTTAAAAATGTCAAGAAAACGGGCTTTACAAGTTTCTGCTACGTGGTATACTATGCTCAACTCCCATTCGGAGGATAAACTTATTATATCTTTAAAGCATACGGAAAGATTCCGATAGAAAGGAAGCGTTTATATATGGCAGCACAGTTTAACCCGGTTACGCCGGAATTATTAGCAGAATTACGTCAGGTCGTCGGTGATAAATACGTCAAGACGGACGAAGATTATTTGGAAAGATACCAGACAGACGAAGAAGGGAACTCCCATTATTTCCATAAACCGGAAGTCGTCGTCTTCCCGGGCTCGACGGAAGAAGTGGCCGCTATCGTCAAATTGGCCAATAAGTACCTCGTTCCGATTACGCCGCGCTCGGCTGGTTCCGGTGTTGCCTGTGGTGCTATTCCTGTTTATCACGGCATGGTCGTCGAATTGGAACGGATGAATCAGATCCTCAAATTCGATGCCGACAATATGTATGCCGTCTGCCAGACTGGCGTCATCACTGGGGACTTGCAGCGTGAAGCTGCCAAACACGGCCTCCTCTATGCCGGGGACCCGTCCAGTGCCGACAGCAGCATGATCGGCGGCAACGTCGCCAACAATGCCGGCGGCAATAAAGCCGTTAAATACGGCACGACGCGCCATCAGATCTACAGCCTGAAAGTCGTTACGCCGACAGGGGACATCCTCGACGCCGGTGCCCGCCTCAAGAAGAGTTCTACCGGCCTCTGCCTGGAACAGCTCTTTGCCGGTTCCGAAGGCACGCTGGGCATCATTACGGAAGTCACGGTCAAACTCCGTCCCATGCCGCCATATGCCTTCAATATGGTCTGCGTTTTCAAGACCGATGAAGAAGCCTTTGCCCTGCCCAATAAGATCCTCAAAGCCGGCATCGACCCGACGAGCATCGAATTTATGGACAATGAAGCCCTGCGCATGACCTGCAAATTCCTGGACATGAAAATGCCTCATGTCGACGAAGGCTGTGATTACGTCATCGTCACGGTCGAATCGTTCAGCGAAGACGACTCGGACCGCAAGATGGAACAGCTCTGCGACTTGGCGGAAGCCAACGGATCGATCGACGAATTTGAAGCGGATAAACGGATTTGGACTCTGCGCAAGCAGTTCGCCGAAGCCGCACGCGACGTTGACAAGATGTTCCAGACGGAAGACTTCGTCGTCCCCTTGGACAAGATTCCGGAAATCACCAAACAGATTCCGGAACTGCGCGAAAAATACGACCTCTACTGCGTCACGGTTGCTCACATCGGCGATGGTAACATCCACGTCCTGCCTCTGAATGCCAAAGGCTTGTCGCCGGAAGAATGGTTCCAGAAGATCAAGGCCTTCCATCGCGACCTCTTCCCGCGCGTCTATGCCCTGGGCGGCAAGATGTCCGGTGAACACGGCATTGGCTATAAAAAATTAGAAGAATTTGCCCTTTGCACACCGCAGGCGGAACTTAACGTCATTAAAGCCATCAAGAAGGCTTTGGACCCGAATAACATCATGAATCCTGGAAAATTAGTAGAAATCGGCTAATTATTTCATAGAGGGGAAGTCAAATTGCAAAGACGGCAACGATTATATTCATAATAATCGTTGCCGTCTTTTTATATATTTACTATAATAGAATCAAGGAATTTACTAATGTACTTATTATAGTCCTAGATCTATGAAAACAGGTGATGACATGAAATACTACAGCCGCTTAAAGACGCTTCGGTTGGAAGCAAGGCTTTCTCAGGCCGACGTGGCAAAAATCTTGAAGTGTTCACAAGTTGGATACGGCATGTATGAATTGGGGAAAAGGAAGATCCCCGTAGAAAAGTTGATCCAGCTGGCAAGGCTGTACCACACCTCACTCGATTACATTGCCGGATTGACAGATGAACGGGAACCACGCCCAAAACATCGGGAGGACGATACTAGTTTGTAGTACGGAGTTTGTAGTTTGTAGCAGATGGTTTTTAAATTTAAAACCCATCCGCTAACCCCTAACTGCTAGCCACTTAAAAAGGCTTGTCGCATATGCGACAAGCCTTTTTTTCCTATACATTAAAGCGGAAGTATGTGACATCTCCGTCTTGCATGACGTAATCTTTCCCTTCCAGACGAACAAGGCCTTTTTCTTTGGCAGCTTGTTCGCTGCCGCAGGCGATGAGGTCGTCGTAGGAAACGATTTCGGCGCGGATGAAGCCGCGTTCGATGTCGGTGTGGATCTTACCGGCTGCTTTCTGGGCTTTCGTGCCGTTGACGATGGTCCAGGCGCGGACTTCGTCAGATCCGGCCGTGAAGAAGTTGATCAGACCCAACAGGGAATAGCTGGCTTTGATCAGCTTGTCCAGGCCCGATTCGGGCAGGCCCAGTTCTTCCAGGAAGACTTCGGCTTCGTCGTCCGGTAGTTCGGCGATTTCGGCTTCAATCTTGGCCGAGACGGCGACGACCTGAGCGCCTTCCTTGGCGGCGTATTCTTCGACGCGTTTGACGTTGGGGTTGGCATCGGGATTGCCTGCTTCGTCTTCTGCGACGTTGGCGATGTAGATGATCGGCTTCAAGGTCAGGAGGTTGAGCTCTTTGACCTGCGGCAGTTCATCTTTTGTCAGGCCGGCTTTGCGGGCCGGGTCGCCGTTTTCCAGGCAGGCCAGGACTTTTTTCAGGACGGCGTATTCGACTTTGGCGTCCTTGTCGCCACACTGAGCGACTTTGGCGATGCGGTCCGCCCGTTTCTGGGCCGATTCCAGGTCGGCCAGGCACAGTTCCGTATTGATTGTTTCGATGTCGCGGATCGGGTCGATGGAGCCGTCGACGTGGGTGATGTTCGAGTCTTCGAAGCAGCGGACGACTTCAGCGATGGCATCGGTTTCACGGATGTGGCTGAGGAACTTGTTGCCTAGGCCTTCGCCCTTGGAGGCACCGGCGACGAGGCCGGCGATATCGACGAAGCGCATGACAGCGGGAATTGTTTTTTTCGGTTTGTACATGTCGGTCAGGACCTGGATGCGTTTATCCGGGACTTCTACGACACCGACATTCGGTTCAATCGTGCAGAAGGGATAGTTTGCCGCTTCTGCGCCGGCCTTGGTAATTGCGTTGAACAGCGTGCTCTTACCGACATTCGGCAGGCCGACGATGCCTACTTCCAGATTGGTACTCAATGGTTAAACCACCTTTATTTGAATAATTTTAAATCAGCAATGCGTTTGACAGCTTCGACGGTGTTTTCTTTGGTGCCGAAAGCGGTCAGGCGGAGATAGCCTTCGCCGTGGGGGCCAAAGCCCGAACCCGGTGTCGTGACGACGTGGGCTTTTTCCAGGAGCAGGTCGAAGAAATCCCAGCTCTTCATGCCGTTCGGCGTCTGTACCCAGGCGTACGGCGAGTTGGTAGCGCCGTAGACGGTGAAGCCGGCTTCGGTCAGGCCGTCGCGGATGATGTGGGCGTTTTCCATGTAGTATTCGACGTCAGCCAGGCACTGTTTCTGGCCTTCCGGGCTGTAGTAAGCTTCAGCTGCGCGCTGGACGATGTACGGCGTGCCGTTGAAGAAGGTGCACTGACGGCGGTTCCACAAGGGATTGAGTTCGACAGCCGTGCCGTCTTTCTTGTAAGCGACGCAGGCATGGGGGACGACGACATAGGAGCAGCGCGTACCCGTGAAGCCGGCGCACTTGGAGTAGGAGCGGAGTTCGATGGCTACTTCTTTAGCGCCTTCGATTTCAAAGATGCTGTGGGGAACGTCCGGTTCGGTGATGTACGTTTCATAAGCCGAATCGTAGATGATGATGAAGTTGTTTTCTTTGGCGGCTTTGACCCAGTTGGTCAATTCTTCCTTGCTCATGGCCGTGCCGGTCGGGTTGGACGGGTTGCAGAGGTAGACGATGTCGACTTTTTCCTTCGGCGGTTCGGCTTTGAAGCCGTTTTCCGGAGTGCATGGGAGATAGACGACGCCGTCGTAGATGCCTTTTTCAGCGTTCCATTCGCCGGTATGGCCGAACATGACGTTGGAGTCGAGGTAAACCGGGTATACCGGGTCGGCTACGGCGAATTTCAGGTCGTCGCCGAAGATTTCCTGGATGCAGGCGACGTCGGTCTTGGCGCCATCGCCGACGAAGACTTCGTCCAGATCGAGGTCGATGCCGCGCGTCTTGTAGTCGCCGTCGATGATAGCCTGACGGAGGAAGTCATAGCCCTGTTCCGGACCGTAGCCGCGGAAGGTTTCGGCTTTGCCCATTTCGTCGACGGCCTTGTGCATGGCGTCGATGATAGCCGGGGCCAGGGGACGGGTGACGTCGCCGATGCCGAGGCGGATGATATTCGCTTCCGGATGTGCTTTGGAATAAGCTTCAACTTTTTTTGCAATGGTTGCAAAAAGATAGTTGCCGGGGAGTTTTAAGTAGTTTTCATTTACATGAGCCATAAAGGGACCTCCTTGTATTGCTTAGCATAGTAATCTATTGACAAACTCTATTTTACTACATTATATGGGCCTTGGAAAGATACTGGGCGCCGGGCAGGCATGATAAAATAAAATGGCCGTCATTCATGATAGTGATTGAATGGCAACGATTTTTGCCGTATAATGAAAACTGTATCGGGAATTTTTAAGTCAAACATATCAGGGAGGTTTGATTGACTGATGGATTATCAAGGTAAGAAATGCCTCATTGCATATTTTTCTCACGCCGGCATGAACTATGTCAGCGGTAAGATCGTCGACCTGCCCGTAGGCAATACGGAACGGGCGGCACAGATGCTGCGCCTGTTCACGGGTGGCGACCTCTTCCACATCCGCACGGCTTCGGTCTATCCCAATGACTATCAGGAAGTCGTCAAGATCGCCAGGAAAGAAAAGGCCGACAACGCCCGGCCGGTCCTGGAAAGGGATATCGACAACATCGATGATTACGACGTCATCTTCCTGGGCTATCCCAACTGGTGCGGCACCATGCCCATGGCCTTGTGGACGTTCCTGGAAAGCCACGACTTCACGGATAAGACGATTTATCCTTTCTGCACCCATGAAGGCAGCGGCGTCGGTCACAGCCTGGAAGACATCCACGCTCTCTGCCCGACGGCCAAACTCGGCAAGAGCCTGGCCCTCCTGGGTACGACCATCGAAGATGCCGAAGACGACATCCGCCGCTGGCTGAGAGATTAGTGGCTCGTGGTTCGTGGCTAGTGGTTCGTGGCTCGTAGGGGCGGCCCGCCGATTGCAGAGCGCCAAGCCTCCCCTGATAGGGGAGGTGGCCCAATGGGCCGGAGAGGTTGAATTTCCAGATTCAAAAGCAACCTCTCAGTCAGCTGCGCTGACAGCTCTCCTAGCAGGAAAGCCGGGACGCCCGCTACAGCTTTAAAGCCATCCGCTAACAACTAACTGCTAGCCAATAACAACTTTAAAGGGCTTGTCGTCATGCGACAAGCCCTTTTTTTATTCATACCGCAAGGCTTCGATGGGATCGAGTTTGGCTGCTTTCCGGGCTGGGTAGATGCCGAAGAAGAGGCCGATGCCTACGGAGAAACTGAAAGAGATGATGATCGGCGCCGCCGTGATGACCGTCTGGAACAGGCCGGACTTGGCGATAGCCAGGGCGATGCCGACGCCGCAGGCGATGCCCAGGAGGCCGCCGATGACGCCGATGACGACAGATTCGATGAGAAACTGCATCATAATGTTCTGAAAAGTTGCGCCCAGGGCTTTCCGGATGCCGATTTCCCGCGTCCGTTCAGTGACGGAGACCATCATGATGTTCATGATGCCGATGCCGCCGACGATGAGTGAGATAGCGGCGATACTGCCCAGGAAGAGGGTCAGCATGGTCGTCGTGCTGGTCATGGTTTCCATGAGGCTCGTCAGGTTACGGACGGTGAAGTCATCTTCGCTGCCGCTGCGGATATGGTGGCGCTGGCGCAGGAGCGTTTCGACTTCGGCCTGGACCTGTTCGATTTTATCGGCGCTGGAGACCTGGATGTTGATGGAGCGGACGTAGGTGATGCCCATGAGGCGTTCCTGGGCCGTCGTCAAGGGGACGATGACGATGTCGTCCTGGTCCTGGCCCATGGAGGACTGGCCTTTGCTTTCCAGGACGCCGATGATCTTATAGGGCTGGTTGTTGATGCGGATGTTCTTGCCAACGGGATTGATTTCGTCGAAGAGGTTGGCGGCGACCGTCGGGCCGATGACGGCGACGCGGTTGCGCGAGTTGAGGTCGCTCTGGGTGATGAAGGATCCCGACTGGACGACGAGGGACCGGATGTGCAGGTATTCTGGCGTGACGCCGTAGACCGACGTATTCCAGTTCTGGTTGCCGTTGACAATCTGGTAGGAACTGTTGACTGTCGGCGATACGTAGTCGATGTTCTTTATTTTATTCTTGATGGCTACGGCGTCGTCGTATTTCAATTTCTGGCTCGAACCGGCTGCCGAACGGACGCCGCCGTGATTGGTCGAACCTGGCGAAACAATGAGCATATTGCTGCCCAGGCTGGCGATGGAGTTGGTGACGTTCTGCTTGACGCCCATGCCGATGGAAATCATGGCGATGACGGCGCCGACGCCGATGATGATGCCCAGCATGGTCAGGATGGAGCGCAGTTTATTGGACAGCAGGGCCGTAATGGCGATCTGCACGCTTTCACTAAATAACATCCATGACGACCCCCTTTCCGGCGTCTTTTGTGATCCTGCCGTCTGAGAGCAGGAGCTGGCGGTTGGCACAGGCGGCGATTTCCGGTTCATGCGTGACCAGGATGATCGTCTTGTGCTCTTCGTGGAGCGCTTCGAAAAGGCGCATGATGTCTTTCGTCGATTTCGTATCCAAGTTGCCCGTCGGTTCGTCGGCCATGATGATATGCGGGTTATTGACCAGGGCCCGGGCGATGGCGACGCGCTGGCGCTGGCCGCCGGACAGTTCGTTGGGCTTGTGGTGGGCCCACGTTTCCAGGCCGACGGATTTCAGCTTTTCCATGGCCCGTTCCGTCCGTTCCCTGCGGCCGACACCGGCGTAGACCAGGGGCAGGGCGACATTGTCCAGGGCGGAGATGCGGGACAAGAGGTTGAAGTTCTGGAAGACGAAGCCAATGTGCTGGTTGCGGACGACGGCCAGTTCATCGTCGCCGAGGTGGGCGACTTCCTTGCCGCCGAGCTTATACGAACCCGACGTCGGCCGGTCCAGGCAGCCCAGGATGTTCATGAGCGTCGATTTTCCTGAGCCCGATGGCCCCATGAGAGCGGCAAATTCGCCTTCTTCGATGTTTAAGGTAATGCCGGCCAGAGCGGCGAAGTCTTCACCGCCGATGTGGTAGATTTTTTTGATATCTTTCAATTCGATGACATGCTTCATGGCGAGGCCCCCTTACATGGGCGGCGGGCCCTGGCGTCTATTGCTGTTCGACGAGGACGACGACTTGCTGGAGGCCGTATAGGCGATGGAAACCTTGTCGCCCTGGGTCAGGCCCGAAAGGATTTCCACGTATTCATCGCTGTAGATGCCCGTCGTGACCGGTACTTGTTCCGTCTGGCCATTGGCATCGACGCGGATGACGTAAGAGCCGGAGTCGTTGGTCTTCAAGGCGGCGATGGGTACGACGAGGGCGTCATCTTTTTGCGAGGTCGTAATGTCGACGCGGGCCGTCATGCCCAGTTTCAGGACGTCATCCGGGTCGTCGACGTCGAGGGTGACGTAGTAGTAGATGACGCTGGCCGACGAACTCGACGAGCTGGACGTCGAACTGGAGCCGTTCGTATCCCACGTATTGCCCGTATCGGTTTTGGCGATTTTCGAGACGTGGGCCGTGAAAGTCCGGTCTGTAAAGGCGTCAACAGTGAAGGTCGCATCTTGGCCGACTTGGATCTTGCCGATATCCGTTTCATCGACTTTGGCCAGAATCTGCTTCGTCGACGTGTCGGCAATGCGCATGATGACCGTCGGGTTGCTGTTACCCTGGACGGCCATGGTGCCGACAGTCTTCGGTTCGCCGACGACGACGCCGTCCATGGGCGCCGTGATGACCGTTTCGGCAACGTCCGATTCGGCTTCCGTCAAAGTACTGACGGCAGTGTCATAGTTGAATTTCGCCGTATCCAGGGCCTGTTTGGTGCCGGCACCGAGGTCATAGAGCTGCTGGGCCCGGTCGTATTCGACTTTGGTGTTGGTGACCTTATACTGGGCCTGGTCGCGTTTGGCTTCATAATCTTTGCCGTCGAGGACTGCTACGGTCTGGCCGGCTGTGACCCGGTCATTTTCTTTGACCAGGACCTGGCTGATGCGGGCCGTGATCTTCGGCGAGACTTCGACGGAATCGACAGGGCTGATGGTCCCTGTGGCGGAAACGGTCGAACGCAGGTCTTTGCGGACGACATCGGCTGTTTCGATGGCCTTGGATTGTTTTGCGGCTTGCTGGGATTCATAGTATTTATAGCCGCCAAAGGCACAGGCCGCCACGATGACAGCGGCAATGACGATTTTCAGGCGCTTGTCAATTTGCATGGTATCACTCCAGTCATGATGTTAAATAAGTAGGTATAGTTATCATTGATTCATTAAGTATAGCATGTCATTTTATAGCAATAAAGGTAAAGCCATTTTTTCTTAGTAAAGTGAGTTGGAATTGTAACAAAGATGTTGTGTACGTAGGGTTTTCCCGGAGAATGTGTTATACTGATGTAGCATTATAAAAGAAAGGTTGGTATTTTATTATGAATGAACGTAAGACGTCTGTCTTTTCCAACGGCCTGTTATGGTTCGGCGCCGGCATTTCCATCGCCGAAATCCTGACGGGTATGCTCCTGGCGCCGCTGGGCTTTGCCAAAGCCTTTGCGGCTATCATCCTGGGCCATCTCATCGGCGGTGTCGTCATGTACCTGGCCGGCCTCATCGGAGGCCGGACGGGCGGCAGTGCCATGGAAACGGTCCGCATTTCCTTCGGGACCCAGGGGGCCAAGCTCTTTGCCGGCCTGAATGTCATCCAGCTCGTCGGCTGGACGGCGGTCATGGTCGCCAGTGCCGCTTTGGCTGCCAATACCATCGCCGCCATCGGCGTGTCCTGGTGGAGCCTCATCATCGGCGCCTTCATCGCCGTGTGGATCGTCATGGGACTGAAGAACCTCAGCAAGATCAACGTCGTCGTCATGGCGGCCCTGTTCATCTTGACGATTGTCCTCAGCCTGGTCGTCTTCAAAGGCGGGGCGCCGCAGGTACCGGCTGGCGACCTCACCTTTGGCGGCGCCGTCGAACTGGCTGTCGCCATGCCGCTGTCATGGCTGCCCATTATTTCGGACTATACGCGGACGGCTGAAAAGCCGGGCCTGGCTACGGCGGCCAGCTGCAGTGCCTATTTCATCGCCAGCTCGTGGATGTTCCTCATCGGCATGGGCGCGGCCCTGTTCACCGGCCAGGATGACATTGCGGCCATCATGGTCCAGGCCGGCCTGGGCGTCGCCGGGATCCTCGTCGTCCTCTTGTCGACGGTCACGACGACCTTCCTCGATGCCTTTTCGGCCGGCGTCAGCTGCCAGAGCCTGGTCCCGAAGGTATCGGATAAGATTTTAGCGCTTATCGCGACGGTCCTGGGCGTCCTGCTGGCCATCTTCGCCGCACCGGACCAGTTCCAGGATTTCCTCTACCTCATCGGTTCCGTCTTTGCGCCGATGACGGCCATCCTCTTGTCGGACTTCTTCATCCTCAAGCAGGACCATACAGCAGACAGCGTCAACTGGCTCAACCTCGTCCTCTGGGTTTTGGGCGTCGCCCTGTACCGCTTCCTGCTCAATGTCGATACGCCCGTGGGCATCACCGTCCCTGTCGTCGTCATCCTGATGGCCGTCAGCGCTTTGGTCCATAAGGTATTGAATAAAGCGTAGAACGATTCTAATATTGAATGGATGAAATGCAAAAGTAATTCGTGATTAGCATTGACAAAAAGACATTGAAAAGCGTAAACTTATGCTCAAGCAAGATAATAAAAACTTGAGCATCTTCAGAGGAGGCTTTTCAAATGGATAAACACTTTACTTTTGATGATATGATCAACACCATGATGCCCCTGCCCATCAGCGGCGCTGCCAACGGCGAAGGCATCTACTGCCGCGGCCAGGAACTCGTCGCTTCCATGGGCCAGCCGAAAGAAACGGCCCGTCAGGAAAAAGAAAGCCGCCGCTTCGACCTCCGCGGCATCTTCTGTCAGTATTGCGTAGATTGATAAAAAAGCCAGTGGTTAGTGGTTAGTTGTTAGCGGATGGTTTTAAATTTGAGGGATTCGCTGCAAATTGCAAACTCGTTCTCTTATTAGGAAAAGTGGTCCAACTGGATCGGAGAGGTTTAACCTTGTAGGGAACACGAGCCACGAACTACGAACCACTAAAAAGGCGCTGTCGTAAGACAGCGCCTTTTTTATGCCTTTCTGGTATAGGCTTTTTTCTGGAACCTATGATATAATATGATTATAAAGAAAGGTATTCATTCGTTTTTGTTATAATAATGAGGAGGGATTCATATGAAACTCAACAAGTTACATTATACCGTTGAAGATGGCATCGCTGTCGTTCAGCTCGATTATCCGACGAACCTCAATGCCATCGATGAAGAAATGGCCGATGAACTCCTTTATGTCGTCCAAGCGGCTGAAGCGGATGAATCGGTAAAGGTCGTCGTCTTCAAAGGGCTGCCCCGTGCTTTTTCGGCCGGCGGCGATATCGGCTACTTCTACCAGCTCATCAAGGCCGGCGGCGATGTCAATATGGACGGCCTTATCGGCAAGGTCGGCAAGGTCACGGATGGCCTGAAGAAGATGAGCAAGATGGTCATCGCCTCGGTCAGCGGGGCTGCGGCCGGTGCCGGTGCCAGTTTGGCCCTGACAGCGGATTTCATCATTTGCAGTGAAAACGCCAAGTTCATCATGGCCTTCGTCAATCTGGGCCTGGTCCCCGATACGGGCGGTTCCTATCTCCTGGTCAAACAGCTGGGGCCGAAACGGGCCATGGACATCTGCGCTACCGGACGCCCTGTGAGCGCACAGGAAGCCAAGGATCTGGGCATTGTCTACCGCATTGTGCCCAACGATGCCCTCGATGAAGAAACGATGAAATTTGCCAAGAAACTGGCTGCCGGACCGATTATTTCCTATAAGAACATCAAGCGCCAGATTTATGCCGCTGCTTTTGCTGAATATCAGCACTACCTGGAAAACATCGAAGTCCCGTGCCAGCGTGAATGTGCCCGGACCCAGGACTTTGCCGAAGGCGTCTGCGCGTTCATGGAAAAACGGCGTCCCCATTTTACCGGCCAGTAAGGCTGTCCTCTGAAAGGGAGTGAGTACGGTGTTATCGAAGGTATTTTCTCTCCAAGATATCCTGGAGCATATCCATGACGGACAGACCATCATGTTCGGTGACTGGCATGGCCAATTCGCGGCTGATGAAATCATCGACGGCATGCTGGAAAAAGGCGTCAAGGATATCAAAGCCATCGCCGTATCGGCCGGCTATCCCGGCCAGGGCGTAGGCAAGCTGATCGTGGCTCATCGCGTGTCGTCCATCGTTACGACGCATATCGGCCTCAATCCGGAAGCGCTGAAACAGATGCTGGCCGGTGAACTGGCCGTCGAATTCGTCCCCCAGGGGACCTGGGCCGAACGCGTGCGCTGCGGCGGTGCCGGCCTGGGCGGCGTCCTGACGCCGACCGGTGTCGGTACGAGTGTCGAAGAAGGGAAACAGAAGCTGGTCATCGATGGGAAGGAATATCTCCTGGAATTACCGCTCCATGCCGACGTAGCCCTGGTCAAGGCGACCAAAGCCGATACGGCAGGGAACCTCTATTTCCGCATGAATTCGCGGGCGACGAACAGTACCATCGCTTATGCGGCTGATTTCGTCGCCGCCGAAGTCGAAGAAATCGTCCCCGTCGGCCAGCTCTTGCCGGAAGAAATCGCCATCCCGGCTCCTGTCGTCGACATGGTCTATGAACGGCAGGGCGAAAAACGGTTTATCTGCCCGATGTGGAAAAAGGCCAGGGCCCGTGCCGAAGCCAAGGCGCGGGAACGGCAGGAAAGGGGATGAGGTCATGGTTGAACGGAAAGGAAGAGCTTTGATTGCCTGGCGTTGTGCCCAATTCTTCAAAAATGGGGACTTCGTCAACTTAGGGATCGGCCTGCCCCTGATGTGCGTCAACTATCTGCCCGAAGGCGTATCCCTCTGGCTGGAAGCTGAAATCGGCACCGTTGGCAGCGGCCCGTCGCCGGACTGGAATCATGTCGATATCGACGTCATCGATGCTGGCGGCCAGCCGGCTTCGGTCATTACCGGCGGCAGTGTCTACGACCACGAAACGTCCTTCGCTTTCATCCGCGGTGGCCATATTGACGCGACTGTCTTGGGGACGCTGCAAGTCGACCAGGAAGGGAATATCGCCAACTGGACCATCCCCGGGAAATTCGTGCCCGGTATGGGCGGGGCCATGGACCTCTGTGCCGGTGTCAAGAAGATCATCGTCGCCACGGACCATTGCGAAAAGAGCGGCCATTCCAAGATACTGAAGAAATGCACGCTGCCCCTGACGGGAGCCCGTTGCGTGACCGACATCGTAACCGAACGCTGCTACTTTGAAGTCACGCCGCAAGGCCTGGTCCTGCGGGAACTGGCCCCGGGCTATACCGTAGAAGATATCCGGGCCTGCACCGAAGCGGACTTCATCGTCCCCGAAACCATCGCCGTCATGGGCGAGTGAGGGGAGGCCGCACGAAGGCTTCGTAAGCCTCTCCTGCTAGGAGAGGTGTCCCGAATGGGCCGGCCCCTACGAACCACGAGCTACGAGCCATTAACTACGAACCACTAAAAAGGCGCTGTCGTAAGACAGCGCCTTTTTCCTTATTCCTTATTATTGCGGTCGGCTTGTTGTTTGGCCGGCTGCTGGGTCTGTTGTTTGGATTTTTCTTTGGTCGTCGGTTTTTCTGACGTTGCCGATTTTTTCTTTGGTTCTTCCCGGTCATCGCTGCGGGACGAGCTCTTATTGGATGATGCCGTTTCTTTGCGGCGTTCCATGCCGGACGGAGCGGAGAAGTCGCCACCCGATTCATCGGACGTGGCCGACGACATGTAGTCGCGCCAGATTTCGGCCGGGACCGTGCCACCGTAGATGTCGCCTAAGCTGTGGGCTCCTGTATCGTCGCCGATCCAGACGGCCGTGACGATATCCGGCGTGTAGCCGACGAACCAGGCGTCTTTGTTGTCGTCCGTCGTCCCGGTCTTGCCGGCTGCCGGACGGCCGATGGCGGCAGCCCGCCCTGTGCCGTGGTCGATGACGCCTTCGAGCATGGTCGTCATTTCATAGGCTTCCCGTTCGGACATGACGCGGGTCTTCGTTTCTTCTTTTTCTAACGTCGACGAATCTTCCAGGACGTTGCCGTTGCGGTCGAGGATCTTGACGATGGCCGTCGGTTTGACGTGGACGCCTTTATTGGCGAAGGTGCCGTAGGCACTGGCCATTTCCAGAGGCGTGACGCCCCGGGTCAGGCCGCCCAGGGCCATGGCCAGGTTGTCGTCTTTGGCGTCGAGGGTGGTGATGCCCATTTTCTTGGCGTTGGCGATGATGTTCTTGGTGCCGACTTCATCAGCCAGCTGGACGGCGATGGTGTTGACCGAGTGGGCCAGGGCATCGCTGAGGCTCATGGCGCCACTGTAGGAGCCGCCGGCGTTCTTCGGACTCCAGCCGCCGTAGGTGATGGGCTGGTCTTTCATGGTCGTATCCGGCGTCATGTCGTGCTGCAGTGCCGTCAGGTAGACGAAGGGCTTGAAGGCCGAACCCGGCTGGCGGACGGCCATGCTGGCGCGGTTGAAGCTGTCCTGTCCGCGGCCGCCGACCATGGCCAGGATATGGCCCGTCTTGGGGTCGATGGAGACGAGAGCCGCCTGCGGCTGGGTCAGGCCGTTTTCGTCGGTATAGTTGTTGGGCAGGTTGCGCATGGCCCGGACGGCGGCGTGTTGTTTGTCGACGTCCATGGTCGTGTAGATCTTGAGGCCTTCTTTATAGAGGGCATCGTCGCCGTATTTCTTGGCGACCTGCTGGGAGACGTAGTCGATGAAGGAAGCGTATTCGTCGGCTTCTTTCGCCTGGTGGCTCTTGGAGAGGCCCAGGTCCTGGTTCTTGGCGTCTTCCGCTTCTGCTGCCGATACGTAGCCATATTTGACCATCTGGTCGAGGACGACGTTCTTGCGCTTCTTGGCTTCGTTCAGGTTGTTGAACGGCGAGTAGTAGTTCGGGCTCTTGGGCAGGCCGGCCAGCATGGCACACTGCGTCAGGCTCAATTCGTTGACGTCTTTATTGAAATACGTCTTAGCCGCTGTCTGGATGCCATAGGCGCCCTGGCCGAAGTAGATCTGGTTCATGTACATTTCCAGGATTTCTTTTTTACTGTATTTGTGTTCGATTTCCAGGGCCAGCATGGCTTCCTGTATCTTACGCTTCAATGTCTGTTCCTGGGACAAGAAGGCGTTCTTGGCCAGCTGCTGGGTGATGGTACTGCCGCCCTGGGCGATGCCGCGGTTTGTCAGGTTGGCAAAGATGGCGCGGAAGATGCCGATGGGGTCGATGCCGATGTGTTCATAGAAGCGGTTGTCTTCGGCAGCGATGAAGGCGTTCTGCAGGTTCTGCGGCACTTTATTGATGTCGATGGGCAAGCGGTTCTGGTCGGAATGAAGGGTCGTAATCAGCCGGCCGTGGGAATCGAAGACCTGCGATGAAACGGCAGGCCGCATGTTATTGCCTACGGCAGGCAAACTTTGATAGGCTGCAAAAATATAGCCAAAGCCTAGGCCTGCGAAAACGACAAGGCATAAGGCGATGAAAAGGCGGATGCGGCGAAGGGGACCGGCTTTTTTGGCTTTTTTTGCTCTGCGTCTGGGTGTATACATATTTTCCTCCTACGTGACGACATAATCGTTCAAGATGAGCAGGTAATGAAACATTACTAATTTCTTATTATATCACATCCGCCATTATTATCCTATATAGGCAGGGCAGGTTGAGAAAATTTAAAGCGTTTTTTGGACTTAAATCGTTTTACGCTATACGGATTCTGAAAATATTTCACATATAGTATACCCTTAAAAGAGGTATCACATAGCTTTTTAAGAAAGGCCATTGACATTTACAAATAAATAGCGTACTATAAACGTAACAAGCAGACAATTTAGCGTACACGCTTGGGTATAGCAGCAGGAGGTAAGGATTATGGCAAAGGACAGAGAAAAAGCATATGTATTGTGGTTCGATGAACTGCGCAGGGCTGATGTTTCCCTCGTAGGCGGGAAATCGTCTTCCCTCGGTGAATTGACATCCCAGACGGATGTCCCCGTTCCCTATGGGTTTGCGACGACGGCAGAAGGCTATCGTCATTTCATGCATGAAACGGGCATGGACGTCACCATCCCGGAATTGCTGAAAGGCCTGACTGACGTCGAAGACGCTGTCCAGCTCCGCGATGTCACGGCTAAGATCCGCAAGGCAATCTGCGATGCTGAAATGCCGGCTGATTTGGCAGCAGACATCCGCAAGAGTTATGAAGAATTGGGCAAGAAAGTCGGCGAAGCCAATCCCTTCGTCGCCGTCCGTTCCAGTGCAACGGCAGAAGATTTGCCCGATGCCAGCTTTGCCGGCCAGCAGGACACGTACCTCAACGTCCAGGGCGCTGACATGGTCATCCAGAAGGTCAAGGAATGTTATGCATCGACCTTTACGGACCGCGCTACGTACTATCGTACGAAACAGGGCTTCGATCATCTCTCCGTCGCTTTGAGCGCCGCCATCCAGATGATGGTCTTCTCCAAAGCCGCCGGCGTCATGTTCACGGTCGACCTGGTCACGGGCGACGATTCGACGATCACCATCGAAGGCGCCTGGGGCCTCGGCGAATACGTCGTACAGGGCACGGTTACGCCGGATAACTTCAAAGTCCGCAAAGATGACTTGACCATCCTCTCCAAGATGATCAATACCAAACCGATCGAACTGGTCCGCAAACCGGGCGGCGACTGCGAAGAAAAACTCGTTCCGCCGGAATTGCAGAAACAGCAGGTCATTACGGACGAACAGGTCAAAGAACTGGCTACATATGCCAAAGCCATTGAAAAACATTACGGCTGCTACATGGATATGGAATGGGGCGTCGATGAACGGACCAATAAGGTATGGCTCCTCCAGGCCCGTCCGGAAACAGTCTGGTCCAAGAAGAATAAAGAAAAGAAAGAAGCTGCTGCCGCTAAGGCTGCTGTCACGACGGACCGCAAGGTCGTCGTCAAAGGCCTGCCGGCCAGCCCGGGCAGTGCCGCTGGCAAAGCTCATGTCATCCTCGACCCGGCTAAGATCGCTGAATTCAAAGACGGCGAAATCCTGGTAACGACCATGACGGCACCGGACTGGGTTCCGGCCATGAAGAAGGCCAAAGCTATCGTCACCGATGCCGGCGGCATGACCTGTCACGCTTCCATCGTCAGCCGTGAACTGGGCATCCCCTGCATCGTCGGCACGAAGAGCCGCAGCGTCGAAGCAACGACGACCATCCAAGATGGCGCAGAAATCACGGTCGATGCGACGAACGGCATCGTCTATGAAGGCATCGTCGCCGACATCGTCAAACCGGAAGCTGCCGAAGCTCCGGCCGGCCAGGCTGCAACGACAGTCGTCGCTGCCGAAGCCGCACCGATTACGGGCACGAAAATCTACATGAACCTGGGCAACCCGGATCTGGCTGAAAAATACGGCAAACTGCCTTGCGATGGCATCGGCCTCATGCGTGAAGAATTTATCTGGACGACGTTCATTCACGAACATCCTTTGTATCTCATCGAAACGGGCCGGGCTGACTACGTCGTCGATCAGCTGTCCGAAGGCATCCGCAAGGTCTGCCAGGCACTGGCTCCGCGTCCGGTCACGCTGCGCCTGAGCGACTTCAAATCGAGTGAATACCGCAACCTGACGGGCGGCGATAAATACGAACCCCAGGAAAGCAGCGCCCTCCTCGGCTGGCGCGGTGCTTCCCGTTACTATGACCCGAAATACGTCGAAGCGTTCAAACTGGAATTGAAAGCCGTCCGCAAAGTCCGTGAAGAATACGGTTTCAAGAACCTCAACGTCATGATTCCCTTCTGCCGCCGCGTCGATGAAATGCAGAAAGTCGTCGACCTCATGGCTCAGGAAGGCCTCCATCGCGGTCCGGACTTCAAAGTATGGCTCATGGCTGAAATCCCGGCCAACATCATCCTGGCTGACCAGTTCAATCAGTTCGTCGATGGCTATTCCATCGGCTCCAACGACCTGACCATGCTCGTCATGGGCTGCGACCGCGACAACGATACAGTCGCACCGCTCTTCGATGAACGCAACCTGGCTGTCAAACGGGCTATCCGCCATCTCATCACGGTTGCTCACAAAGACGGCAAGACCGTTTCCATCTGCGGCCAGGCACCGAGCGTCTATCCGGACTTCGCCGAATTTCTGGTCAAGAGCGGCATCGATTCCATCTCGGTCAACCCCGACGCTGTCGTATCGACACGGAAACACGTAGCACAAGTCGAACAGCGTATCCTCCTCGATTCGCTGACAGGCAAGGGCCGTGCTGATACGGAAGACTATACGTGGTAATTGGTAATAGCATATCCGATTTATGAGTAATAGAAAGGCGGTCCCAAAAGAAAAGCAGACTTTTGGGCCGCCTTTTTCTCATACTACGGCCTTGTATTATACACTATTTGCATATTATACATCTTATATCGCGGGATGTTTTTATATATGTTATGATAATAAGTGAATAAGAGAACGCTTGCTATATAGGGGGTGAAAAGACGCTATGTTATCGGAACGTCAGGAAACGATTTTACAGATTGTAAAGGAAAACAGTCCGATTACGGGCCAGCATATTGCCAACCGGCTCCACGTGACGCGGGCAGCTTTGCGCTCGGACCTGGCCATCTTGACCATGTTAGGGCTCATCGATGCGCGGCCGAAATTAGGCTATTTTTTTACGGGCAACAAAGAGAAAGACCTGCTCTCACGGGCTATTACGGATATTACCATTGATTCCTGCCTGTCTCAGCCGGTGATCGTCGGCGAGCATACGAGTGCTTACGATGCCATCATCGCCATGTTTACGGAAGACGTGGGGACCGTATTTGTCGGGACGGACAATATCCTGGCCGGCGTCGTATCGCGAAAGGATTTATTGAAAACCGCTATGGGCAGCAATGACCTTCGGGCCCTGCCGGTACGCATGGTCATGACGCCTGTGAGCAAGGTGATTTACGCCCAGCCTGAAGAAAAGGCGATCGTCGCGGCTCAGCGCCTGATCGAATATGAAATCGACTGCCTGCCCGTCGTCGAGGTCAAAGGGACTGACGAAGATGACAAGAAGGAATTGAAGGTCCTGGGCAGAATATCAAAAACGAACATAACCCGTCTCTTTGTAGAATGTGGGTTAGGGAGGAGATAACCGTGGAAAAACCGATTATTTATGCTTGCTCTGACTCGCTCGGTGAAACAGCCGAACGCGTGGCCCGGGCAGCAGCCAGCCAGTATGACAAACAGGAATTTAACATCATCCGTGTGCCGTATATCCGGTCGGAACAGCAGATCGAAGAACTGGTCTGCAAAGCCGAAGCCAACAAGGCCATGATCTGCTATACGATCATTTCCCCATCCCTGCGCCGGAAGCTGCGGGAACTGACCAAGACGGCCAACGTTACCGTCGTCGACATCATCGGCCCCATGCTGGCCGGTGTCGGCACCTTGACCGATACGGAACCGACGTTGAAAGCCGGCATGATCCACCAGCTCGACGAAGAGTATTTCAAACGCGTCGAAGCCATTGAATTTGCCGTCAAATACGACGATGGCAAGAACCCCATGGGCTTCTTGAAGGCCGATATTGTCATCGTTGGCGTATCGCGTACGTCGAAGACGCCCCTTTCTATGTACTTGGCTCATAAGCGTATCAAAGCGGCCAACCTGCCGCTGGTACCGGAAGTCAGCCTGCCGCCGGAATTGTTCCAGATCCCGGCCCGCAAGATCGTCGGCCTCATCATCGACCCGTTCAAGCTGAACTTCATCCGGTCTGAACGCCTGCGCAGCATGGGCCTCGATGCCAATGCCAGCTATGCCAACATCGAACGGATCAATGAAGAACTGGAATATGCCCGCGGCGTCATGCGCCGTCTCCATTGTCCCATCATCGATGTGTCGTCCAAGGCCATCGAAGAAACGGCCAACTTGGTCATGGAAATCGTAAAACGGAACAAAGAACTGTATCCAGAATAAAGTTAGCCAATGGCGGCTAGCGGGAAAAAGGCTTGTCGCTCGGCGACGAGCCTTTTTTTATGACTATAAGGAAAGCGGGGTAGGTTATGAAAGATTCAACGACAGCCATTTTCACGTCCATGACGGCGGCCTTGGAGAGCCGGCATTTTTTAGCGACGCTGGGAATGGACAAAGAGGAAATGACGGCCTGGATCCGCCGCAGCCATCTGCGGGCCCTGGCCGATGAGCTGCAAGGATGCCGCGATGAAGATGGGCGTTTCCTGTCGCCACAGGTCCTGGCGGCAGCGCAGCCGTACTTGGATTGCCTTCGCCAGGAACCGCCCGGAGGTTGGCTGAAATGCTGCTACCGGCGGGTCCTGGTCCGGCTGTTCCCCGGGTCCTGTCAGGGGAACCGGGAATTGGAAGCGGCTGTAGGCCGCGGGGCCCAAGGGGATATCTATCGCCAGGGCTGCCTCATTTTTATGCAGCTCCTTCGCGGCCTCTATCACTATGAACGGAACGTATTGCCTTTTGATCCGAAAAAGGACATGCCACTCATTCCAGCGGAAGAAATCGCCCATAAAGGCTACATCAAGGAATACCTTCGCCTGCGGATGCTGGCCACTGATGATTATATTTATGAATTTATGCGCATCGGCATCGATATTACGCCGTTCAATACGCTCGGTCATGTCGGCGGCGTCCATTACGTCGCCGTCTATGCGGCCCGCCAGCTGGCCCGGAACGGCATCCCCGTCGACGTGGCCCTCATTTCCGGCGCCGCCGCCTGCCACGATATCGGCAAATATGGCTGCAAGAAGAATGAAGAAAAGCGCGTCCCTTATTTACATTATTATTATACGGGCATGTGCTGCCGCCGCCTGGGCCTGCCGGCTATCGGCCACATCGCGGCGAACCATTCGGTATGGGACCTGGAGCTGGAAAACTTGTCCGTCGAATCGCTGCTCCTCATCTATGCCGACTTCCGCGTCAAGAGCAGCCGCAATGATAAGGGCAAGGAAATCGTCCATTTCTATTCCCTGGCCGAAGCCTTCGATGTCATCTTAGGCAAACTGGATAATGTCGATGAAGCCAAGCGCCAGCGTTACCAGAAAGTCTATGCCAAACTGGCGGATTTTGAAGCCTTTATGGAAGAACACGGCGTCGTCACGGAACTGCCGGCGGACTTTGCCTGGCAGCCGGCCGACCCGCCGCAGCCCGTCCATCGGGAAAAGGTCCTCCTCGAAGGCAACGACGTCATTGACCAGCTCAAATATGCCGCCATCGACCACAATATCCGCCTCATGAGCATCTTCCGCGATGAAAGCGATTTCGGCAACCTCATCGAAGCGGCCCGCAGCGAACGGCTGTGGAAGAATGTCCGCACGTATATCGGCATTTTCGAGGAATATTCGACGTACATGACGGAACATCAGAAACTCATGACCTTGAAGTTCCTCTACGAGCTCTTGTCCCACCGCGAAGGGGATATCCGCCTGCAGGCAGCCGCTCTCATGGGGCGCATCATTGCCAACTTCAACGATACGTATACGAAGGAACTGCCCGAAGGCGTCTCCCTGCCGGCGAAATCCGTGACCAACCTGTCCTTGTTCACGACCTACCTGGACCGCATCATCTGTCCGGACATCCGCTTCACAGAACAGCATAAATTGTGGATCGGCTATTGCCTGAGTACATTCATCTCAGCCGTCCTGCAGCGCTGCGCCCCGTCCCAGTGCAGCCGCTATACGGCCATCATGGGGCCGTACTACGAGCGGCGCAACTACAGTGAAGAAGAGTATATCATCCTCTTGAAGGTCCTGGCCGATATGGACCGGATTTATCTGGATGACGGATTCATGGCGGCAGCGGCGCCTTTCATCGAAACGGCGAGGGAAAGCGATTCCTTCAACCTGCGCGTCGCTGCCCTCAACTGTGCCCGCCACGTCTTCGCCGACTATTCCGACGATTTGTATTATAAAGACCTGCTGACGGTCATGGACCTGCCCGAAGGGCGGGATGCCTTTTTTGAACGGGAAGGCAATCTCTTCTTGGTCGACCTCAAGATGGGGACCCATTGGGTAGTCAAAGTAGCTAATCTGGAACTCATGCTGCGTTATATCGACGGCCAGAGCAACGCCGGCAGCGTCATGCATCTGGGGACGCATCTGACCAACCTTCTCAAGGTGAGCGAATCCATTTTCGTCCGTCGCGCTGCCGGCAACAGCCTGCTTAAAATCGCTTCTACCATGACCTATGCCCAGCGCAACGAATTGACGGTGGAACTGTTCAACGGCCTGGAAATCGGCGACCCGCAGATCTCCAAGTACGTGCCGGAGTTTCTGGGCAAGATGATCCTCAAGCTGCCGCCGCGGGAATTTGACGAATTTGTCAAGACTATCGAAGGGCAGATACTCAATGTCAATATCCCCCTGGCTTCGTCCATGGTCCAGACGGTCGGCATCATTTTGGAACATTTCGATGAATTTGCCAAGGAATTTTCCCAGGACCCGGCAGTCAACGACAAACGTCAGCGCCAGCTGTTGTACATCATGATCAAGGCCTACGCCCATTACAATAAGGAGCTGAGCCGCGACGCCTTCCGCGATTTGGGGAAATTCATCTTCCACAGCCCAATCATGCCGGAAGAGCGGAAGGATTTCTTGTTCAGCCATTGCTATAAGAAGCTCCTGGTCCTCCTCGATGAAAATAGTGAAGAGAACCTGGATTTCTACAGCAATTCGGCCGTGCTCAACCACATCTACCGCTATATCAGCCAGCATGAATTTGCCTGCGGTTCCTTTGCCTTCGAAAAGGGCCGCAAGCCCTGCTTCTATCCGGGGACCTTCGACCCCTTCAGCCTGGGCCATAAGGCCGTGGCCTGCAAGATACGCGACCTGGGCTTCGATATTTACCTGGCCCTCGATGAATTTTCCTGGTCCAAGCATACCCAGCCGCGGCTCATGCGCCGCAAGATCATGAATATGTCCGTCGCCGATGAAGAGAATATGTATCCTTTCCCCGATGATATCCCCATCAACATCGCCAATCCGGCGGACATCAAGAAGCTCAAGGAAATCTTTGCCGGCCGGGACCTGTACATCGCCGTCGGGACGGACGTCATCGAGAATGCCTCGGCCTACCGGGCCGTGCCGACGCCCGATTCGATCCATACGGTGAACCACATCGCCTTTGCCCGGGAGACCCGGGAAAACCCGGAAACGGACCAGCCGGAAAAGACTTACGGCATCCAGGGCAAGGTCATCCGCCTGACGCTGGACAAATTCTACGAAGACATCAGTTCGACGAAGATACGCGAGAACATCGACCTCAACCGAGATATTTCCAACCTCATCGACGCCGTGGCCCAGAATTTCATTTACGACAATAACCTTTACCTGCGCGAACCGGCCTATAAGCACGTCCTGGAAGCCCGGGAAATCGGCATCGGTTCCTTCAAGCCGCGCGGCGCCGAAAGCTTGTGGCCCATTTGCAGTGCCCTCTGGGACAAGGGCTACCATACGGAAACCGTCGACAGCTATGTCGAAAAGGATTACGTCTGGACCTTGTACATCGACGACGCCAGTCAGGAACGGAAGATGATCGCCTATGCCGCCGTCCATCGCGTCGGTTCCCGCGATTTGCTGCGCGAATTTCACGACTCGGCCATTGCCTCCCACATCCGCGACGCGGCCGACGGCGGCATTGCCTGCATCGGCTTCCTCTATGCCGATGATATGGCCGGCATTGCCAACGTCAGCCAGATCATCATCACGGAAATCCTGACGGAACTCATTGCCCGCGACTTCGCCTATGCCGTCTACCATCCCGTCGACCCGGCCGGCTATGAAGCGACGGTCATCGACGCCTTGCGCCGCCAGGGCTTCGTCAACATCGCTCCGTCGGGGGAACAGCCGATTTACGCCGTCAATATGAAGTCGCCTATCGTCATTTTCCGCGACGTCGAGACGACCATCAAGAACCCCTTCAATAAGAATCCCCGCGTCCGCCGGGCTATCTATGAGGCCCACAACAACTTACTGTCGGTCATGAACCACATTTATCCGGGCCAGCTCATCTTGTCGTTCAACATGAGTGCCTTTTACAACAAGATCATCAAGAAGGTGGCTGAAATCAACGGCGTCTCCATCGTCGAAGATAAGAAGAAGCGCCGCGGGCCGTACATGTCGGTCCCCTTCGGCAAGGCCCTGAGCGATGTCCTCGTGCCCAATACGGTCACTAAGGGCCTCCATATCGACAAGTATTTCAACCGCACCGTCAAGGGCTTTACCATTGCAGAGTGTCAGCATTATTCGTCCGTCGACAACCAGGTCAAGACCATCAAGTCCTTCAACCGGCCGGTCATCCTCATCGACGACCTCCTGCACAAGGGCCATCGCATGCGCATGCTGACGCCTTATCTGGAACAGAACGACGTAGAGATCAAAGAAGTCCTGGTCGGCGTCATGACCGGTCAGGCCATGGATATGATGGAAGAAAAGAACATCCGTGCCGAAAGCGCCTATTTCCTGCCCAGCCTGGAAGTCTGGCTCAATGAAAGGGACTGCTATCCTTTCATCGGCGGCGACAGCCTGGACAATGCCCATAACTACAGCGGTTACGGCCGCAACCCGTCGATCAACCTGGTCCTGCCCTATGTCAAGCCGGCCTTCATCGGCAAGGGGAAGAGCGAAGCCGATTACCTCTATTCCCTGACGTGCCTGCAGAACGCCGCGTCCATCATGGAAACCTTGCAGGACGTCTATCAGGAAACGTTTGAAAAGCGCCTGACCCTGAAGCGGCTCGGCGAAGTTATTACGTACCCGCGCATCCCCGATATCGACGTCGGCGTTAAGTTCGATGAGAACATGGACCCGACGCGGTTCATCAAGAACGATATCGAACGGCTCATCCGCCTGCGCTGGGGAGAAGGAGATGAAGACTTTGAATAAATGGATCCACGATTTACCCGCTGACATCGGGGCGTCTGCCATGCCTCTCGACAGGGCACCGCAGCTGGCCCGGAAAGCCCGTGTCCACATCGTCGCCTTAGGCGATGTGGGGACGACCATGCTCATCGGACTGCTCCTGGCCGGGCAGGACGTCATCGCTTCCGTCGGCATGTGCGACATCAATGAGAAGAACCTGGCCCGTCTGGAAATGGAAATGAACCAGATTCGCTATCCCTTTGCCGGCCAGGAAGGCTGTCCGGACCCGGTCCTGCCAGCCGTGACGGTCGTCGGGGAAGAAGACGTCTTCGACTGCGACGTCTTTATCTTCTGTGCCAGCAAGGGCGTGCCGCCTGTCGGAGCCGGCGGCGATGTACGCATGGCCCAGCTCGAAGCCAACCGCAGCCTCATCGCCCACTATGCCGGCCTGGCCCGCCAGGCGGGCTTCGGCGGCCAGGTCTGTATCGTATCGGATCCGGTCGACCCCTTGTGCCGGGCCTTCTTGACGGAATCGGGCCTCCATCCGGCCCAGATCCAGGGCTATGGCCTGGGCGTCATGCATGCCCGGGCCTGCTATTACGCCAAGAAAAATCCGCGTTTTGCCCACTACCTGACGGAAGGCCGGGCCTTTGGCCCCCATGGGGCGGACCTGGTCATCGCCGACAGCCTGGAAGACTACGACGACGCCTTGTCGCGGGAGCTGACGGACCTCGTCGTCCATGCCAACATCGCCGTCCGCGACCTGGGCTATAAGCCCTATATCGCGCCGGCCCTGTCGTCAGCGGCCCTGTCGATCATCCTGACCCTGCGGGGCCAGTGGCATTATGGCTCGGTCTATCTCGGCGATGCATCGAAGGGAGCCTTTTTCGGCGTCAAGAACCGCGTCGCCGGCGGCCAGGTGACTTATGAAGACGTCTGTGCCTGCCCGGCCCTGTACGAACGCTGGAAGCGGGCCTATACGGCGTTGAGCCGCCTCGTCTAGGAAGGGGGCTGTTCTATGCTGTTAGTCGTGAAGGTCGGCTGGGACGAAGCCGGTCATACGGAGCGCATCGGCCGCGTTCTCAGCCGGGCCCTGGAAGGGCGGACGTATCAGGTCATCGAACGGGAAAAAGCCTTCTTGCGCTGGTGCGTCCGGACGCGGGCCGAAAAAGAGGGGACAGCCGTCCTCTTCGCCGTCGCCCTGCCCAAGGCCGGCGTTAGCCTGTCCTATGTCCACCTCGTATCCTGTCTGGTCCGCCACCGCCATTGTCTGGCCGGCTGCCGCGGTGCCGTCCTCGTCGACGGGCAGGGGGAGTTTTTTACAAAAAAAATAGGCCGGGAGCTGATTTTCTTTGCCAATCAGGCCGGCTGTATCTTTCCCGGCAAGCCTCTCGTCGAGGCTACGGGATCCCTTTATAATTTTAATACCCAGGCTCAGATCCAGGGCCTTTCCAATGAGGAAGCCTACGCCGTCAGTGCCGGCCGCCTGGTCAGTAAACTGCTGGCTTTCACCCGGCCCGACGGGACCGGGAAGACTAAGGACGTCGTCGTCCTCCACGCCAGCAGCCGCCGCACGTCGAACACGCTCCTACTCTGGGAAATGGTGCAGCGCCATCTGCAGGGGAAGGCCCGGGTCACGGAGATTTCCCTGCGCAACGGGACCGTCGTCGACTGCCGGGGCTGCAGCTATGAAACGTGCCTCCATTTCGGTGAAAAAGGGGACTGTTTCTACGGCGGCGTCATGGTGGAAAAAGTCTATCCCGCTGTCCGCAAGGGCGACGTCATCGTCCTGGTCTGCCCGAATTATAACGACGCCGTCAGCGCCAACATCATGGCTTTCTTCAACAGGCTGACGGCCTTGTTCCGCAAGGAAGAAGCGGCCTTTGCCAGAAAGGAAGTCTATGCCCTGGTCGTTTCCGGCTACAGCGGCGGCGACATTGTAGCCGAACAGGTCATCGACGCCATGAACTGCAACAAGAACTTCATCCTGCCGCCGTACTTTGCCCTCATCGAAACGGCCAATGCCCCCAAGAGCATCCTCCAGAACGAAGGAATCGAAGACCGGGCGGCCCGCCTGGCAAGATACATATGCATGTAGGGGACGCTCAAAGGGCGTCCCGCCGTTCGCCGTTTGCGGGCCGCATGTAGGGGCGCCACGAGCCACTAAAAAAAGCGTTGTCTTCACAGACAACGCTTTTTTTATCATCCTTAAACATCACGCTGGACTTTACCGGAACGAAGGCAACGAGTGCAAACATTAACTCGTTTTACTTCGCCGTCGACGACAGCGCGGACACGCTGGATATTCGGTTTCCAGGTTTTTTTCGTTTTCAAGTGGGAATGGCTGACATTCATGCCGCTCATTGTTCCTTTACCACAGATTTCGCAAAAGTTTGCCATTGGTTACACCTCCCTGCACCATCACAGTACAACATATAAATCTTATCACAGATTATTAGGTAAAGCAAGTTTTATTTTTTATAAAAAGCCTACGAAATATGATACAATAAAAACGAATATTTGACAAGGAGTTTTTTTGTATGAATTTTTCTATTCGCAATCTCAAGGGCATCGGACCGCGCAAAGAAGCCCTGTTTGCCCGGCTTCATCTGGCGACGGTGTCCGACTTGCTGCAATATTTTCCCCGCGACTACGAAGACCGCAGCCATATCTGGCCCATCGGCCAGGCCCCGTGCGGGACGGGGAAGTCCCTGGTCCTCTGCGGGACCGTCGCGTCAGTCCAGGAAATGCGGCCCCGCCGGGGCCTGTCGCTGTTGAAAGTTATGGTTAGCGACGGGACGGGGGCGGCCGAGCTGGTCTGGTTCAACCAGGCTTTCAAGAAACGCCAGTTCCGCGTGGGCATGACTTTGACGGCTTTTGGCAAGCTGGAATGGGCTTATGGCCGCCGCCAGATGAATGGGCCTGACACGGAAGAAGGGCGGGCCGAAGGCGAGGGCTTCGTCCCCCTGTACGGCCTGACCGATGGCCTGCGCCAGCAGGATATCCGCAAAGCCGTGCGCCAGGCCCTGGACCTGGCCAGGGAGCATCTGGACATCCTGCCGGGCTGGGACGGCTGCCGCCAGTCGCCCTTTGCCGCCATGCCGACGCTCGAAGCCTATGAGCAGATACACTTTCCCGATTCTATGGAGAAACGGGAACAGGCCCGGCGCCAGCTGGCCTTTGAAGAGCTCTTCGACATGCAGCTCGGCCTGCTCCTGCGTCGGCGCCATGAAGGCAAGCGCCAAGGCCTCAAATGCGGTCCCAATGGCAAGCTGCTCAAGACCTTTTATGAGCACCTGCCCTTTACCCTGACGAAAGGCCAGACCCAGGCCTTCCTCGATATCCAGGCCGACATGGAAAGCGAAGTCCCCATGCAGCGCCTGGTCCAGGGCGATGTCGGCTCGGGCAAGACCGTCGTCGCCGCCCTGGCCCTGGCGAAAATCGTCGAGAATGGCTATCAAGGGGCCCTCATGGCGCCGACGGGTATCCTGGCGGCCCAGCATTACGATGAATTTTGCCGCCTCTTCCAGGGCCTGGACGTGCGCATCGCCTTGCTGACCGGCCGGACGACGACCAAAGAGAGGAAGCAGCTGCTAGCCGACCTGGCTGACGGCCGGATCGACATCCTCATCGGGACCCATGCCCTCATCCAGGACGACGTGGCCTTTCGCTGCCTGGGACTGGTCGTCACGGACGAACAGCACCGCTTCGGCGTCCGCCAGCGGTCAGCCCTGGAACAGAAGGGAAAAGAGCCGCACGCCCTGTTCATGACGGCCACGCCCATTCCCCGGACGCTGACCCTGTCCCTCTATGGTGACCTGGACGTGTCGTCCATCCGCGAGATGCCGCCGGGCCGGAAACGGGTCAAGACCTATGCCGTCGGCGAAGCCCTGCGCCGGCGGGTCTATGTCTTCATGGACAAGCTCATGGCCCAGGGCCAGCAGTGTTACGTCGTCTGTCCCCTCGTCGAAGCGTCGGAGACAGTCGACTTGCAGGCGGCGACGGAACTCTATGAACAGCTGCGGACCCAGGTCTTTACCAAGCGGCCATGCGGCCTCGTCCACGGCCGCATGGCCGGCAAAGAAAAAGAAGCCGTCATGGAAGCCTTCCAGAAAGGGGAGATACAGCTCCTGGTCGCGACGAGTGTCATCGAAGTTGGCGTCAACGTCCCTAACGCGACGGTCATGTTCATCGACGGCGCCGAACGCTTCGGCCTGGCCCAGCTCCATCAGCTGCGGGGCCGCGTCGGCCGCGGCGACCAGCAGGCCTATTGCATCCTCATGGCCAAGGGCGGCAGCGACGAGACGCGGCAGCGCCTGAAATGGATGGAACAGATACATGACGGCTTCACGCTAGCCGAAAAGGATCTGCTCCTGCGCGGTTCGGGCCAGCTCTTCGGCTACATGCAGCACGGACTGCCCGATTTGAAGGCCGCCGACATCCTGAGCGATGTGCCCATCCTGGCGGCAGCCCGCGATGCAGCCCGGCAGTGGTGGCTGGACCACGAGGATACGGCCCAGGCCGAGGCGGCCTTGAAGCGGCGTTTTGGCCAGACTTTTGCCGGACTTTTAAATAACTGACAGAAATTTTTCTGTAATATATGTACATACGAGTTGATTTCAGTTATAATAAGGGATAAGCTATTTAGGGGTATTTCCCCTTAGTTTCTTATATTTTTCAAAACAGAGGTGCAAATATGAGATCTGATAAATTTGGTATGAGAGGTTTGACATTTGATGACGTTCTCCTGGTTCCGGCAAAATCCGACGTGCTTCCGAAGGAAGTCGACGTTTCGACGAACCTGACGCGCGATATCAAACTGAATATTCCTATTATGAGCTCTGGTATGGATACCGTTACAGAAGCTCCTATGGCTATTGCCGTTGCCCGCGAAGGTGGTATCGGCGTTATTCATAAGAACATGTCCATCGCCGCCCAGGCGCGGGAAGTCGACAAAGTAAAACGGTCGGAACACGGCATCATCATCGACCCGATTTTCCTTCATCCCGATAATCTCCTGGCTGATGCCAATGAATTGATGGGCAAGTACCGCATCTCCGGCGTCCCCATCACGGTCGATGGCAAACTCGTCGGCATCATCACCAACCGTGATATGCGCTTTGAAGAAGACATGAGCCGCCGCATCGGTGACATCATGACCAAAGAAAACCTGATTACCGCTCCTGTCGGCACATCCCTGGCAGAAGCCAAAGAAATTCTCCGCAAGCACCGCATTGAAAAATTACCCCTTGTCGATAAAGAAGGTAACCTGCAGGGCCTCATTACCATCAAGGATATCGAAAAAGCTACGAAATACCCGAACTCGGCCAAAGACGGTAATGGCCGCCTCCTGGTCGCCGCTGCTGTCGGCGTAACCCATGACATGACGGACCGCCTCGATGCCCTCGTCGCAGCCAAAGTCGACGTCGTCGTCATCGATACGGCTCACGGCCATTCCCTGGGCGTCCTCAATACGCTGAAAGAAATCAAGAAGATGTATCCGCACCTCCCGGTCATCGCCGGCAACGTCGCTACGGGCGCCGCTACGGAAGCCCTCATCGAATGTGGCGTCGACGCTGTCAAAGTCGGCATCGGCCCTGGCTCCATCTGCACGACCCGTATCGTCGCTGGTATCGGCGTACCGCAGATCACAGCCGTCTATGAATGTGCTAAAGTCGCTCAGCGCTATGGTATCCCCATCATCGCCGACGGCGGCATCAAATATTCCGGTGATATGGCCAAAGCCATCGCTGCCGGTGGCAACGTCGTCATGATGGGCAACCTCCTGGCCGGCACGGAAGAAAGCCCGGGCGAAACGGTCATCTACCAGGGCCGCAGCTACAAAGAATACCGCGGCATGGGCTCCCTGGCTGCGATGGAATGTGGCAGTAAGGACCGTTACTTCCAGGAAGACGCTAAGAAGCTCGTCCCCGAAGGCATCGAAGGCCGTGTACCGTACAAAGGACCGGCAGCTGACACGATTTACCAGATGGTCGGCGGTCTCCGCGCATCCATGGGTTACTGTGGCTGCCACAACATTAAAGAAATGATTGAAAATACGCAGTTCATCCAGATTACCGCAGCTGGTCTTCGTGAAAGCCATCCGCATGATGTCAATATCACGAAAGAAGCTCCGAACTACAGCGTAAACTAAGCAGGGCGGAGGGATACGTTGATTAGTACCATCGATATCTTGTCCATCCCTATATGGAACGTCACTATGGAAGAAGCTCGTAACCTGGCCTTTAAGTGCATCGACGAAGGCCGGGCCGCTTCCATTGCGACGGCCAATGCAGAAATGGTCATGCGGGCCCAGACGGACCGCGAACTGGCCCATATCCTCCAGCATGCCGACCTGGTAGTTCCCGACGGGGCCGGCGTCCTGTGGGCTGCAGAACAGCAGGGCAAGAAATTTAAAGAACGCGTGACAGGTGTCGATTTGGCGTGCAGTCTGCTCCAAGAAGCAGCCGCACGCCAAACTCCTGTCTACCTCTTTGGCGGTGCTCCGGGCATCGCTGAACAGGCTGCGGCCAATGTGCAGCAGCAAATCGGGTCCCTTCATATCGCCGGGACTCATTCGGGATTCTTTTCGGCCGATGAAGAAAAGGATATCATCGAAGATATCCGCAGCCAGGGGACGCGCATCCTCTTGGTCGCCTTAGGCGTGCCGAAACAGGAAAAATGGATATCCGAGCATCTTTATGAACTCGGCCCCTGCGTCTGCATGGGTGTCGGCGGGACTTTCGACGTCCTGGCTGGCAAAGCCGGCCGGGCTCCGAAGTGGATGCAGGATAACCGCCTGGAATGGCTCTATCGCCTGTTGAAAGAGCCGACCCGGTTCAAGCGCATGCTGGCGCTGCCGAAATTCGTCGCGGCTGTCAAGCTGGGCGGCCGGGCTAAGTGATGAGGTGATGAGTTGAAAAGTGATGTCTTGAACAAACCTTATATCGTAGAAGACGGATACCCCTTCATTATCGTGCCCCTGTTGCTGGCTGTCGCCGCCGGATATTTCCTCAATGCCTATGTGGCGGTCCTGCCGTTGCTGCTGGCCGGGTATTTTACCTATTTCTTCCGAAATCCCAGCCGGACCATACCGGCTGATGAACGGCTCCTGGTGTCGCCGGCAGATGGGACTGTCGTCGGCGTCGAAGACGTAGAAGAAGATTCGTACCTCAACCAGAAGTGCCGGAAAATCATCATTTTCCTGTCCATCTTCGATGCCCATGTCAACCGGGCACCGCTGGCCGGGACCATCGATTTCCAGCAATATACCTGCGGCCGCTTCCGTCCGGCCTATAAAGAAGGCGTCGGCTATGAAAATGAACGCTATTCCATCGGCATCCATTCAGCCCATACGGATATCCTGGTCACCATCATTGCCGGCATCCTGGCGCGGCGCATCGTCTCCTGGGTCACCTTGGGCGACGAACTGCAGCACGGCCAGCTGTACGGTATGATCAAATTCGGCTCCTGTGCGGAAATCTATGTCCGCGACAATGTGGAAATCACGGTCAAGAAGGGCGATAAAGTCCGCGGCGGTGAATCAGTCATAGGGAGGATTGTCCAATGAAAAATGTAATACCGTGTCTGTTTACCTCAGGGAACCTCAGTTTCGGGGTCCTGAGTATGATCATGACCCTCCACGGGCTCTATACCTGGGCCGGTGTCTGCATCCTGCTGGCCATGGTCTGCGACGCCTGCGACGGCCGTTCGGCCCGCGCTCTGGGCGTCGCCGGTGATTTTGGCAAGGAACTCGATTCCTTGTCCGATGTCGTATCCTTCGGGGCGGCTTCGGCCTTTTTGATTTATTCCTATTCGCTGCAGTCCCTGGGCTGGATCGGCGCCATCCCGGCCATCATCTATGCCGCCCTCGGCGGTATCCGCCTGGCCCGGTTCAACTTGAATACCGGCGTCATCCATGGCTATTTCCAGGGCATGCCTATCCCGAACGGCGGCTGCCTCATCGCGACGTATGTCATTTCCGGAGCCGTCCTGCCGGCCTGGCTGCTGGCCATTTTCGTCGTCCTCTTGGGCTATCATCTGGTCAGCAAGGTCCACAACCCCGATTTCAAAGGGGCCAGCCCGGACGTACTCCACAAATCGGCCCTGGCTATCGCCCTGGTCTTCGGTGCCCTGGTCCTGGCCTTTGTCGACTGGCATCTGGTCATCACCATGCCCTTCTTACTGTACATCGTCTTCGGGTTAGTCAATACGGCCATGAACGTCGCAGCTGCTCGCTAAGTCTTTAGGGAGAGTCGCATATGGAACACATCTTGGATATCATCATGATACCCATACAGGTCATCATCGTTTTTTATTCCCTGTATTATTTCATCCTGGCCTGCTTCGGCCTCATGAAGCGGCGGGAACGCATTACGGTAGCGCCTAAGAATACCTTCGCTGCCGTTATTTGCGCGCATAACGAAGAAAAAGTCGTCTGGCAGCTCATCGACAACCTGAAGCAGCTCAACTATCCTAAGGATATGTATGACATCTACGTCGTCGCCGATAACTGCACGGACCATACGGCCGACATCTGCCGTGAACACGGGGCCATCGTCAAAGTGCGGACCAATAAGGAACAAGTCGGCAAGGGCTATGCCCTGGACTGGATGTTCTCGCAGATGCTGGCCCAGGAAAAGCAGTACGACGCCTTCGTCGTCTTCGATGCGGATAATCTGGTCCATCCGGAATTTCTGCGGGAAATGAACAACCACCTCTGCAAGGGGGAAAAGGTCATCCAGGGCTATATGGATTCTAAGAATCCGACGGACTCGTGGATTGCCGGTACCTTTTCCATCGCCTTCTGGCTCATCAACCACATGTGGCATTTGGCCAAGTACAACATCGGCTTGTCGACGGCCCTGGGCGGCACGGGCATGTGCATCGCCACGGAAATCGTCCGCAAGTACGGCTGGGGCTGTGACTGCCTGACGGAAGATATGGAATTTTCCATGAAAGTCCTCCTGGAAGGCGTCCGCACCTGCTGGGCCCACGACGCCATCATTTATGACGAAAAGGTCGTCGGCTTCATGCAGTCCTGCCGCCAGCGCAAGCGCTGGGCCCAGGGCCAGTGTGACTGTGGCGAACGCTTCATTCCCAAGCTCTTCGCCCGGGGCATCAAGACCGGCAACATCCGCATGCTCGACGGCATCATTACCTTGTCCCAGCCGTTCTTCATGATGGCTTCGACGATTTATGCCGTCCTGGCTTCAATCAATTCCTACCTGCCTTTTTACACCAATATCCTCAATGCCATCGTGCCCGTCCAGATTTGGACGATCATCGGCGTCGGACAGTACCTCATCCCGGTCATCGTCCTCTTGCAGATCAAAGTGCCGCCGAAATCATGGGCTTATCTCATTATTTATCCGATTTTCATGTACAGCTGGATTCCCGTCAACTTCCTCGGTTTCAAAGACCGGCATAAGATGAAATGGAGTCACACGCTGCATACGCGGGCCCTGTCTTATGAAAGCGCGGCCTTATTGCGGAAAGAAAACAAGAAGTAAGGAGTTCGACTATGCATATTTTGTTGACCAATGATGACGGTTTGAAGGCCCCGGGCCTTCAGACGCTGAAACGGGAGCTGGCATCCCACGACTGCCGCCTGACTGTCGTTGCGCCCAATGGCCAGCGCAGTGCGGCGTCTCATTCCATGACGATCAATAAGGCCCTCTACTGCCGTGACGAATCGACGGTACCGGGAATCCGGGAAATCGCCGTGTCCGGTACACCTGTCGACTGCGTCAAGATGGCCATGGAATACTTCCTCAAAGACGACAAGCCGGACCTCATCATTTCCGGCATCAACGACGGCTACAACCTGGGCAGCGACGTCCTCTATTCCGGTACCGTCTCGGCCGCCATGGAAGGGCCTTACTACGGTCTGCCGGCCTTTGCCGTATCCATGCTGGGCATGACGGACGAACGCTGTGTCCAGACGGCTCACCTCGTCTGGGACCTGGTCCAGAAGCTCATCGTGAAAGGCCGCTTCCCGGGCATCGTCAACGTCAACGTGCCGCCTGAAGGCGATATCAGCCTGGACAATGTCCGCGTCGTGCCCCAGACGGTTCAGATCTATCACAACGTCATCGCTGAGAAACGCGACCTCGACGGCAGTGTCTGCTATCACATCGTCGGCGATATCGACATGACGACGGCTCCTGAGGACAGCGACGTCGCCTGCATCCGCCAGGGCCATATCGCTTTGACGCCGCTCAAATGGCAGCAGACGGCTGACCGGGTCATAGATCACTTGAAAGGATGTCTGTCCGTATGACCGATGAAGCCCTCATTGAAATTGCGAAACAATATCGCGCTCATTCGTACAGCCCGTATTCTCATTTTCCCGTCGGCGCCGCCGTCCTGACGGCGTCGGGGAAAGTATATGGCGGCTGCAACATCGAAAATTCCAGTTATCCCCTGGGCAACTGCGCCGAACGGACGGCTATTTTCAAGGCCGTATCCGAAGGGGAGCGGGACCTGGCGGCCATCGCCATCGTCGCCGATACGCCCGGCCCTTGTTCACCCTGTGGCGCCTGCCGGCAGGTTATGGCCGAATTTCAAATCCCCAAGGTCATCATGGCCAACCTGAAAGGGGAATGGTGCGTCGTCACTTTGGACCAGCTCCTGCCCTATGCCTTTTCGGACACTGATTTATAAAAAAAGTGCGCTGAATACGGACAAATTTCCGTAAAGGGCTTGCAATTTTTAAGAAGCCGGTTTATAATAACAATCACATCATACATATTGCGTGAACGAAACACACGGGAGAAGGCCTGGCCTACCGACGGAGTCAAACTCTCAGGTACCCCTCAGGGGGTGGGACCGTGTGTGGACACGACTCTGGAGAGTCCCGTTTGGGCGCCGAAGGTGCAAGGAAGTGATTCCTAATCTCTCAGGCAAAAGGACAGAGCTGGCAGAATGACCTTTCTTTTTTTTCTGCGACCCTTAGGACCTATCTTCAGAGTGATGATGATAGGTCTTTTTTTCATGTCATTATAATTACCATAACAAAAGGGGAGTATGAAAAGATGTTAGAAACGTTGAATGCCATTGATAGTTTTGTCTGGGGGCCGCCGTTGCTGGTCCTGCTCATCGGGACCGGCCTGATGCTGACTGTCCGTCTCCATTTGCTGCAAGTCTTCCGTCTGCCGAGAGCGCTGAAGCTCATCTTCACGGCTAAGAACCAGGGTGAAGGCGACGTAGACAGCTTCAAGGCTTTGTGCACGGCTTTGGCTGCTACGGTCGGCACGGGCAACATCGTCGGCGTCGCTACGGCTGTCCATGCTGGTGGTCCTGGGGCTATCTTCTGGATGTGGATGGCTGCTTTTGTCGGCATGGCCACGAAATACGCCGAAGGCTGTCTGGCTGTCAAATACCGTACGGTCGATAAGAACGGCGACATCGCCGGCGGCCCGATGTACTACATCGAAAACGGCTTGGGCAAGAAATACAAGCCCTTGGCTTTCTTGTTCGCCTTCTTCGGCGTCCTCGTCGCCTTCTTCGGCATCGGGACGTTCGCTCAGGTCAACTCCATCGTTGAAATCACGCGCCTGACGACGAGCATCCCCGTCGAATACACGGCTATCGTCTTGACCATCCTCGTCGCTGCCATCACCATCGGCGGCCTCCAGTCCATCGCCCGCGTCGCTTCCAAGATCGTCCCGGCCATGGCTGTCATCTATGTCGTTTCTACCGTCGCTTTCCTGGTCATCTTTGCCGATCAGATCCCGGCCGCTGTCGAACAGATCATCGTCAGCGCCTTCACGCCGACTGCCGCAGCTGGCGGCTTCCTCGGCGCTACGGTCTTAGTCGCTATGCGTAACGGCGTCGCCCGCGGCGTCTTCTCCAATGAATCGGGCTTGGGTAGTGCGCCTATCGTAGCCGCTGCTGCCAAGACGAAATGGCCGGCTGAACAGGGCCTCATTTCCATGACCGGTACCTTCATCGACACTATCATCATCTGCACCTTGACGGGCCTGGTCCTCGTCGTCAGCGGTGCCTGGATGGGCGACGTCAATGGCGCAGCCCTGACCAATGCCGCTTTCAACATGGCGTTCCCGGCTTACGGCAGCATTATCCTCTGCGTCGGCCTGACCTTGTTCGCTTTTACGACCATCCTCGGCTGGAACTATTACGGTGAACGCTGCGTCGAATACCTCGTCGGCGTCAAAGGCATCCTGCCGTACCGCATCATCTTCATCGCCCTCGTCGCCTGCGGCGCTTTCATCAAACTCGACGTCATCTGGGTCCTGGCTGATATCGTAAACGGCCTCATGGCTATCCCGAACCTCATCGCCCTCATCGGCCTCTCGGGCGTCGTCGTAGCCGAAACGAAGAAATACTTCGCTCATCTGAAGGAAGAAGAAATGGTCGTAGCCGAAGATTCGGAAGAAAAAGTCCCGGCTGGCCACTAAGTTAAAAAAAGTTCAAAAAAATACTTGACGATTCTGCTAGTTATGGTATAATTCTTCTTGTGCCAAGCACTGAAACACAAAGTGCCCGGCACAAGAGATATGCCGGGGTGGCGGAATGGCAGACGCACCTGACTCAAAATCAGGCGGGTAACACCGTGAGGGTTCAAGTCCCTCCCTCGGCACCAAGCAAAGAGGCTTGTCGCATACGCGACAAGCTTTTTTTTATCATTCGTGATGGAAGCCTCTCCAACTTCTTTTTCTTTCTATCTATATATGTTATAATAGAATAGACATATGATTATAGGAGGGAGTCGATTCACATGAATGAAATCTTTGCCAGACGGAGTATCCGTAAATTTTTACCGACCATGGTAGAAGATGAAAAGATAGAACAGTTACTGCGCGCCGGTATGGCCGCTCCTTCGGCTGGGAATCAGCAGCCTTGGGAATTTTACGTTGTCCGCGACAAACGGGTCATCCAGGACTTATCCCACTGCAGTCCCTATGCTGGCTGTGCTGCCGGTGCTTCCTTGGCCATCGTCGTCTGTTCCCGCGATGAAAACATGCGTTTCCCGGCTTTCGTCAATCTCGACCTCAGCGCAGCAGTTGAAAACATCCTGCTCGAAGCCGTCCACCTCGACCTCGGTGCCGTATGGCTCGGCGTCGCCCCGTATAAGGCCCGTGAAGTCCTCGTCCGCCGGTCCCTCGGCGTTCCCAAAGGCCTGACGCCTTTCGCCATCGTAGCCATGGGGTATCCCCAGGCCACAGCCGAAGACAAACCCCGCGAAGACCGCTACGATCCGTCCCGCGTACATTATGTATAGTTAGTTTGTAGTACAGCGTTTGTAGTTTGTAGCAGATGGGGCTGTCGCACGAAGGTTTTTGCCATCATGCGAGGCCCCGTTTACTTTATAGTTTGTAGCACAGAGTCTGTAGTTTGCAGAGAAAAACTTCAAATTTAAAGCCACCCTCTAGCAACTAACTGCTAGCCACTAACAACTTTAAAGGGCTTGTCGTCGTGCGACAAGCCCTTTTATGCACCTGAAAGGAAATCCCATGTCTGAAGAACGAGCTCCTATTACTTTTCACCTGGAGGAATTGCGGCGGCGCCTCATCGTTTGCTTCGCAGCCTGGCTCCTGGGCAGTATTATTTCCTATATATACGCCGAAGATATCATCGCCGTCCTTTCGGCTCCGGCCGGGAAATTGTATTTCCTCAATCCGGCAGAAGTCTTTTTTTCTTATTTAGAAGTCGCTGCCTTTACGGGTTTTCTCGGCACCCTGCCCATCCATTGTTATGAGTTCTGGCGCTTCCTGCGGCCGGCTCTGCGCGGTGGGGAAGTGACGACGGCCTTATGGTTCATCCCGTCGGCCCTGCTCTTATTTTACGGCGGTTCGGCCTTTGCCTTTTTCTGGGTCCTGCCGGCGGCAATCCAGTTCTTCATGGGTTTTGCCACGGTGTCGTTGCAGCCCATGTTCTCTCTCTCGGCGTATCTATCGTTTTTCATCGCCTTTCTCCTGCCTTTCGCCCTGGGCTTCGAACTGCCCCTGGTCCTCCTGGTCCTGTCCCGCCTGGGGCTGGTGACGGCGGCCATGCTGAAAGCCAAGCGCCGCGTCTTCATCCTCCTGGCCTTCATCTTTGCCGGCGTCGTATCGCCGACGACGGACATGTTCACCCAGACGTGCATTGCCATCCCGATGATTGTACTGTACGAAGGAACAATTATCGTCATCGGGATGACAGAAAGGAAAAGCAGCGGGAAGGACTGAAAAGGCCAGAAAAACATGACGTGTATACAGTATTTTTATAAATCCGCAGGGTGCGTCCCTTGTAATGTTTTCCTATTTTGTTATAATGAAGAAAGCGGTGAATGTATGGGAGTGGACATCTGTGCGTTTACCGGTCTTGACTTAATTTTTCTAAGCAGGAGGGTATTTTCATGAAAAAAATTCGTTCGGTTTTAGTTGCCAACCGCGGAGAAATCGCTATTCGTGTTTTCCGGGCTTGTAATGAACTGGGAATCCGTACCGTAGCTATTTATTCCAAAGAAGATTCGCTGTCCCTGCACCGTTTCCGTGCAGATGAATCGTATCTCGTCGGTGAAGGCAAAAAACCGGTAGATGCATATTTAGATATTGAAGATATTATCCGCATTGCTCATGAACATGACGTCGATGCCATCCATCCGGGCTACGGCTTCTTGTCTGAAAATGCGGACCTGGCCAAACGCTGTGAAGAAGAAGGCATTATCTTCATCGGTCCTAAAGTCGAACACCTCATCATGTTCGGCGATAAGATCAATGCCCGCATCCAGGCGAAGAAGGCCGGTATCCAGTACATCCCCGGCAGCGACGGCCCGGTCATGAACTATGCAGAAGTCGAAAAATTTGCCAAACAGGTCGGCTTCCCGATCATGCTGAAAGCTGTCAACGGCGGCGGTGGCCGCGGTATGCGTATGGTCGACCGCATGGCCGATCTCCGCGATGCCTACGACCGTGCTAAATCGGAAGCCAAACTGGCTTTTGGCAGCGATGAAATTTATTTGGAAAAATGCATCGTTAATCCGAAACACGTCGAAGTCCAGATCATGGGCGACGAACACGGCAATGTCATCCACCTCTTTGAACGCGACTGCTCTATCCAGCGCCGTCACCAGAAAGTCGTCGAAACGGCTCCGGCTTCGGCCCTGCCTGTCGAACTGCGCCAGAAGATCTGCAACGCAGCCTTGAAATTGATGAAGAACGTCCATTACGTCAATGCCGGCACTGTCGAATTTCTGGTCACGCCGGACGGTGAATTTTACTTCATCGAAGTCAACCCGCGCGTACAGGTCGAACATACCGTCACGGAAATGATTACGGGCATCGACATCGTACAGACCCAGATCAAAGTCGCTGAAGGCTATGCCCTGGACAGCGATGAAATCGGCATCAAGTCCCAGGACGACGTCCGCTGCCTGGGCGATGCCATCCAGTGCCGTATCACGACAGAAGACCCGATGAACAACTTCATGCCTGATTCGGGCAAGATCATGGTATACCGCAGCGGCGGCGGCTTCGGCGTCCGCCTCGACAGCGGCAATGCCTATACCGGCGCCATCATCACGCCGTACTACGATTCGCTGCTGGTCAAGACGACGACTTATGGCCTGACCCATAAAGAAGCCGCTCAGAAGATGCTCCGCGTCCTCAAGGAATTTCGTATCCGCGGCGTTAAGACCAACATCGGCTTCTTGATCAACGTCCTCAAGAGTCCGGAATTTATCGCTGGTACGTACAACGTCAACTTCATCGATGACCATCCGGAACTGTTCAACCTGCCCGTCGTCCAGGACCGTGGCACGAAGCTCCTCAAATATATCGGCGATACGACCATCAATGGCTATGCCGACGCCGGCCATCAGGATAAACCGGCTTTTGAAGCCTTGGAACTGCCGACACCTGTCGAAGGCGCTTATCCGGACGGGACGAAACAGAAATTCGATGCCATGGGACCGGAAAAATTCTCCCAGTGGATCAAGGAACAGCAGAAGGTCTTCTTCACCGATACGACCATGCGCGACGCCCATCAGTCCCTGTTCGCTACGCGCGTCCGTTCCATCGATATGCTCCGCGTCCTGGAAACGGCTTCCAAGAAACTTCCGAATCTCTTCTCCTATGAATGTTGGGGCGGCGCTACCTTCGACGTAGCTTATCGCTTCCTCTATGAAGACCCGTGGGTCCGCCTGCGCCAGATGCGCAAGAAAGCGCCGAACATCCTCTTGCAGATGCTCGTCCGCGGCGCCAATGCCGTCGGCTATACGAGTTATCCCGACAACGTCGTCAAGAACTTCATCGACTTGTCGGCTAAGAACGGCATCGACGTCTTCCGCGTCTTCGACAGCCTCAACAGCTTGGACAACATGTACGGCACTATCCAGGCCGTCCGGGAAAACAACAAACTGGCCGAAGTCGCCCTGTGCTACACGGGTGATATCCTCGACCCGTCCCGGGATAAATACGATTTGAAATACTACGTCAACATGGCGAAAGAATTGCAGAACGCCGGCGCCAACATCATCGCCATCAAGGATATGGCCGGCCTCTTGAAACCGGAAGCGGCATACCGCTTGGTATCGGCATTGAAAGATGCCGTCGACCTGCCAATCCATCTCCATACCCATGACGGTTCGGGTAATGCCATCTGCACGTATAACCGCGCTATCGACGCCGGTGTCGACATCGTCGACGTCGCTTATTCCGCCTTTGCCGGCGGCACGAGCCAGCCGAGCATGAGCACCTTGTACTACGCCTTGAGCGGCAAGGACCGCCAGCCGGACCTCGACGTCGATGCCATGGAAGAACTGTCCCGTTACTGGGCTACGGTCCGTCCGTACTACAAAGGCGTCGACAAAGCCGATGCTTATCCGAATACGGAAGTCTACCAGCATGAAATGCCGGGCGGCCAGTTCTCCAACCTGCGCCAGCAGGCGAAAGCTGTCGGCCTCGGTGACCGCTGGAATGAAATCAAGAAGATGTACCACACGGTCAGCATGATGTTCGGCGACATCATCAAAGTTACGCCGTCGTCGAAAGTCGTCGGCGACATGGCCTTGTTCATGGTCCAGAACAACCTGACCGAACAGGACGTTTACGATAAAGGCGACGTCCTCGACTTCCCGCAGTCCGTCGTCGAATTTTTCGAAGGCCGCATCGGTATTCCTTACCAGGGCTTCCCGGAAAAACTCCAGAAGATCGTCCTGAAAGGCAAGAAACCCTTGACGGAACGCCCGGGCAAGAGCCTGGCTCCTGTCGATTTCGAAGCGATCCGCCAGAAACTGACCGATGCCGGCTATAAGCACGAAGATGAAGACATCAACGCCTACTGCCAGTATCCGAAAGTCTTCAAGGACTTCAACGAAACGGTCAAGAAATACGGCGATGTCAGCGTTCTCGATACGCCGACGTTCTTCTTCGGCATGAAGAAAAACGAAGAAGTCCACGTTGAAATCGAAGAAGGGAAGGACCTCATCATCACCCTCATCAACATCAGTGATCCTGATGACAGCGGCGTCCGCACCATTACCTTCATGTTCAACGGCGCCGAACGTGAAATCCAGGTCCAGGACAAGAGCGTCGACATGAAGACCGTCACCCGCCGCAAGGCCGATCCGGACAAAGCCGGCGACATCGGGGCTACCTTGTCCGGCTCTGTCGTCAAAGTCCTGGTCACCAAGGGCCAGAAAGTCAAGAAAGGCGAACCGTTAGTCGTTACGGAAGCCATGAAGATGGAAACGACCATTACGTCGCCTATCGATGGCACGGTCGGCGAAATCTATGCTACCAAAGGCCAGGCCATCATCAGTGGCGACTGCCTGTTGGAAGTACTGGAATAATGTTTGAAGTATGATGTTTGATGTTTGAAGTGATGGTTTTAAATTAGCCCCTTCTACATCAAACATCAAACTTTCAACGTCAAACTTAAAAAGGGCTTGTCGTGTACGACAAGCCCTTTTGCCATTCATTCACAAAGGAGTTTTCTCATCATGAAAATGGTAACGGTCTATTTATTAGGCAAGAAATTTTCGGTCCCTGAAGATCTGACGATCATGCGGGCCATGGAATATTCCGGCTTCCGCCTCGTCCGGGGCTGCGGCTGCCGCAGCGGGTTCTGCGGGGCCTGTGCCGTCGTCTACCGCCTGCAGGGCCAGACGGAGACCCATTCGGCCCTGGCCTGTCAGACGAAAGTCGAAGACGGCATGTGCGTCGGCCGCCTGGAATCGTTCCCCATCAAGAAGCGGGATTACGATATGGAAGACCTGCCCGTTGCCGGCAACGTCGTCGGCCAGCTCTATCCGGAAATCTACAACTGCATCCATTGCAATGCCTGTACGCGGAACTGCCCTCAAGGCATACAGGTCATGAAATACATTGCCCTGGCCCAGCGCGGTGACTATGCCGGCTGTGCCAAGGAATCCTTCCGCTGTGTCTGCTGCAATATCTGTGCGGCCAGCTGTCCGGCCAAGATCAGTCACGGTGCCGTCGGCCTCCTGGCGCGGCGCCTCATGGGCAAGTACATCGCCAAGAAGAGCAAGCATCTGGAACAGCGCGTCCAGGCCATCGAGGAAGGCCAGTTCGCAGCCGACGTCCGGCATCTGATGGAAGCCGATGACGCCGAATTGCACCGCTTGTATGAATCGCGGGATATCGAGAAATAGGGGGACACTATGATCTATACAGAAGAAATGCGGGCTTCTCAGGCGCGGGTCGAAGCTACGCGGAATATCCGTTTGTCTGAAGAATTGCCGCGCTTCACGGCTGAAGAAAAGGGGGAACTCCTGCGCCAGTACCACCCGGATTACCATGAAGAAGGTTTTGCCGTCCTCACGGCGGGCCCGAACAAAGGCGATAAAGTGCCGAAAGAACTGGCAGCCCTCCTGCAGGGCAAGAGCCGCATGGATACGGCCGATGTCGACCTGGACCACATCCAGTTCGAGACGGACGTCCTGGTCATCGGCGGCGGCGGTGCCGGTGCCGCGGCGGCTATCGAAGCGGCCCGCCACGGCGCCCGGGTCCTCATGGCGACGAAACTGCGCCTGGGCGATGCCAATACGGGCATGGCTGAAGGCGGCATCCAGGCGGCGGACAAAGAAAACGATTCGCCGGCGGCCCATTATCTCGATGCCATCGGCGGAGGTCATTATAAGAATAAACCGGAACTCTTGGCCGAACTCGTCCTCCACGGGCCGGAAGCCATCCACTGGCTCAGTTCGCTGGGTGTCCTCTTTGACAAGGACAGCGACGGCTCCATGGTCACGACCCACGGCGGCGGCACGTCGCGCAAGCGCATGCATGCCTGCGGCGACTATACCGGTGCCGAAATCATGCGCGTCCTCCGCGATGAAGTGCGCAATGCCGGTGTCGACGTCGTCGAATATTCGCCGGCTGTCGAACTCCTCCTCGATGGGGAAGGGCAGGCGGCCGGTGCCGTCCTCTACGACTTCGATACGCACGAATACCACGTCGTCCGGGCCAAGAGCGTCATCATCGCCACGGGCGGTGCCGGGCGCCTTCATTATCAGGGCTTCCCCACGTCTAACCACTACGGCTCGACGGCAGACGGCCTGGTTATGGCCTATCGCGCCGGCGTGCCCCTCATCTATGCCGATGCCATTCAGTATCATCCGACCGGGGCGGCTTACCCGCCGCAGATCTACGGGGCCTTGGTGACGGAAAAGGTCCGCTCCCTGGGAGCCATGCTGGTCAATAAGAACGGCGAAGCCTTCCTCCATCCCTTGGAAACGCGTGATGTCGTAGCGGCAGCCATCATCCGCGAATGTCAGGAACGGGACAAGGGCATCTACGCCCTCCACGGTCCGGCTGTCTGGCTCGATACGCCCATGGTCGACCTCATCAATGGCGAAGGGACCATGGAAAAACGTCTGCCGGCCATGATCCACATGTACGAAAAATTCGGCATCGATATCCGCAAGCAGCCTATCCTGGTCTATCCGACCCTGCACTACCAGAACGGTGGTATCTGCATCGGTGCCAAGAGTGAAACGAAGATCCCCGGCCTCTATGCAGCTGGCGAGGACGTCGGCGGCATCCACGGGACGAACCGCCTCATGGGCAACAGCCTCCTGGACATCATCGTCTTCGGCCGCATTGCCGGCATGGAAGCGGCTTCTTACAGCCAGACGGCCCAGCCCGGCAAGGGGACCCTCGACCACGTCCGCCGTTTTGACCAGGAACGGGAAGCAGCGGGGATACACGACGATATCTTGTCGCCGAAGCTACTGCCCAATTACACCCACAACCGCGGCACGCGGGGCTAAGCCCGTCCTAGGCTTCGTGGAGCTGGCGGGCTTTGCGCTGGACGGCGAGGCTGATGAAGAGCAGCAGGGCGCCGGCGGCCAAGAAGACGTATTTCATGCCCAGGAAGGTGGCAATGACGCCGCCCAGGATGGGACCGCCCATGGCGCCAATCTGCTGGGCTGAGAACATGAGGCCGAAGACGCGGCCTTTGATGCTGGCACTGGTCTTTTCGGCTAAAATGGCGTTGATCGACGGATAGATACCGGAGAAGAAGAGGCCGATGGCGAACTGGCTGGCGGCAAAGGTGTACAGCGTGTCCGGGAGGGCCTGGACGAAGAAGAAGATCCCCGCCAGGACCAGGGACAATCGCAGGGCCTTGACGAAGCCGTGATGCTGGCCGAAGCGGCCCCACAGCGGCGCCGTGATGGCGCTGGAAAAACCGCTCATCGAGAAGATGAGGCCGGAAATGAAGACCAGGTTGTCCAAGTCGCCGGCCAGGTGGGAAATGTACGTCGTCAAGATGGGCTGGACGATGAGGATGACGACCTGGACCAGGGCGGCACTGACCAGCATCAGGCGGATGACGGGAATCTTCCAGAGACTGACCTTATCCCCTTCGCTGTCGGCGGCGCTGTCTGCGCCGGCTGTATCCGTCGGCGGTTCCTTGATGAAGAAGACCAGGACGATGAAGTTCAGGAACAGGGCGGCTGCGGCCAGGAAGAAGGACATGCGCATGCCGAAGACTTCGGCCAGGATACCGCCGAAGAGGGGGCCGATGATGCCGCCTGCCGTCAGGGCGCCCTGCATGATGCCCAGGCAGATGCCCAGTTTCTTCGGCGGCGCATAAATGGTCATGATGGCCAGTTCCATGGGCCACAGGCCCGAGGCGAAGCCCTGGAACATGCGCATGAAGGTCAGCTGCAGCGGCGACGTGACGATGCCGCCGAGGAAGTAGCTGATCGATAAGAGCAGGCTGGCCCGGATGGCCATGAGCCGCTTGCCCCGCCGGTCGGCCATGCGCCCCCAGATAGGTGCCATGACGGCGCTGACCAGGAAGGTCGATGAAAAGACGACGCCTGACCAGATATTGACGGAAGCGGCATCGACGCCTAATTCCCGGGTCAGATACATGGGCAGGAAGGGGATGAGCATGGTATAGCTCGAAGACATGAAGATGACATTGCAGGTTAGAATGGCTAAACAGAATTTCCAGTTCACATCGATCACCTTTCTCGTGTTCATTGTTAACGTGCTAACTTCTTATTATACGCCGCCTTTTTAGGGATTACAACTTGTCATGACAGAAGGGGAGCCTTATAATGAATAGTATCTATTTTGGAAAGGAAGGAACCTGAATTGGCCATTTACCTTGCAAAGCGCCTCCTCGGCGCCTGTGTCGTCTTATGGGCGATCATTACCATTACCTTTGGCCTCATGCACGCCATCCCGGGCGGCCCCTTTACCCAGGAAAAAAAGCTGCCGCCGGCCGTCATGGCGACCGTCGAAGCCCGATATCACCTCGACGAACCCTTGTGGTCCCAGTATGTCGACTACGTCCGCCATGCGGCCGTCCTCGATTTGGGCCCGTCTTATAAGTATCCCGGCAAGACCGTCAACGATATCATTGCCGAAACCTTCCCCGTGTCGGCTCAGCTGGGGATTATCAGCCTGCTCCTGGCCATCGGCGCCGGCGTCCTGGCCGGCATGGCGGCGGCCTGGTACAAGAATACCTGGATAGACTATGCCATGATGATCGGCGCCACGCTGGGCGTCTCCGTGCCCAGTTTCATCCTGGCGGCCGTCCTCATCCAGCTCTTCGCCTTTACCTGGCCCATCCTGCCGGCGGCGTTGTGGAAGGGGCCGGCTTACGTCATCCTGCCAGCCCTGGCCCTGGCAGCCCAGCCGACAGCTTTCATCATGCGCCTGACCCGGTCGAGCCTGCTCGATGCCCTGGGACAGGACTATATCCGCACGGCCCGGTCGCGGGGCATCGGCACGCGGTCCCTCATCTGCCGCCATGCTTTGCGCAACGCCCTGCTGCCCGTCGTCAGCTACATCGGCCCTTTGGCGGCGGCTCTCTTGACGGGGAGCTTCATCGTCGAGACGATCTTTGCCATTCCCGGCCTGGGGCGCCACTTCGTCACCAGTATCTATAACCGCGACTATACGGTCATTTTGGGCATTACGATTTTTTACAGTTTCCTCATCATGATGATGAATCTGCTCATCGATGTCATTTATCCGCTCTTGGACCCGCGGATTACCATAGATGGAAAGAAGGAGGGATGATGATGGATTTTACACCGCTTACGGCTGCGGACCGGACGGAACCGTATGTACCGCCGCAGACCCTGCGCGACCGGGGCTGGCGGCAGATGAAGAAGAACCGCCTGGCTTTATGGGGCCTGGCCATCGTCGTCATCATGAGCATCCTGGCCATTGCCGGTCCCTGGCTGGCACCGTATACCTATGCCGACCAGGATTTGACGGCTGCCAATGCCTGGCCGTCGGCTGCCCATTGGTTCGGCACCGATTCGTTGGGCCGGGATCTCCTGGTCCGCGTCCTCTATGGCGCCCGCATTTCCTTGTCCATCGGCCTCGTGGCCAGCTTGATCAACGTCTTCATCGGCGTCATCTACGGCGGCATTGCCGGCCTGGCTGGCGGTCGGACGGACCAGATCATGATGCACATCGTCGATATCCTCTATTCTATTCCCATGCTGCTCTATGTCATCTTGCTCATGGTCGTCTTTAAACCGGGCCTGCTCAATATCTACCTGGCCCTGGGCATTGCCTACTGGCTCAACATGGCCCGCATCGTCCGCGGCCAGATCCTCAGCCTGAAGCAGCAGGAATACGTCATGGCCGCCCGGTCCTGCGGGACGTCGACGTGGCACATCCTCTGCCGCCACATGATCCCCAACTGCGTCGGGCCGATCATCGTCACCCTGACCTTGTCCATTCCCGATGCCATTTTTACGGAAGCCTTTTTGAGCTTCATCGGCCTCGGCGTCTCGGCGCCCATGGCCAGCTGGGGTGTCCTGGCGTCTGAAGGTATCAACAGTATGCGTTCCTTCCCGTTCCAGCTCGTCTTTCCGGCCCTGGCCCTGTGCATTACCATGCTGGGCTTCATGTTCCTCGGCGACGGCCTGCGCGACGCCTTGGATCCGCAGAATCAGAAGGAGGGACGCTGATGCAAGCACTCTTAGAGGTTCGCCATTTAACCATTTCTTTCCATACCTACCGGGGCCTGCTGGAAGCCATTCATGACGTGTCGCTCACAGTCAATCCCGGCGAAACCGTCGGCATCGTCGGCGAGTCGGGCTGCGGCAAATCCGTCACGTCCCAGGCGGCCATGAAATTGCTGCCGGCAGAAGCGACGGAATATACGAGCGGTCAGATCCTCTGGGATGGCCGCGACGTCCTGCCGCTGTCGGAACAGAAGATGAATCACCTGCGCGGCCGCGACATGGCCATGATCTTCCAGGACCCCATGACGTCGCTCAATCCCGTCCTGACCATCGGGACCCAGCTCTGCGAGGGCATTGCCCTGCACCAGCACCTGGGGCGCAAAGCCTGTCAGGCCAAGGCCCTGGAACTGCTCAAAGCCGTCGGCCTGACGTCGCCGGAAAAGCGGCTCCACCAGTATCCCCATGAATTATCGGGCGGCATGCGCCAGCGCTGTCTCATCGCCATGGCCCTGTCCTGTTCGCCGCGGCTCCTCTTTGCCGACGAACCGACGACGGCCCTCGACGTGACGACCGAAGCCCAGGTCCTGGATGTTCTCAAGCGCCTCCAGGCTGAATTGGGCATGGCCGTCGTCCTCATCTCCCATAATCTCGGCGTCATCGCTCAGATGTGCCGCCGCATTTACGTCATGTATGCCGGCGTCGTCGTCGAAGAGGGGACGGCAGACGATATCTTTTATCGCCCGGCCCATCCCTATACGAAGGGCCTCTTGGCGTCTCTGCCGGATCCATCCCAGAAAGACAAGGCCCTGACCGGGATTCCCGGCCAGGCACCGGACTTATTCCACATGCCCCAGGGCTGCCGCTTCTATCCGCGCTGCCCCCGGGCCATGAAAGCCTGCATGGAAGCGGCCCCGCCGCGGGAAGAAGCCGGGCCGGGCCATTACTACCGGTGCTGGCTGGCCCAGGCCGCAGCGGCAAAGGAGGCATTGCCATGACCCTCATTGAAGCAAAACATATTAGCAAGGATTTCGTCGTCCAGCGGGACTGGCTGGGCCGGCCGAAAAAGGTCCTGACCGCCGTCCACGATTTGTCCCTGACCATCGGTGAAGGGGAGACGGTCGGCCTCGTCGGCGAATCGGGCTGCGGCAAGTCGACCTTCGCCCGGACTTTGCTGGGCTTATACGCCAAGACGGGCGGCACTATTTCTTATAAGGGGAAAGATGTCTCTGACGCCGCCGTCGGCCGCGATTATCGCCGCCATGTCCAGATGATTTTCCAGGACCCCTATGCTTCGCTGGACCCGCGCATGACCGTTGAAGATATCATCAGCGAGCCTTTGCGCAACTATCACCTCTGTGCCGATGACGGCCAGCGGCGCCAGCGCGTGGCGTCCTTACTGGAACAAGTCGACATGCGGCCTGAAGCGGCCCAGCGTTATCCCCATGAGTTCAGCGGCGGCCAGCGCCAGCGCATCGGCATTGCCCGGGCTCTGGCCGTCGATCCGGAATGTGTCTTTTGTGATGAGCCCATTTCGGCCCTCGACGTATCCGTCCAGGTCCAGATCGTCAACATGATGCAGCGCCTGCAGCAGGAACGGGGCCTGTCCTATTTGTTCATAGCCCACGACCTGGCCATGGTCCATCACATGAGCCGCCGCATGGGTGTCATGTATTTAGGGCGCCTCGTCGAACTGGGGCCGGGCGACGCCGTCTTCCACGACCCGCTCCATCCCTATACGCAGATGCTCATCGCCTCGGTGCCCCGGCCGGACCCGCATTACCGCCGCCGGACCATCGTCTGCGGTGAAGTGCCGAGCCCCCTCGATTTGCCGAAAGGCTGTGTCTTCCATCCGCGCTGTCCCTATGCCGATGAAGTCTGCCGCCTCGATGTGCCTCATTTCCGACAGGTTTCGGACGACCGTTTCGTCGCCTGTCACCATGCGAGAGGGGGCAGACGATGAAAAAGATATGTTTACTCCTGACCTGTCTGTTGGCGGCCGTCCTGTTCAGCGGCTGCGGCATCCAACATCCCGATACGGTCAGCTATGTCCTGGAAGCGGAACCGTCGCGGCTGGACCCGGCCATGACGACGGCTCTCGTCGAAAGCAATACGGAATTGCAGATTTTTGAAGGCCTGACCCGCCTCGATGATGACGATGTCCCTCAGCCGGCCCTGGCCGAAAGCTGGGACATTTCACCCGATGGCAAGACCTATACCTTCCACCTGCGTCCAGGCATCGAATGGAGCGATGGCACGCCGATTACGGCAGGCGACCTGGAATATTCCTGGAAGCGCGTCGTCGATCCCGACGTGGCTTCGGAAAATGCCTATATGCTCTTTTGCATCGACAAGGCCGAAGACTATTTCAACAAGAAAGCCTCAGCCGATGAAGTCGGCGTCAAAGCCGTCGATGACCAGACCCTGGTCGTCCATTTGAAAGAGCCGACGCCATATTTTCTCAACCTGACGGCCTTCCACTGTTATTATCCCGTGCCGCGCCAGCTCGTCGAAGCCAAGCCCGATACGTGGGCTGCCGATGCCGACGGCATGATCTGCAATGGCCCTTATAAAATCGTATCCTGGAACCATTCCAGCGAAATCAAGCTGGTCAAGAACGACCGCTATTGGGATGCCGATTCGGTCATCCTGGACCACATCGACTTCCCCATCAGTGACTCCCAGGCGACGCGCCTGACCCTGGTCGAAAGCAATCAAGCCAATATGACTGTCGAACCGCCGCCGGCTGACCAGGAACGGCTGGAAAAGCTGGGCCTCTATAAGATCGCCCCTTATCTCGGTGCCTATTATTACGTCTTCAATGTCCAGAAAAAGCCCTTTGACGACGTCCGCGTCCGCAAAGCCTTTGCCCTGGCCGTCCAGCGGGAAAGCCTGATGAAGTACATCGTCCGCGGCGAAAAGGAAGCGGCTTATGCCTGGGTCCCGCCGGGACTGAAAGATAAGGCCACAGGCCGCGATTTCCGTAAGGAAGGGGGCAACCTCATCAGCGAGGACCCGGCTAAAGCCCGGCAGTTCTTGAAAGAAGCCGGTTACGACGACTCGCATCCTCTGCCGGAAGTGACGCTCCTCTTCAACACCAATGAAATGCACAAGGCCGTCGCCGAAGCGTTGCAGGCCATGTGGAAAGAAAATCTCGGCGTCGACGTCCATATCACCAACCAGGAATCGAAAGTCTTCATGGCCACCCGTGCCCAAGGCGACTATCAGCTGGCCCGGGCTTCGTGGATCGCCGACTACATCGATCCCATGACCTTCCTCGACGTCTTTGCCGACGACGAAAATGACGCCCAGTATCACAACCCGGCCTACAACGCCCTCATCGCCAAGGCCAAAGCCAGCAACGATGAACGCCAGCGCATGGCCTATCTCCATGAAGCGGAACAGCTGCTCTTCGACGACTGCGTCATCATCCCCTTGTATTACACGACCCAGCCCTATGTAGCCCAGCCGTACATCAAAGGCTATCACTGGTCGCCGCTGGGACTGGTCGACTTCAAGAAAGCCTATATCGATGAAACAGAAAGGAAGTAGCCTTATGGAGTATACCTATGCAGCCCCTTTACAGCCTGGCGACACCATTGCCGTCGTCGCCCCGTCTTCGACCCTGGCCGGCGCCGATGTGACCAAGGGCCTCGTCTTTCTGCGCTCTCTCGGCTATGAATTGAAAATCGGGAAATCCGTATCCGCCTTTGACGGCTATCTGGCCGGCCCCGACAGGCTGCGGGCCGCCGATATCAACGACGCCTTTGCCGACGACACCGTCAAGGCCATCGTCTGCCTGCGCGGTGGCTACGGCGCGACGCGCATCCTGCCGCTTTTGGATTATGACCTCATTGCGGCGCACCCGAAACTGTTCGTCGGTTTCAGCGACATTACGGCCCTGCATACGGCCTTCCTCCAGCGTTGCGGCTTCTGTCCCATCCACGGGACGATGGTCATGTCCCTCGGACGCGATGCTTCGGAATATACGAAAGAACAGTTCGCCTATGGCCTGCAGCACCCCTATGAAGCGCGGGAATTGCCCTTGCCGCCGGATTGTTCCCCGAAAACGCTCGTTCCCGGTGCCGTCACGGGTCCCCTGGTCGGGGGTAATATGATGCTCCTGTCCGTCCTCATGGGCACGCCCTATGCCATCGACCCGCCGGCCGGGGCCATCCTCTGCCTGGAAGAAGTCGGTGAAGATGCCTATGCGCTAGACCGCATGCTCTGCCAGTTCGAGGAAGCGGGCCTCATCGACCGCGTCCGGGCCATTGCCTTTGGCGAATTTTATCACTGCGGCCCCGAAGAAAAGGCCCCTTACGAATGGACCGTCAAAGAAGTCCTGCGGGCTTATGCCAAGAAATGGGGCAAGCCGGCTGTCATGGACCTGCCTTTCGGCCACGGTGCCGACAACACCTGGCTGCCCCTGGGGCAGAGGGCCGGCCTCGAAGCCCGGCTGGACGGCGTGCGCTTTACTTTACTGTAATTTGAATAGGAGAGGATTCCATGGAATATAAAGAATTGAAAGACCAGGCCTGCCACTATGTGGATGAATTGAAGCCGGTCATCTACGGTATTGCCGACGCCCTTCACGACCACCCGGAAACGGGCATGAACGAAGTCTTCGCTTCGACGACGCTGAAAAAAATCTTGCAGGACCACGGCTTTGCCATCGACAATCCCGTCGCCGATGCCTTTCCGACGGCCTTTCACGCTGTCTGCGGCAACGGTCCGTTCCAGATGGGCTTTTTGGCCGAATACGATGCCCTGCCGGAAATCGGCCATGGCTGCGGCCACAACCTCATCGCGGCCATGAGCGTCGGCGCAGCCCTGGCCTTTGCCAAAGCGGCCGGTACGAAGGCGACGGTCCATGTCTACGGCTGTCCGGCTGAAGAAACGGTGGGTAGCAAGGTCTATATGAGCGAACACGGCGTCTTCGACGGCCTGGAAGCGGCGGTCATCGTCCATCCTGGTACGGATCAGACGTATATCGGCGGCACGTCTTATGCGACGCACCCCCTGCAGTTCACCTTCCTCGGCAAGGCAGCCCACGTGGCCGATGCCACCTATCACGGCGTCAATGCCCTCGACGCCCTCGTCGATTTCTACGGCCGCCTGAAAGCCTATGAAAAAACCCTGACCGAACGCCATATCATCGGCGCCATCATCACCGAAGGCGGGACGGCTCCCAACATCATCCCCGACCGGGCCGTCCTCAAAGCGACTATCCGGGCCTTGAAGGTGGAATACCTGGAAGAAAAGATGCTGCCGGACATAAAAAAAATCGCCCGTGACGTCGCCGACGCACACGGAGCGAAAGTGGAAATGGTCCATTATGAACCGCTCTATAAAAATATGATCAATGACCCCAAGATGGACGTTTACTTTGCCGACGCCTTCAACCAGCTCTATGAAGAATTTGGCGTCCGCGACGACGATTATGCCGAAGGCTCGACGGACGTAGGCAATGTCAGCCAGGTCACGCGGGTCAGCCAGCCGGAAATCTGCATCGGCTACGACATCAATGCCCATACCAAAGAATTTGCCCAAGCCGCGGGCAGCGACCTGGGCAAGATGCAGGCATTGACGGGCGCCAAGGCCATGGCTATGGTCGCCCTCGATGTCATGGGAGAGAAGTACTGATTATTTCGTGCAGGTAAGGATAGCCTGTTCCAGAATATCCAGGCCGGCATCGAGCTGGGCGTCGGTGACGACGAGGGGGCAGAGGAAGCGGATGACATTGTCGTAAATGCCGCAGTTTTCCATGATCAGGCCGTGCTGGGCAGCTTCCTTGATGACGGCTGTGACCAGTTCCGGATAGGGTTCCTTGCCGGCTTTGTCGTGGACAAATTCCAGGCCGAGCATAGCGCCTAAGCCGCGGTAATCGCCGATGACGTCGTATTTCTGTTTCCACTGTTCATAGCGGGCACAGACTTTTTTGCCGATTTCCAGGGCCCGGTCTGCCAAGTGGTCCCGTTCCATGATTTCAATGACTTTCAGAGCCGAAGCGCAGGCCAGGGCGTTGCCGCCGAAGGTACCGCCGATGACGCCGGCCGGGACGGATTCCATGATTTCTTCGCGGGCTACGACGGCGCCGAGGGGAACGCCGCCGCCGATAGATTTGGCTGTGGCGATGATATCAGGCGGGCAGCCGGCTTCTTTCCAGTATTCTGTAGCCAACATGCGGCCCGTACGGCACCAGCCAGTTTGGACTTCGTCGGCAATGAGCAAGATGCCGTTGTCATCGCAGACTTTGCGCAGCGCTTTGATCCAAGGGATAGGCGCTGGGATGAAGCCGCCTTCGCCTTGGAGCGGTTCGACGACAATGGCTGCGACGTATTCGGCCGGCGAGGAATACATGAAGACTTCCTTCAGGGAATTCATGTAGAATTCCAGCGCTTCGTCGTCACTCATGCCAGCCGGTTTACGGTAAAGATAAGGGAATTCGGCACGGTATACACCGTCCGGGAAAGGCCCCATGCCACGGGCGTAGGCTTTTTTTGCCGTCATAGCCATGGTCATGAGCGTGCGGCCGTGGAAGGCGCCGGAGAAGACGATGATATTCGGCCGTTTCGTATAGGCTTTAGCGACTTTGACGGCATTTTCGTCGGCTTCGGCACCGCTGTTGATGAAGAATGACCGCTTTTTATCGCCTTTGACGGGAGCGATGGCATTGAGCTTTTCTGCTAAGGCAACATAGCCTTCGTGGGTGACGATATTGGCCATGGCGTGGAAATAGTTACCGGCCTGGTCCTGGACGGCTTTGACGACTTCCGGCTGAGAATAACCGATGTTCAAGACACCGACGCCACCGACCCAATCGAGGAAATAGTTGCCGTCCACGTCTTCGAACATAGCGCCTTCACCGCGTTTGATGACCGTCGGATAGATGGTGCCGATGGCATCGGGAATGGCCTGACGGCGGCGGGCTAATACGGCAGCGGCTTTCGGGCCGGGAACCGTCTGGGTAACGATTTTCGGTAATTCATCTTTTAACATAATGTCTCCCCCTTATGACAATTAGAATGTAAAATCTTAGGTTAATTTGCTGATACTAAAGAATTTACATAGATAAACTTAAATGATACGTAAATTATACGTTTAATGATTAAAAACGGCAATGAGCCGGGGAACCAAAGTTAAAAGAGAGATACTGTGCTGGCAGCACAAGAAGAGTGGGGGGATGACCGATGTCTCTATCCATCGATCGGCTTTATAAACAGGATGAAAACAAATATAAACTGGAACTCCTGGCCGGCCGTCAGGGGCTGAGCCATGACGTCGCCTGGGTCCAGGTCATGGAAGATGCGGACTATGGTACTTTCTTGCGGCCCCATGCCTTCATCTTTACGACGGGCCTGGCCAGCCACGGCGACCCGCACTGGCTGGAGGCCTTCGTCGACGCCCTGCTGGCGGCCGATGCGGCAGGACTCGTGGTCAATACGGGGAAATATCTCCTGGCGTCGGACATTACGGACGCCTTGAAGGACCGCTGTGATGCGGCGGCTTTCCCGTTGTTTACCCTGCCCTGGGAAGTGCGGCTGGCAGACATTACCCAATCCTTCTTGTCGTCCCTCTTCTTGACCCACCGCGAAGAATACCGGGCCATTACGGCCTGGAAGGAATTTCTCTTCGGCGTCCAGGGCTCGTCGGTCCTGACGGAACTGGCCTTGACCGGATGGAAAGAAGAGGGGCCGTATACGGCCCTGGTCCTGGCCGGCGCCGATGCCGATGCGTCTTTTTTAGCCGATAGCAAGTCCTTTCTCAATGGCTTGGGTCAGCCGTACTTTATATTTCCTTATAAGGACACCGTCGTCCTGCTCCTGCAGGGAGAACTGCCAGCAGCTCTCGTTGCCTGGCTCAAAGGCCATGAACAGCTGGTGACGGGGCAGGGAGTGACGGCACCTGACTTAAAAGCCCTGCCGGACAGCTGCCGCCAGGGGCAGCAGGCCCTCATCTGGGGGCGCCTCCACCAGCAGTCCTGGTGCTATTTTGGGGCCCTCGGCGCTTATGCCCTCTTCTTTTCCCAGCCCGATGACCAGGTGCTGCACGTCCTTCATGACCGGGCCCTGGGAGCCTTACTGGCTTACGATGAAGGACACCAGTCCAGCCTGTATGAAACGCTGGAAGCCTACCTCTGCCATGACGGCAGCTTGAAGGGAACAGCGGCCCAACTCTATACCCATCGCAATACCGTAGCCTATCGCATCCATAAGGCGGAAAAACTCATCCCTTATGACCTGAACGATTGGGAACAGCGATTCACGGTCTTCCTGGCCTGCCATATCCATCGTTATTTTGAAATTCTGAAAAATAACCATTGACTTTTGTCGGGGAAGATGGTATTATATAGAAACCAGCTGTACTGGAGCGGACGAAACGAATTAAAAAAGATTCAAATTAGTTCTTGACAAAGTATTCACAGTTTGGTAAGATATACAAGTCGCCGCGATAAACGACGACAACGATGACCTTTGAAAACTGAACAATGAACTGAATGAACGCCAGAGTGTGGGTTATGCTTACACTTTCGTGTGAGGATAACACCAATCAATTCAATAGTTTGAGTTTTGCACTACAAAGTGCAAGCTACAAACTATCACTT